>CAJUJR010000034.1 GCA_910586605.1 uncultured Lachnospiraceae bacterium | reverse complement strand
GGAAGAGATTTTTTATTGAGATCCGGCTACGATTGGCTGTGAATAGTAACTTTGTGGGAGATTTGCCTCAAACACGCTCTAGGCAACTTCTTGCAATTTATAGAGAAGGGTGCTATATTAATAGATATTGTTAGACAATTTAAAACAGAAAGGTGCCTGTGCAGCTATACTATTAGCTGTGGTTCAGGATAATAGGGAACCGGGTGGGAATCCCGGACGATCCCGTCGCTGTGTATGCGGAGCATTTTTCAAGTACCTTGTTTAGGATGGTATTTCCAAACAAGGCCTTGCCGTAAGGCAGTCACTGTGAAAATGGGAAGATGGAAAAATGTGATGATGCAAAAGTCAGAAGACCTGCCTTTTTGTTTGTAATTATAAGGTTTGCGATGTACAGATTCTTATATAATTTGCTTCTCCAGGAAGGTGTCAGTGAAAAGCTTTTTGGCATGTTCTGTGAAGTTCGTTTTTTAAATCGATGGGAGAGGTTTCTTTTGTGTACCTGTCTGTCATTGCATGTGGTAAACGCTGCAAGGCAGGCAGGTTTTTTATGATAGGAATTGCTGTAATCGTGGTGGTGCACTTTTTTATGTGATAGGAAATTGCACCGTACATTATGCCTGTTAACAGGAGAAGGGATTTATGCAGATTGATTATTACGCATATCAATCCAGGATGAGAAGCTGGAATGCTGCTTTTAAAGTATTTTTGGCAGTAACAACCTTGTTTTTGGTGATAGCATTTAACTGTATTGTGGTGTCGCTTTTTGTAATGTTCGCCATGGGGGTGCTTACGCTGATGGTAGGGAAGACTTCCTGGAGGGTGTATTTGCGGTATATGTTGGCTCCAGTTGTTTTCCTGTTATTTAGCTGTTTGGCGATTGCTATTTCTTTTGCAGGAAGCCCGGTTGGGGAGTGGAATTTTTCTGCCCATTTTTTCTATTTGTGTATGGGACAGGAGAGTTTGTTGGCGGCTGTTCAGGCGTTTTTTAAGGTGTTGGCAGGAATCAGCGCGTTGTATATGATGTCTTTTTCTACGCCTGTAGATGAACTGATTCTTGTTTTGCGGAAGCTGCATCTTCCATGGATATTTTTGGAACTTATGCAATTGGTATACCGTTATATATTTATTTTATTTGATGCGGCGTCCCAAATGCAGACGGCAGCAAAGGCAAGGCTTGGCGGCTGTACTATCTGGCAGTCTTTTAAGACGTTTGCGGCAATCGGGGGAAATTTGTTTGTAGTTGCGCTGAAAAAGGGAAATACATATTATGATGCTTTGCTGGCAAGAGGATATCAGGGCAGGATAGAGTTTTTGACAGAAGAAAAACCAGTTAGGTTCTGCCAGGTTGCTTTTGGCGTTTTGTATTTTAGCGTAATTATTTTGTTATATCTGGCATTGGGCTGCATAAGTAAAAAATGAGCTGCTGCTTTTGCAGCGTCTGACAGCTTTGTGGGCAGGTTTTATGCATGGTGGTTAGGATATAGTAACAGGATTTTAGGGAAAGGGGGAAATCGGATGGATGATATATTGCTGGAAGGAAAAGGGCTGTCATTTTCCTATGAAAAAAAGCCTGTTTTAAAGAATATTTGCTTTTCTGTGAAGAGGGGAGAGAAGATTGCGGTAATGGGCCCGAATGGGGCAGGAAAATCTACATTTTTCCTAAATCTGAATGGAGTGTTGCAAGCAGGACAGGGTGAAATTTTTTGGGATGGGAAAAAGGTTGGGAAAAAGGAAAGGAGAAGACTGCAAAGAAACGTGGGGTTTGTATTCCAGGATGCAGACAGCCAGCTAATTGCTTCAAATGTAAGGGCAGAAGTATCCTTTGGGCCAATAAATCTTGGGCTTTCAAAAGAAGAAGTAATCGAAAGGGTGGAGGAGGCAATAGAATATTTGTCGCTGTCTGATTTGCAGGACAGGCCACCGCATTATTTGAGTGGGGGTGAGAAAAAGAGGGTAAGCATTGCGGATATCCTGGCAATGAGGCCGGAAATTTTTTTGTTTGATGAACCGATGGCGGCATTGGACCCAATAAATGCAGAAAAAGTGGAACAGATTCTATACTGGTTACATAAAGAGGGAAAGACGATTTTGGTTGCGACACATGATGTGGATTTTGCATATCGTTTTGCAGACAGGGTTTTGGTATTTTCCAATGGATGCCTAATTGCAGATGGACCGCCGCAGGAAATTTTCAGGCAGGGGGAGATTATGGAAAGGGCGCATTTGAAAAAGCCTACTGTAATGGCAATCTGGGAGGCTCTTAGAAAGGCGAAGCTTGTGGAGGAACAGGGGGAATATCCGCGAACAGGCGAACAGGCAGCAGAGAAAATCTTGGCGTTACATGATATTAAGAAATGATAAAGTATATATGGGCAATATTGTGGCAGGGTGTGTTTGTAAGATAGTTTACCCATAGCAAAGAATAGGAGGAAAAATGACAAAAATGCAAAAAAGGACATTGAGAATCAGTATTGTGCTGGCAGCAATTTTGGCAGTTAGCCCAGCAGCAGGGGCAATGCATATTATGGAGGGATATCTTTCCCCGTTTTTTTGTATTGCATGGGGAGTTGTATGCCTCCCGTTTTTCGTAAAGGGGCTTTATGAGATGAAAAAAGTGTTTGCAGAAAACAAAAAAGCAGTTACAATATTAGCAATGGCGGGCGCTTATATCTTTGTATTGTCTGCTTTAAAGATTCCGTCTGTAACGGGAAGCTGTTCCCATATGACTGGGGCTGGGCTTGCCGCAATTCTTTTTGGGCCGTGCATCACTGGGATTTTAGGGAGTATTGTGTTAATTTTCCAGGCAGTCCTTTTAGCGCATGGAGGGCTTACAACGCTGGGGGCAAATACATTTTCTATGGCAATTGCAGGGCCAGCTGCTGCTTATGGAATCTGGCTGGTTTGCCGGAAGTTTAATATAAATAAAAGGGCTGGCATATTTGTGGCGGCTGCGGTTGGGGATTTAGGTACTTACTGTATTACCAGTTTCCAGCTTGCATTTGCCTATCCAGACCCTAACGGCGGGGTTTTGGCATCAGCAGCAAAATTTTTAGGGGTATTTGCCCCGACACAGCTTCCGCTTGCTGTGGCAGAAGGGGCTTTGACTGTAATGATTATGGTTGCTTTGGAAAATTATGCGGCACAGGAGTTAAAAGCAATCCGGTATGAAAAATAAAGTTATTTGGGCAGGTAGCATTAGAGTATGTTTGAAAGAAGGTAAGCGATGAAAAAAGATGCGAAGTTAATGATTTTTTTATTATGTCTTGTGGTATTGATTATTGTTGTTCCGCTATTTGCACTAAAAGGCGCGGAATTTGGGGGATCTGACGATGCTGGAAGTGTTAAAGTAGAAGAAATCCAGGGGGAATATGAGCCTTGGGTTACCCCTGTATTTGAAACTATACTGAATGGTGAAATCCCAGGTGAAGTGGAAAGTTTGTTTTTTTGTGTCCAGACAGGGATTGGAGTAGGTGTGATTGCCTTTCTGATGGGCAGGTTTGTGGAGAGGAAAAAACATGAAAAAAGCGATACTTCTTGTTAGTTTTGGGACAGCGTACCAGGAGGCAAGGGACAACAGCTTAGAATGCATTGCAAGGGATTTGGAAATGGCAGGTGGTATCCCGCTATACCAAGCCTATACCAGCAGGATGGTGGTAGAAAAGCTTTCTAGGAAGGGGATTCAGGTAAACACTGTAGGGCAGGCAGTGAAACAGGTGCTTTCAGATGGGGTTAGCTGTTTGTTTGTGATTCCTTCCCATATGATTCCGGGAATAGAATATCAAAAGATGGTTAGGGAACTGGAAAATTACAGGGAATCTTTTGATGCAATAAAAATAGCTTCTTCGGTGCTTCAGGAAAGGGAGGATTGCATCAGGATAGCGCTACTGCTCAGTGAGATGTTTAGTTTTTGCCTAGACTATGAATATATCCTAATGGGGCATGGTTCAGAAGATGCTTCTAATATACGGTATCAGCAGATGAATGAGGCTTTTTTGGAAAGGGGGCTTTTTAACGTACAGATTGCTTCGGTAGAGGCAAAACCGGATTTAGAGGATGCAATTAGGAACCTGCAAAAGCGCAGTTCAGATAAAAAGGTGTTGCTATATCCTTTTATGGTAGTGGCAGGAGACCATGCCAGAAATGATATGGCAGGGGAAGAGGATTCATATCTGGCAAAGCTTCGGGATGCAGGGTTTCAGGCAGAAGCAGTGGTAAAAGGGCTAGGGGAATATCCCCAGTTCCGGAAAATATATATAGATAAGCTGTTAGAGTTGCTCTAAAGTAAAATACTGTGAGGTGGAATATGACAGGGATATTATATGGGATAGGGGTAGGACCGGGGGATCCAGAGTTAATTACAGTAAAAGCGGTAAAAAGAATTATGGGATGTGAGTTGATTGGCATCCCGGCAAAAGAACCTGCTTCTTGTACTGCATATAAGATAGCAAAAGGGGCAGTTGCTGGGCTGGAAAAAAAGCCAGTGGTTGCAGTGCCTGTCCCAATGACTTCTGATACAGAAAAGCTTTTAAAAGCATATGATGCAGGAAGCGGGCGGTTGATAAAAGAACTTAGGGAAGGAAAGGATATTGCTTTTTTGAATCTGGGAGACCCGACGGTATATGGAAGTTATATGGAGTTTCATGAGAGGGTTAGGAAGGCAGGCTGTAAAGCAGAGATAATCAGCGGCGTCCCATCTTTTTGTGCAGCTGCTGCGGAACTGTCTGTGCCGCTTGGGAGCAGGCGGGAGCAAATCCATATCCTGCCAGGGCTGTATTGTACAGAAGAGTTAGGGCAGTATAGTGGAACGCGGATATTGATGAAGTCAGGGGGACAAGTTAGGGAAATCAAAGAGAAGCTGTTGAAGTTAGAGGAAGGCGGTAGGGCAAAAGTATATGCGGTAATAAATTGCGGAATGGAAAACCGGGCTGTTTATCAGGAAATAGGGGAATTGCCAGAGGAAGCAGGATATTTTACAACGATTATTGTGAAAGAAGTGTGTAAGGAATGAATTTTCAAATATGCTCTAAGGCATTTCTAAGGAAAATGATTACAATATTTAATAGCCAGAGTAATCGTTTATGCCACTTATGGCAGCATAATGGAAGGTGTGGATAAATGGAATATTATGTGACAAAAAACCAGAAAAAGCTGCGTTGTGGGATTACAACAGGGACTTGTGCCACTGCGGCTGCTAAAGCAGCTGCAGAACTGCTGCTGTTTGGAAACTATAGTGAGGCTGTTGTGGTACATACGCCTAAGGGGATAGATGTATCTGTACCTGTGTTTTTATCTGTGGATACAAAACAAAAAACAGAGTACAAGGTAGTAAAAGACAGTGGGGATGATCCTGATGTCACAAATCATGCAGAAATCTTTGCCTGTGTGGAAAAGGTGGAAGAAGGCTGTAACTGTCCCAAAGAAGCATTTTGTTTTAAAAAATCCCCCAATCTTTTCCTAGATGGGGGAATTGGGGTAGGAAGGGTTGTAAAGGATGGAATGGAGCAAAAAAAGGGGCAGGCTGCAATTAACGCCGTTCCACGGGAAATGATTTTTCATGCTGTCCATGAAGTATGTAAGGTAGCAGGATATAATGGGGCGCTTTTGATAAAAATCCATGTTCCACAAGGAAAAGAACTTGCAAAGCGGACATTTAACCCACGTCTGGGCATTGAAGGAGGTATTTCAATCCTTGGCACCAGTGGGATTTTAGAGCCGATGAGCGAAAAAGCAATGATAGATACCATTGAATTGCAGATACGCTGTCTACAGGCGCAGGGAGAGAAAAAACTATTGGTTACCCCTGGAAATTATGGCCAGGGGTATGTATCCTCTTTTCTCCATCTGGATTTAGATAAAAGCATTAAATGCAGCAACTATATCGGAGAAACGTTAGATTTTGCAGTTGCCTGTGGGATGCAGGATTTTTTGCTTGTAGGAAATATCGGCAAACTGGTAAAGCTTGCAGCTGGGATTATGAATACACATTCCAGGGTGGCGGATGGCAGGCGTGAAATATTGGCTGTCCATACAGTATTAAGCGGCGGGGATGCAAACCTTGTGCCAGAAATTATGAAGTGCATCAATACGGAGGAGATATTGCAGTTATTGGATAGAAATCGTTTACAACAGCAGGTTATCAAAAGCTTGTGTGAAAAGATAGAGGAACATATCTGTTACCGTGCAGGAGATAAGATGGAAGCTGGTGTTATTTTATTTTCGGAGAAATTTGGTTTTTTGGGCAAGACAAAAAAAGCAGATGGGATTTTAAAGCTTTTCGGTGGTAGCATTTAATTAGTTTTGTAAGAGAAAAGAGGTGTAGTATGGTATATTTTGTCGGGGCTGGGCCAGGGGCGGAAGATTTGATTACAGTCCGTGGGCAACGTTACCTAGAACAGGCAGATGTGGTGATTTATGCAGGTTCTCTTGTTAATAAAGCGTTATTGAAGGCAGTAAAAGAAGGCTGTAGAATTTATAACAGTGCATATATGGCTTTGGAAGAAGTTATTGGAGTAATGGAAGAAGCAGAAAGGAAGGGGATGCTAACAGTCCGGCTCCATACTGGCGACCCTTCGATATATGGAGCAGTAAGGGAACAGATGGATGAATTGAAAAAGAGGGGGATTGCATTTTCAGTATGTCCAGGAGTTAGCTCATTTTGTGGTGCCGCTGCTTCTTTGCAGATGGAATATACGCTTCCAGAAGTTTCGCAGAGCATTATTATTTCAAGGGCAGAGGGAAGAACGCCTGTCCCAGAAAGGGAAAGCATCCAAAAGCTTGCGGTGCATCAGGCTACAATGGTTTTGTTTTTATCTTCTGGACTTGCAGGAAAAGTTAGAGAAGAACTGCTTGCTGGAGGGTATTATGCAGAAACTCCTGCCGCCGTTGTTTTTAAGGCTACCTGGGAGGAAGAGAAGATTGTCCATACTACGGTTGGAAACCTTCCAGAGGATATGGAGCGGGAAGGGATTGATAAAACGGCATTAATTATTGTAGGAAATGTACTTGGGGAGGAATATCAGAAGTCAAAGTTGTATGATGCTTCATTTACAACAGGCTATCGTAAGGCAATACAGAAGCAGGGTTAGTTTTAGGATATACTATAAATTTTTGGATGGGGTATGGTGATTTGTGATGGAAGCAGTTATTTTTTCATGCAGCCAGAAAGCATATTTGCTACAAAAAAGGCTGGAAGGAAAATGGGTGTTGGAGCAGCCAGAAAGTGAAGTTCGTTGTAAAGTGAAATGCAAAAGCCTGCCAGAGTTTTCAGAAGAAAAGAGCTTAAAGGAATGTGTTGGAGAGTGTTTCAGCCAAGCAGACGCGCTTGTTTTTATTGGTGCGGCTGGAATTGCGGTACGGTTAATCGCCCCTTTTTTAGGGCATAAATCCAAAGATCCGGCAGTTGTGGTATTGGATGAGCAGGGAAAGTTCTGTATTTCCCTTTTGTCAGGCCATGCAGGAGGTGCGAATGAGTTAGCCAGGCAGATTGCAGAATGGATAGGGGCAGTCCCTGTGATAACGACGGCAACAGACAGGGAAGGGAAGTTTGCCGTGGATGAATTTGCAAGGAAAAATGCCCTTTTAATAACAGATTGGGAAATGGCAAAACAGGTTTCGGTTGAAATTTTGGAAGGACGGAAGGTTTGGGTTGATTCGGAGCTCCCATTAGAAGGGGAGATGCCGGCAGGGCTTTCCTGGTATCAGGACGGCATTGCTAAAAAAAATGCTAAAGAAATGCTTCTTCTTATTTCTTATCACAAGGTTCCTGCCAGTTTTTTGGAAAATACGCTGTGCCTTGTGCCTAAAGTTGTGGTGGTTGGGGTTGGCTGCCGGAGAGGGACAACGAAAGAAAAAATTGCAGATGCGGTAAGGCTGTGTTTGTCAGAGGAAAGAATATGGACAGATGCAGTATGTATGGTGGCAAGTATTGATTTGAAAAAAGAGGAGGCAGGCTTGATTGCCTATTGCCGGGAAAAAGGGGTTCCTTTTATTACATTTTCATCTGAGGAGCTGCAAAAAGCAGCAGGGGAATTTAGCAGTTCCCATTTTGTGGAAGAGGTTACTGGCGTGCCTTGTGTCTGTGAGAGAAGCGCAGTATTAGCGGCAGAGGGGGAGCTGCTCTGCCATAAGAGAGTATATGATGGTGTGACAGTAGCACTTGCGGTAAAGCAGAAAGGAAAGGCAGTATTTTGAATCCGTTATATGTTGTTGGCATAGGGCCGGGAGATTTTAAAAGGATGACATTTGAAGCAAAGCAGGTATTAGAAAGCAGCGACCTGATTATTGGATATACGGTATATACAGAACTGGTGAGAAAACAATTTCCTGGAAAAACGTATTATGCTACGGGGATGCGCCAGGAAAGGGAACGATGCCTGCGGGCGCTAGAAGCTGCAAAAGAAGGGACGAAGGTTAGCGTAGTCTGTAGTGGGGATGCCGGGGTGTATGGGATGGCAGGGCTTTTGATGGAGCTTGGGGCTACTTTCCTAGAAGTTGAAATTGTGGCAATAGCAGGGATTACTGCGGCGTTATCTGGGGCGGCTGCGCTTGGGGCGCCCCTAGGGCATGATTTTGCAGTGATTAGTTTAAGTGATTTAATGACTTCATGGGAGCAAATTGAGCGGCGGCTAAGGGCAGCAGCAATGGCTGATTTTTGTATTTGCTTGTACAATCCATCCAGCAAAAAGCGAAAGGATTATTTAAAAAGGGCATGTATTATATTGTCAGAATACCGAAAGGCAGAGACTGTCTGCGGGCTGGTAAGGAATATTGGCAGAGAAGGGGAATCTGTTGCAGTCCTTTCTCTTGCAGAACTTAGGGAGATTGCTGTTGATATGTTTACAACTGTTTTTATAGGGAATTCCTGTACAAAACAGATAAAAGGGCAGATGGTGACGCCAAGGGGCTACCATTTGCAGAAATGAGGGGAAAATGGCAGGTATTGTTGTGTTTGGAGGGACAGTGGAAGGAAGGCATCTGGCAGAGGCTTTCCAGGATATGCCACTTGAAGTCCATATCTGTGTGGCAACGGAATATGGTGCTTCCCTTTTGCCAGATTGCCCTAATATAAAGATTTATACTGGACGGATGGATGCAGAACAGATGACAGCTTTTTTTAGGGAAAAAGAAGCAAGATACTGCCTGGATGCAACGCATCCTTATGCGGTTAAGGTAACAGAAAATATTATGCAGGCGTGTAAGGAAACTGCCTTGCCGTATATCCGGATACAGCGGGCAGAAGCAGAGAAAGAAAAAGCAGTCCTTTTTATGGAAAGTATTGAAGAGGCAGCAGGATATTTAAACAATACGGCAGGAAATATCCTGATTACCACAGGAAGTAAGGAATTGGAAAAATATGCTGAAATCCATAATTATCAAAGCAGGTGTTATGCTAGGGTGCTTCCTTCAGCATCTGTCCTGGAAAAATGCAGGCAGCTTGGGTTTGCAGGCAAAAACCTGATTGGTATGCAGGGGCCATTTTGTGAGGAATTAAATTATTGGATGATGAAGCAAATCAATGCGTCATTTCTGGTAACAAAAGATTCAGGGAAAGAGGGAGGATATACGGAAAAATGCAATGCCGCGCTGCGGGCAGGCGTCCGAGTCCTGGCAGTCGGGAGAAAAAAAGGGAATGTAAGCCTCTCTGCCTTAGATAAGGTGGTTACTTTAGAAGAAGCAGTCCGTTTTATACAAAAGGAATATCATCTGGAAAGAAAAAGGGAGATATACCTAGTTGGAATGGGTCCTGGGAATAGAGGGCATCTGACAAAAGAGGCGGCGGACTGCCTGGAAAAATGTGATGTAGTAATCGGGGCAGGGCGGTTGTTAGAACTTTGTGGGGATGTTTCCGCAAAGCCGTCATATGCTTGTTACAAAAAGGAAGAAATAGCAGATATTTTAAAAGAGCATCCTGAATACCAAAAAGCTGCAGTTGTTTATTCTGGTGATATCGGGTTTTATTCTGGTGCAAAAGGGATAGAAAAATATTTAGAGGGGTATGAGGTACATCCTGTTTCAGGGATTTCTTCTGTTATTTATTTTCTGAACCGTCTTTTTGTCCCGTGGGAGCAGGCGGAGCTTGTAAGCTGTCATGGAAAACAGGCGAACCTGGTTACAAAGATAAAATATCATCGTTGGGTATGTGTTTTACTGGGAAGCCAGAATGCAGCAAAAGAAATTTGCAGACTGTTGTTAACTTATCATATGGAGCAGCTTAAAATCACGATTGGGGAACGTTTATCCTATCCAGGGGAAAGAATATTGTCTGGTACGGCAGGGCAGATGAAGGATATAGAAACAGATTCCCTTTCTGTTATGTTAATTGAAAATAGAGTGCCATTGGAAAAAAGTGTCGTTTCTGGCATAGAGGATTCCTCTTTTGTAAGGGGAAATGTTCCTATGACAAAACAGGAAATACGTATTTTATCTTTGGCAAAGCTTTCCTTAACAGAAAGTTCTGTTGTTTATGATATAGGGGCTGGAACAGGCTCTGTTTCTGTTGAGGCTGCTTTACACTGTAAGGGAGGGCAAGTGTTTGCGGTTGAGAAAAACGAAGAAGGGATTGGCTTAATACAGGAAAATAAAATCCGTTTTGGCACAGATAATTTAAAAATTGTCAAAGGGGCTGCACCAGAGTGCCTAAAAGGGCTTCCAGCGCCGACGCATGTATTTATTGGCGGAAGCAGCGGAAATTTGATTGAAATTATACAGGCTATCCGTGAAAAAAACGAGAAAGTACGGTTTGTCATAAACATTGTAACACTAGAAACACTTGCACAGCTTGAAACAGTAAAAGAAATTTTCCCAGAATACCGAAATATGGAAGTGGTACAGGTAAATGTGGCAAAAGGGAAGGCATTGGGTAGGTATCATCTGATGGAAGCAAGTAATACAGTATATATCATTCGTTTTTAAACTCACTCTAGGAAGGGAGGATGGAAGATGAAAGAGAAAATGCCCCGTATTTTGTTTGCAGCGCCGAAAAGCGGCAGCGGAAAGACAACAATTGTGTGTGGGATTTTAGAGATTTGCAGGAGAAGGGGATATCGGACGGCTTCTTTTAAGTGCGGTCCTGATTATATAGACCCGATGTTCCACCGGAAAGTGCTTGGGGCAGAGTCGGGCAACCTGGATATATTTTTGTCGGAGGAAGGAACTGTAAAGTATTTATTGGAAAATAAGGCAAAGGACGCAGATATAACAGTAATAGAAGGGGTGATGGGCTATTATGACGGGCTGGGGGGAACCTCTGAAAAAGGGAGCACTTATGAAATTGCAAAGATAACAGATACACCTGTAATCCTTGTTGCAGATGCTAAAGGCGTCAGTGTATCTTTGGCTGCCATGATTCAAGGGATTATAGAATACAGGAAAGACTGCCATATTCGCGGGGTTATTTTAAATAGGGTTTCAGAAGGGTATTATGGAAGGCTGAAAGAGGTGATTGAACGGGAATGCCAGGTAAAAGTGATGGGATATATGCCCGAACTTAATGAACTTTCAGTACCATCCAGACATTTAGGGTTATCTGCACCAGAGGAAATCAAGTCTTTTCGGAAGTGGGCATCTGGGATTGCAGATGTGTTGGAAAAGACGCTGGAACTTGGGCAGGTTTTTGGGGTGGCAGATATGGCCGGATATTGTATGGGAACTTTGCCGAAAATGCCGGCAGTATCTGGAAAAGTCCGCCTTGCGGTAGCGAGGGATGAAGCATTTTCCTTCTATTATGCAGAAAATATGGAGCTGTTAGAAAAGCTTGGGGCAGAACTAGTCTATTTTTCTCCGCTCCATGATAAGGCGCTGCCTGAAAAAACAGATGGAATCCTGCTTTCTGGGGGATATCCTGAAAATTTTGCAGGGGAGTTGGAAGCAGCTTCTGAAATAAGGGAATCTATTCGTACGGCCTGCCAAAATGGGATGCCCTGCCTTGCGGAATGCGGGGGGTTCCTTTATCTGCAGGAGGAGTTAGAAGGGGCAGGGGGAAAGTATAAAAAGATGGCAGGGGTACTTCCAGGCAAGGGATTTCGTACACAAAAGCTTTGCCGTTTTGGTTATATTGAACTAGAGAGTAAGGAAGCTGGCATATTTGGAGAAAAAGGCCAGAAACTGAAAGGGCATGAGTTCCACTATTGGGATTGTACGGAAAATGGAGCTGCATTTTATGCAAAAAAGCCTGCAAGCAGCACAAGGTATTCCTGCATGGTTTATACAAAAACAATGGCGGCGGGATTTCCGCATCTGTATTATTACAGCAACCCGATGGCGCTTTCAGAGTTTTTAATGGCATGTAGGGGCTATCAGGCAGGCAGGAAAGCAAAAGAGCACTGGGACAGTATTGCAAAGCCGATAGACAGCCTGGGGCTATTGGAGGATAATATTGTGCGGTTGTGCCGTATTACTGGGGAAGCAGAAAAGATTGTACTGAAAAAGCGCGCACTTGTTGTTCTGTGTGGAGACCATGGAGTGGTAGAGGAAGGGGTAACCCAGACAGGTAAAGAGGTAACAAAGATAGTAAGTGAAAATTTTGCGAAAGGCTGTTCGACAGTAAATTATATGGCAAAAGCTGCAAGAGTCGACGTATTTACAATAGATGCAGGGATGGATACCCTGCCATATCCTGAAAAACGGCTGGTACAAAATGCCGTGGTTGACCGGAAAATAAAAAGAGGCAGCGGAAATATTGCAAAAGAGCCTGCTATGACGGTTCAGGAATGCAGTCAGGCTTTAGAGTCTGGAAGGGAGATTGTCAGGGAATTAAAAGAAAAGGGATACCAAATCGTAGCAACCGGGGAAATGGGGATTGGCAATACAACACCTACCAGTGTGCTTGCAGCAGTATTTTTGGGGCAGGATGCCGAGGAAGTGACAGGAAAGGGCGCCGGGCTGCCTACAGGAAGGTTGGAAAAAAAACGGAATGTTGTAGATTCTGTCGTACATAGAGTCAGGGAAATGGGATTGTCAGGGAAAGAGTATGCATTGGAACTTTTGGCGCAGGCAGGGGGATGTGAAATTGCTATGATGGCAGGTGTTTTCCTGGGAGGCGTTACATATCACTTGCCTGTTGTAATAGATGGGGCAATTTCAGCAGTGGCGGCTTTGGTGGCAATGTATCTTGATAGGAGGGTAGCAGATATTGTTTTTGCTTCCCATGAACCAGAGGAAAAAGCAGGCAGGCTTGCTTTGCAAGCTCTTGGAGTAAAAGCGTTGGTTTATGGAAGGCTGTGCCTTGGCGAAGGAACTGGGGCAATGACATTTTTTCCGTTGCTTGATATGGCTGCAGAAGTTTATCAGAAAATGGGGACGTTTACAGCTTATGAGATTGAGCCATATGTCAGATACCAAGAGGAAAAGAAAGAGGTTGTAGAAGAACCGTAACTAGTGGGGAAAACAGGGTGCGGGTTGGATATTTCAACATGTTTGAGGAGAGGGGAAAAATGCTATATTTGATAACGGGCGGGAGCGGAAGCGGAAAGTCAGAGTATGCAGAAAAGCTTGCTGTTTCCATGCATCAGAAAGGGTTGGCGGCAGGAGGGCTTTTTTATATTGCAACAATGTATCCCTATGATGGGGAGTGCGAGGAACGTATCTGCAAGCACCAGGCAATGCGGAAGGGGAAGGGATTCCAGACACAGGAATGTTTTGTGCACCTGGAACAAATCCATGTTGGGGAAAAGGATGTTGTACTGTTAGAATGTATGTCAAATCTTCTGGCAAATGAAATGTACCAAAAGGATGGCTCTTTAAAGGAGCGGGGAAAGGCCGCAGATTTGCAGCTTGAAACAGCGGTTTTAAAGCCATTATTATGTCTGGAACAGCAGGCTGGATGTCTGGTTGTTGTTACAAATGAAGTTTTTTCAGATGGGATGCGGTATGAGGCAGAAACAGAAGAATATGTAAGGCTGCTTGGGAGGGCAAATACATTTCTGGCACAGCGTGCAGATGCTGTAATTGAGGTGGTTTGTTCCATCCCTTTGCTGCATTTCCATAAAAGTAAAGATGGGGGATTGCCATGTTAAAATCATTGATTATAGCATTTTCTACATATTCTAGAATCCCGATGCCTAAAATCGAATGGGAGAAAAAAAGCATGAAATATAGTATGTGTTTTTTCCCTTTGGTTGGCGCTGTAATTGGGTTATTTAGTTTGATGGCTTTTGCAGTAATGGAAAAAATCCATGCCGGAAAAATATTGGCCGCAGCTGTTATGGCTTCCCTGCCGGTTTTGTTGACTGGAGGAATCCATTTCGATGGTTTTTTAGATACGGTAGATGCAAAAAGTTCTTATCGGCCTAAGGAAGAGAAATTAAGGATTCTAAAAGATCCACATACAGGGGCGTTTGCTATTATATATGGAATTGTCTTTTTTTTGCTGTCCTTTGGTTTATTTAGCCAAATCCATTTTAAAACAGTTCCGTTTATTTCATTAGGGTATATCTATTCCAGGATTTTAAGTGGGCTGTCTGTTACAATATTAAAAAAAGCAAAAAAAGAAGGGATGGCTGCATCCTCAGCGGAGGCGGCAGGAAAATCAGTGAAATGGATTCTTCTTGCAGAACTGGCGTTTTGCATAACAGGATATCTTGTTTTAAATCCTTTTTCTGGGGCTTGCTGTATTTTGGCAGGAGCCGCCTGTTTTTTACACTACAAAAATATGGCATATTGTGTGTTTGGTGGGATTACTGGTGATTTGGCAGGGTATTTTTTGCAGGTTTGTGAGTTTTCCATTCTTGCAGTTGTGGTGGTGGAGAACCTGGTGTTCTGATGCTTGAAGTATCGTTCTTTATCTTGTATAATGAAAATGAAATGGGGAGAGATAGAAAATAGTAAAAGAAGTAATATGTACAAAAGGAAAGGCGTTTTGATGGATAGTAAAGAAATACAGTGGCATCCTCCATATGTAGCGGCGATGAATCTTGAGCTGGGGGAGGACCGGGATAAACTTGTATTTATCCCAGAATACACTTTAAATACTGGGGCTTTAAAAATAGACCTTTTTATGGAACATAAAGGGCATAGTTGTGTCAGGAATGATATAGGGAAAATTTTTCGCAGGTACAATATAGTGGAGTTTAAAAGCCCAGATGATATGCTTGGGATAGATGTGTTTATCAAGGCACAGGGATATGCGTGCTTGTTTAAAGCTTATGGAGAGAAGGCAGATAGCAGGAAAATGGAAGAGATTTCGGTATCTTTGATACGTTGGGCAAGGCCGGATAAGCTTTTTGAGTATTTTAAAGAACATAGGGCAAAGGTAGAAAATCCTTGTAAAGGTATCTATTACATAAGGGAAATGGTATTGTTTCCCACACAGATTATTGTGACAAAAGAATTGGATAGTGAAAAACACAGATGGCTCTGTGCGCTGTCAGGGCAATTGGCCGAGCAGGATTTAAGGGGGCTTCTTACCAGTATAAGCTGCCTGGAAGGTAAGATGGAAAAAGAGTATGCAGATTCCGTTTTAGAAGTAGCATTAAATGCAAATAGGAAGTTAGCAGAAAAGTTAAGGAGGGATGATAATATGAGCAAGACTTTAATGGAAATTATGGAGCCTGTATTGGCAGAAGTAAAACAGGAGTATATGATGGAAGGTTTAAGGGAAGGCATGGAAAAAGGCATGGAAAAAGGCATGGAAAAAGGCATGGAAAAAGGCATGGAAAAAGGTATGGAAAAAGGTATGGAAAAAGGTATGGAAAAAGGCAGAAGGGAAGGTATGGTTTATGCGTATTATGAAATGAATCTTACAACAAATGAGATTGCCCAAAAGCTGCAATTGACAGAAAAAGAGGTATTGGAAATTATCCAGAAAAAAGATGGGGAGCTGTAGGATTAAAAAATTTATCAAGAACAGGGCAAACTCTTAATGAGCAGGGTTTGCCCGTTTTAGCATAACAATATTTGGGAACTGTAAATTGAAAAGAAAGGCGGCAGAAAAATGATATTGATTATTGGCGGCGCTTATCAGGGAAAAACAGAATATGCAAAAGAACATTTTAAAGGATATGAGATAAAGAACCAGTATCATGAAACAGTCCGGAAACAGATGTTAGAGGGGATGGACCCAGCAGAAGAAGCAGAAAAATATTTGTCTGGGAAGGATAAGTTGGTTATTATCAGCGATGAAATAGGTTATGGCTTGGTGCCAACAGATGCATTTGAGCGGAAATACCGTGAAGAGGCAGGGCGTGTAAATTGTTTTTTTGCCAGGAAAGCAGAACAAGTAATACGGGTAGTCTGTGGGATTGGAACGCAGATTAGCAGGAGGCAGCCATGAAGGTTTATATGATCCGCCATGGGGCGACAAAGGGCAACAAGGAACACCGATATGTCGGAGTTACGGATGAGCTGTTATTGCAAGAGTCAAAACAGCTTTTAGAAAAAAAACAGTTGCCGTCTGTTGCAAGGGTATATGCCAGCCCTAGGAAACGGTGCCTGGAAACCGCCGCCATTTTATATCCTGGTTGCCAGCCAATTATAAAAGAAAGCCTTGCAGAATGTGACTTTGGAGAATTTGAGTATTGTAATTATGAAGAATTAAATGGCAATCCTTATTACCAGAAGTTTATTGACAGCATGGGAAGAAGCGGTTTTCCAAAAGGGGAAGACAGGGATTCTTTTCAAAAACGTGTAGTTAAGGGATTTTCAGGGATTATGGAAGAGGAAAAGCATACTCAGAACGAAGATATTGCTTTTGTGGTGCATGGTGGGACAATTATGGCGGTTTTAGATTTTTACTGTGGTACTTATGGCAGGCAGGCAGCAGAATATTGCCAGGATAATAATGGTAAGGATATTAGAGACAGTGCAGAGTTTTACAAATGGCAGGTGGAAAATGGGGAGGGGTATATGTTCTATGTTAGCTGGGAGAAAGAAAGGGAAGAGTTTTTGCTAAAAAATTTAAGAAAGATAACATAGGATGGCTATGCAGGAGGAAAGCAGCGATGGAAAGAAGAATGCTAGTTTTAAGCATTGGCTTTTTGCTTGATATTTTATTTGGAGACCCATATTGGCTTTATCATCCAGTACGGGGGATTGGATGGATGATAAGCGGGATGGAGAAAGTTTTATTCCATTGTTTCCGGATTTATCCTGAAAGGGAAAAAGAGCAAAAGAAAAAGCAGGTGGCAGGTTTTTTCCTTGTAGTTTTTATACTGCTTTTTTCAGTTGGGCTTCCATTTTTAATTTTGAAGGCAGCAGGCAGGTATTGTCCAGGGCTTGCTTTTGGGCTGGAGTGTTTTTGGTGCTATCAGCTTCTTGCGATGAAGTCATTAAAAAAGGAAAGCATGAAAGTCTATGCCGCCCTGGTAGAAGGGGATATAAAGGCAGCACGGGAGGCTGTCTCTATGATTGTCGGAAGGGATACTGCAAACCTTACAGAAGAAGGCATTACGAAGGCAGCAATAGAGACTGTGGCAGAAAACACTTCGGATGGCGTAATTGCACCAATGCTTTTTATTTTGTTTTTTGGCGTTTTAGGAGGCTTTTTTTATAAAGCGGCCAATACAATGGATTCTATGGTTGGATATAAAAATGACAAATATTATGACTTTGGAAAATGTGCGGCAAAGTTAGACGATATCCTGAATTTTATTCCTGCCCGTGTATCGGCGGCCTGTATGGCCGCTGCCAGTTTTTTTTGCAGGTTGGACTGGAAAAATGCCGTCCGCATTTTTAAAAGGGACAGGTATTGCCATGCAAGCCCAAATTCTGGACAGACAGAAGCAGTATGTGCAGGGGCATTAAATATCCAGCTTGCTGGGGATGCATATTATTTTGGGAAGCTATGCCATAAACCAGTCATTGGAGATAATAAACGCAAGCCAGAAGCAGAAGATATCCGCCTTGCTAATAGGCTTTTGTATGGGACAGCCATTCTTGCCTGGGGGATTGGCATCCTGTTTTTTCTCCGTTAGCACCGCTTAAAAATCAGTTTTGTAGCCCGCTATGCGCTTGGTTTTTAAGCGGCGCGGTCTAAGAAAAATCCTATGGGCTATCGGCAAGTTATTTCGTGGCCGTTCCTTAGGGATGCGCAGTAAGGGGGATTTTTTATGGTATATATGCATGGAGGGGATATTTACCGTAATCCGGCGGAACTGGATTTTTCTGTAAATATCAATCCTCTTGGGATGCCGTTTCAGAGTGTAGAGGCGGCAAAAAAGGGGGTGCTGCTTTCAGCGGCCCATTATCCGGATTGTTATAGTGAAGAACTCTGTAGGGCTTTGGCAGGATTTCATGGAGTAGAGGCAAGGCAGGTAATCCCAGGAAATGGGGCGGCAGAACTGTTATTTGCGCTTTGCCAGTTTTTGCGCCCTCAAAAGGGGTTAGTCCTTGCGCCTTCTTTTCAAGGGTATGAGGAGGCTTTAAAAGGGGCGGGTGCAAAGATAAGAGCCTGGGAATTAGAGGAAGCAGGGGGATTTGCAGTTACAGAGAATTTTATAGGTTCTATTCGTGGGGAGGAAGGGATACTTTTTTGCTGTAACCCAAACAATCCCACAGGTAATTTAACAGAAAAGAGGATTCTTTACCAGATTGCAGAACGTTGTGAGGAAACGGATACCTGGTTTTGCCTAGATGAATGTTTCCTCCCATTTTTAGGTCCAGATAAGGAAGGGAAATTTACAATGATACAGGATTTAAAGCGTTTCCCACATCTAATAGTTTTGCGTGCTTTTACGAAAATATATGCAATGCCAGGGTTACGCCTTGGGTATGCCTGCTCTGCAAATTCCTGGATTACAGAAGGGCTTCGGGGTGTTTTGCAGCCCTGGAATATATCCATACCAGCACAGATGGCAGGGATTGCAGCGTTAAAGGACAGGAAATATCTTGAAAAAACCTTCCAGATGATAGCAGAGGAAAAGAAGTATTTGGAAGAGTCATTGCTTGATGGGCTGGTTATAAAGCTTTACCCTTCCGTGGCAAATTATCTTTTTTTTGAGGCTCAGATAGGATTAAAAGAGAAGTTGTTAGAAAAAGGCGTATTAATCCGTTCCTGTGGGGATTTTAGGAATTTATCAGAAGGGTATTTCAGGATTGCAGTAAAAACGCATAGGGAAAATAAGGCGCTTATCTACAGATGGAGGGAAAGTTATGGCAAAACCAATTATGATACAGGGGACAATGTCTAATGTGGGCAAGAGTTTGATTACGGCAGGGCTGTGCAGGATTTTTTATCAGGATGGTTACAAGGTGGCTCCATTTAAGTCGCAAAATATGGCGTTAAATTCCTTTATAACAAAAGAACATCTGGAAATGGGGAGGGCGCAGGCAGTACAGGCAGATGCCTGTAGGGTTGAGCCAGATATAAGGATGAACCCGATTCTTTTAAAACCGACAACCGATATGGGTTCCCAGGTGATTATCAACGGGGAAGTGATTGGGAATATGCGTGCAATGGAGTATTTCAGGAAGAAAAAGGAATATATCCCAGTTGTCAGGCAGGCTTATGAATCGTTAGCAGCAGAACATGATATTCTGGTAATAGAAGGGGCAGGAAGCCCGGCAGAAATCAATTTAAAACAGAATGATATTGTAAATATGGGAATGGCAGAAATAGCAGATGCCCCAGTTCTTTTAACAGGGGATATTGATAGGGGCGGCGTTTTTGCCCAGCTAATCGGGACAGTTATGCTTCTGGAAAAACAGGAACAGGAGCGGATTCAGGGGTTGATTATCAATAAGTTCAGGGGGGATAAAAAAATATTGGAACCAGGGCTTTTGATGTTAGAAGAGCGGTGTAGGAAAAAGGTGGTCGGCGTAGTGCCATATCTGGATGTGGAGATTGAGGAAGAAGATTCCCTGGCAGAGAGCCTAGGAAAGAAAAAAAGTGGTAATGGAATTGATTTAGCTGTAATCCGCTTTCCGCGGATTTCTAATTTTACAGATTTGCAGGCATTTACACTGGAGCCGGACGTATCTGTGCGGTATGCAGGAAAAGTGGCAGAACTTGGGCAGCCGGATGTTATATTGCTTCCAGGGACAAAAAATACGGTAAAAGATATGGAATGGCTTAGGGAGTCTGGACTAGAAGCAGCAATCTTAAAATGCCATAAAAAGGGAAGCGTGGTTTTTGGGATTTGCGGCGGTTTCCAGATGCTTGGGGAGGCCATACAGGATGCATATGGCGTTGAGGGCGGCAGCAAAATCCGTGGGTTGGGGCTTCTTCCTGTAGACACAGTATTTGAGGAGGAAAAAACAAGAACCAGGGTGCAAGGGCAGATTGGATATTTGCAGGGCAATTTTGGAGAATTGTCTGGAAAAAAGGTAAACGGTTATGAAATCCATATGGGGCATACAGTAAGAAAGGATGGGGCGACGCCTTTTTTGGAACTAGAAGATTCTTTTGAGGATAGCAAAGAAAGGGAGAGGGCAAAAGAGGATGGCTGCTGCAAAGGAACGGTGTTTGGGACATACCTGCATGGGATCTTTGATGAAGAGGAATTCCGAAGCGCTTTTGTCAGGATATTATGCAGGATAAAAGGGGTTCCATATCAGCCTGGGGAAAAAATAACATATCAAGAATATAAAGAACAACAGTTTGATAAACTGGCAGAAGAATTGAGGAACAGCTTGGATATGGACAGGATATACCGAATTATTGGGAAATAGGTTTTTAGAATAAATATAGGCAACTTGATCAACGTTACTAATTGTTAGAGTGTGTTTTAAATTATGGAGGGAAAATGCAGAAATTATTGCCAGAGGAAATAGAAAAAAGAAGTTTTGAAATTATAACAAAAGAGCTTGGCGGGATTTTACTGGATGAGGAGCAAGCTTTCGTGATGAAACGGGTGATCCATACAACAGCAGATTTTGATTATGTGGAAAACCTTTGTTTTTCTGAGGATGTTGTTAAGAAGATGCAGGAAGCAATCAGGAATGGCGCATGCATTGTTACAGATACGCAAATGGCAAAGGCTGGTATTAATAAAAAAGAGCTTTCCAAGTATGGGGGAGAAGTCTTCTGCTTTATGGGAGATGAGGATGTGGCGGCTAAGGCAAAGGAAAAGGGGAGCACAAGGGCAGCGGCAAGCATGGAAAAGGCTGCTGTATTGGAAAAAGAAGTGATTTTTGCAGTTGGCAACGCTCCTACAGCATTAATGCGCCTGCATGAACTGATGCAGGAAGGTGTAGTGTTTCCGAAAGGGATTATCGGGGTTCCAGTTGGGTTTGTCAATGTAGTGGAGGCAAAGGAGATGATACTAAAGGCAGAGGTACCATATATTGTGGCGAGGGGCAGAAAGGGCGGAAGCAATGTAGCTGCGGCTATTTGCAATGCACTACTTTATGGGATGAAGCATAGGGTTTAAAAAGGAGGCAGGCAATATGGAGGAAAGAAAACTTTCGGTCAGCCTGGGGGCAGAAGATTTAAGGAATATGATAAAAACATATCATTTTTCTGTGGAAGACCTTAGTTCCCTACAGTCTTTAAATCATATGCTTGCCCCCCTTTTAAGGGTTAAGGCATATTATATATGGAAGGAAAAAGGGAAAATAGTTTCTTATGAGAAATATGCTGTGGTATTTTTGACATTGGGGGATGGGGCAGATGCTTTACAGGAATTTTATCTTGGGAGGAAGTGCCTGACAGAGGCATATATTGTAGAATGCCTATCGTTAGAGCTGCTTAAAAAGGCATATGGGGAGCTTGTCAGGGAAATTCAGGCTGAAACCGGGAAATGGGCTGTAAAGATTGATTTTTTAGGGGATACTTATCCATTAGGGTTATTGCCGGAGTTTTCTAAAGAATTTGGGCAGATGGATATTACTTATAATGATAAATTTGTGTTATCACCAGGGAAAAGTGTTGTATTCCTGCTCCCGTTATCAGAAAAAAAGATTGGAAACCCATGTAATCTTTGTGAAAATTGCAGTAATAAGGAATGCCTTTTTCAAAAAAGGGATTGTATACAGGAAAAAAAGACAGGGGAAGAAAAACTGATGCATCTGTATTATGGGGATGGAAAAGGGAAAACAACAGCAGCAATTGGGTTGGCAGTCCGTGCGGCAGGTTCCGGGAAAAAAGTTTTATTTGTACAGTTTATGAAAAGTAAAAGGACAGGGGAGCTAGAGGGAATGCAAAGGGTTAGGGGCATTGATATGCTTAGGAGTGAAAAGAGGTTTCCATTTTACCGTGATATGACAAAGCGCCAGAAAGAAGAACAGACAGAAATCCATAACAGGATGTTAGGGACGGTTTTGGAAGCTGTCCGGCAAAAAAAATATGACGTCATTATTTTAGATGAAATCACATATCCATATCGGTGGGCGCTATTAGAGGAAAAATTGCTTAAAGAGGCAGTGCGTTTGGCGAAAGGGAAAGCAGAGCTTGTGTGTACAGGGAGAGACCCTGCTTCCTTTTTTTTGGAACATGCAGATTATATTTCAGAAATGAAATGTGTCAGGCATCCATTTGAGAAAGGAATTAGGGCGCGTGAAGGGATTGAATTTTAAAATATCTGGCTTAACAGCTTAATTGCTTCTGGAATCTGCTCTAAGGCCAGGCAAGAGTAGTTCAGGACAAGGGTATGTTCTGTGATTTCAGGCGCTGTCCCCAGGTAATATTGTGAAAGGCAGGCGAGGTGTATGCTGTGTTGGGTAGCTGCCTGCAAAAGTTCAGAATCTGTCATTTTGGTATCAAGATCCATCAGGAAATGAAGTCCGGCATCTTCTCCATAGATATTTATATGGGAGGAAAATGGGCTTTTTTGCAGTGCATCTAAAAAAGCATCCCGTACATTTTTATAGTGGGTGCGCATCCTGTTAATATGTTTTTCAAAATAGCCATCAGACAGGAAACGGGCGAGCGTGTACTGCTCAAAGTTGGAAACAGTGCAGGAATAAAAATGGAAACGCCTATAAAATTCTTCCAGAAGGTGCTTTGGCAGGATCATATAGCCTAAACGAACCGTTGAGGAAAGGCTTTTGGTAAAGGTGTTGACATAGATTACCTTTTCTGATTGGTCAATGCTTTGCAGCGTAGGGATTGGCTGTCCTGACAGACGGAATTCAGAGTCGTAATCATCTTCAATAATATAGCGTTTTTTTTCTCGTGCGGCCCAGGCAAGCAGTTCATAGCGGCGGCTGATAGATGTGACAATTCCGGTCGGGTAATGGTGGGAAGGCGTAATATGGGCGATGTTTGCCTGGGAGGCTTCCAATGAAGAAATATCAATTCCATGTTGGTCAAGAGGGATTGCTTGGTAACGTACCTGATGGCATTCATAAATTTTTGCAAGTTTTTGGTAACCTGGGTTTTCTACCGCATAGATTTTGCCAAAACCAAGAAGTTGGATAATAAGCCCGTATAAGTATTCCGTCCCGGCACCAATTATAACTTGTTCTGGCGACACATCCATATTGCGGAATGCCTTAACATGGCGGCAGATGGCATGACGCAGTTCCATAATGCCGCCGCATGGAGGGGATATCATAAGTTCCCTGCTTTTTTCAGAAATGGTTTCCCGGATTAGTTTTGCCCAGATAGAAAAAGGGAAATTATCTGGGTTTGTCTGGTTATTTACAAGGTCAAGCTGATAGCTGGACTTATCCGCGGCAATCTGGAAATTATCTGGGGAAATTGCGGGCGTATTAACAGAAGGCGCAGTAATTTCTGTAATATAAAAGCCTTTTTTAGGGAGGGAATAAATATATCCTTCGGATTGGAGCTGGGCATAGGCATTTTCTACAGTGATTGTACTTATGCCCAGATTTTTTGCAAAGCTGCGTTTGGAAGGGAGTTTTGTCCCGGCAGTTAATTTGCCGGATAATATGTCATTTTTGATACATTTATAAAGATGGATATAGAGGCAGTCTGACCCTGTATCCGCAAAAGAATATGTCAGCATTTTTTATAATACTCCTTTTCTGGCCATACTGGCTATATTTAAATTGGGTATTTCAATATGGTCAAATGATATTATAATAAAGTACATGGGTTTTGTAAACAGTAACAAAATAAAGGAGCAGAAGAATGAATAAGCAATATGAATTAAATAAGGAACTGGCACAGATGTTAAAAGGCGGCGTTATTATGGATGTAACTACACCAGAGCAGGCAGAAATTGCCCAGAATGCAGGGGCTTGTGCTGTTATGGCTTTGGAGAGGATTCCTGCGGATATCCGTGCGGCAGGAGGGGTTTCCCGTATGAGTGACCCGAAAATGATACGTGGGATTCAAGAGGCAGTATCTATCCCTGTTATGGCGAAGTGCCGGATTGGGCATTTTGTGGAAGCGCAGGTTTTGGAAGCAATTGAAATTGACTATATTGATGAAAGTGAAGTGCTGTCTCCCGCAGATGATGTTTACCATATTGATAAGACACAGTTTAAGGTGCCATTTGTCTGCGGTGCAAAAGATTTAGGGGAAGCGCTGCGCAGAATTAATGAAGGGGCTTCGATGATACGCACAAAAGGGGAACCGGGGACGGGCGATGTTGTACAGGCAGTACGCCATATGCGTATGATGAACAGTGCGATTGCACGGATTACTTCTATGCGCGAAGATGAACTTTTTAATGAAGCAAAAGAGATGTGTGTTCCATATGAACTGGTAAAGTACGTACATGACAACGGACGGCTTCCGGTTGTGAATTTTGCAGCAGGCGGGGTTGCAACTCCTGCGGATGCAGCTTTGATGATGCAGCTTGGGGCGGAAGGCGTATTTGTTGGTTCTGGTATCTTTAAGTCTGGAAACCCTGCAAAAAGGGCAGATGCAATTGTAAAAGCGGTTACGAATTATCAGGATGCTTCCTTGATTGCAGAACTTTCTGCTGATTTGGGAGAAGCGATGGTTGGCATTAATGAGGATGAAATCGAGCTATTGATGGCAGAGCGTGGTAAATAAAGGGGCAGGTGATACAATGACAGTTGCAGTGTTAGCAGTACAGGGGGCCTTTGCAGAACATAGGGCAATGCTTGAAAAGCTTGGGACACAGGTGTTTGAACTGCGTAAGGCAGAGGATTTGGAAAGGCATTTTGATGGGCTGGTGCTTCCTGGAGGAGAAAGTACTGTGCAAGGAAAGCTTTTGCGGGAGCTTGGCATGTTTAGGCCGCTTCAAAAAAGGATAGAAGAAGGGATGCCGGTACTTGCGACTTGCGCAGGCTTAATCCTACTTGCAAAAGAACTTTCCAATGATACAGGAAGGTATTTTCAGACACTTCCTGTTGTAGTAAAGAGAAATGCTTATGGCAGGCAGCTTGGCAGCTTTTTTTATGAGGGGGGAATCAAAGGGATTGGGCAGTACCCAATGGAGTTTATTCGGGCTCCATATATTGAATCGGCAGATAAAGAGGTTTCTGTATTGGCAGAAGTAGAAGGGAATATTGTTGCCGTTCAGTATAAAAACCAGCTTGCTATGTCATTTCATCCAGAACTGACAAAAGATTCCAGAATACATAAAAAATTTATGGAAATGATTTGAGGTGTTATTTCATACTAACTAAGATAAGAGGGGATTGCTTGCAGTGCCCTCTTGTTTGTCGTTGAAAGAAATGTTATGATAGACAGGAAAAAGAATCTAGGGCGTGTTTGAAAATTGTTTTTGTGTTTCACACTTTGTGAGAATGAATTTTCAAGCACGCTTTAAGGCGTAAATTTTATACAAAGGGGTGAGGCAGCATGCCAAAAGAAGATACGTCACGATTAGAAGATAAGTCGGCAGATAACTTAAAAAAGTTAGAGGATATTATGAGCCAGGTAATGCGCCAGAATGGGCTGCGGTTTTGGAAACTGGATATGGCAGGGCACAGGATGGAAGGCGTAAGCGGCTTTGGGAGGAAAAATTTTTTTGAGGTACAGGAAAAAGATATACAGAATGTGCCAGAAGCATTATTTGAACAGGAAATGATTTTAGAAGAGGATTGGGAAAAGTGCCGGCAGATGTTTGAGAAGCTTTATAATGGGCAGGAGCATACACGGGTGCAGTGCCGTACCTGGTCTAATAAAGCCCAGGACTATGTATGGTATGAATATAATTTCTCAATTATTGAAAAAGAAAATGGAGCCCCGGTCCGGGCAATTGGCACAAGCAGGGATATTTCCTATCAGAAAAGGATAGAGCAGATTTATGAGGAGGAGCAGAAAATCCTTTTGACTGCAGATGACTCCATGATTTCATTCAGCCGTGTGAACCTGACGAAGAACAAGCTGGAAAAGATGATTGTGAAGGGAAAAGATATCCCATTTGAAAATACTGCAGATTTTTTAGATTTCCGAAAAAGGGCGTTTCATTTCCTGGATGATATCCAACTGTCAGACAGGGAAAACTACGAGCTTTCTGTAGAGGGGCTGCTTGAACTGTATAAATCAGGTATACAAGAAATTGAAAAATATTATATTGCTAAACGTAAGGGGAAGCAGCAGTACATATGCGTAAAAGTTAATGGAAGGATGTTAGAGCATCCCGGAAGCGGGGAAGTGATTGCATTTTTTTACAATCGGGATGATACGCCGGCATATACCAACCAATTGACAACAAAGGCAATCCTGGAAAGGGATTATGATATGGCAGGAGTGATTTATGCTAATACAGGGCAATATCGGATTATTACGGGGATAGGCCATCTGTCAGGAGACCACTTGCCAATTGTTGATTATGATATGGAACTTCAGAATTTTTATTCCTGTATGGAAAAGGAACAAGCAGAAAGTCTGATAGAAATGGCAAATTATGAAAGAGTCTGCCAAGAACTGAAAGATAAGCCTCTTTACAGTGTGGAATTTGACATGTGGGAGAAAGGGAGTGCTAGGAGGAAGCTGCTTCGGTTTAATTATATCAGTAATAATTTGCACCTGATTCTGGTAACCCGTATTGATATTAGTGACGTGGTGCAGCGGGAGAAGGAGAAGCAGCATCAGTTAGAGGGCGCTTTGGATGAAGCAGAAAAGGCAAATAATGCAAAAACAGAATTTTTAAGGACAGTAAGCCATGAAGTCCGGACGCCAATGAATGTAATTATGGGAATGGTCCAGCTTGCAAAAGAAGAGGGGGAGAACCATGCCGCAGTGATGGAGTATATTGATGAAATTGGCGTTTCAGGAAGGTATCTGCTCAATTTGCTGAATAATGTGCTTGATATGTCAAAGATTGAGAGTGGTGAATTTTCCCTGCATCCACAGCGATATTCTTTTGAAGATTTGAAAAAGAATGCTACGGCGCTGTTTATGCCAATGTGTGAACAGAAGCAGATCCATTTTGAAGTCAGGGATTTTGCGGACCATAAAATGGTTGTGGATAAAATGCGCCTCCATCAGGTAGTTTTTAACCTATTAAATAATGCGGTAAAGTATACGGATATTGGAGGCGAGATTTTGCTGATTTACCGTACAAAGGCTTATGGGGAAAATGTGCAGGCAGAAATTGTCGTACAGGACAATGGAATTGGGATGAGCCGGGAATTCCAAAAGCACATGTATAAGCCGTTTGTCCAGGAGAATAACCAAGTAGTAGCGGCTATGCAGGGGACAGGGCTTGGCCTTTCGATTGTAAAAGGCATTGTAGATAAAATGGATGGGGAGCTTACCGTAAAAAGCGATTTAGGGAAAGGGACCGCATTTTGCATCCGTATTACAGGACCGCGTGTTTTTGAGGCAGAATCTCCATCAAAAGAAGAAGAGCCAAACAATAAAATTGATTTTACAGGGAAGACAATCTTGGTTGCAGAAGACCATGACCTGAACCAGCGCATTATTACAAAGTTATTGAAGAATAAAGGGGCAGAGGTTATTATTGCGGATAATGGGAAGGCGGCGGTAGATTATTTTAAAGCGGGGAAAGAAAACAGCATAGACGCCGTGCTGATGGATGTGAGGATGCCGATTATGGATGGGCTGTATGCAGCAAGGATGATACGCAGCCTTGGAAGGCAGGATGCAAAGGTTGTCCCGATTATTGCGATGACGGCAAACGCCTATGATGAAGACCGGGAAAAGTCAAATGCCGCGGGGATGGATGGCCATCTTTCAAAGCCGATTGATACCTGCATGCTGTATGAAACATTATATAATTTTTTTGAAGGGAGGGCAGAGAAAAGACAAAGGTAAAAGTTTTACAGAAAGCTATAAGGGATAAAACGTAAATGCACTAGTTTGGATATGAGGTGAAATATGAATTTTTTAGAAGAACGTATATTAAAAGATGGAATTGTTAATGAAGGCAATGTGCTAAAAGTAGACAGCTTTTTAAACCATCAGATGGATATTGAACTGTTTGGGAAAATGGGGGAAGAGTTTAAACGCCGGTTTGCGGGAAAAGAAATCAACAAAATTTTAACAATTGAGGCTTCCGGAATCGGTATTGCCTGCGTTGTTGCACAGTATTTCCATGCCCCTGTTGTATTTGCTAAAAAATCAAAAAGCATTAATATAGAAGGGGAAATGTATGTGGCAGAAGTGGAGTCATTTACACATAAGTGCAAAAATCAGGTAATTGTTTCAAAGAAATTCTTGTCAAAAGGGGATAAAGTCCTGATTATTGATGATTTCCTGGCAAATGGCTGTGCATTGCAGGGATTGATTTCTATTGTGCAGGAAGCTGGCGCCAGTGTAGAAGGGATTGGGATTGCAATTGAAAAGGGATTCCAGGTGGGCGGAAGGATGATACGCAACCTGGGGTTCCAGTTGGAATCGCTGGCAATTGTGGACGGGATGGATGAAAAGACAGGAAGCATTGAATTCAGGGAACAGGATGAAGAACGGAGGAAAAAATGAAACAGAGGACAACAGCAGATGTAAGTTATATCTATCAACTGGAGGGGAGGGTGCCAATAGCAAAAGCAGTTCCGTTTGGGCTGCAGCATATCTTGGCAATGTTTGTAGCAAATATTGCTCCGATTTTTATTGTGGCGGGAGCCTGTGGCCTTTCTGCAAAGCAGAGCGCCATGTTAATCCAGAGTGCAATGATTATTGCAGGGATTGGAACGCTGATTCAGATGTTTCCCATCTGGAAGGTTGGTTCCGGACTTCCTATTGTAATGGGAATCAGTTTTACATTTGTTTCAGTTTTCTGTTATTTAGGCCCGGTTTATGGATATAATAGCATAGTAGGGGCGGTTTTGATTGGGGGTATCGTGGAAGGGGTTCTAGGGCTTTTTGCAAAATATTGGATTAAGCTGATTACACCAATTGTTGCGGCAAGTGTTGTAACAGCAATTGGTTTTTCCCTGCTTTCTGTTGGCGCGTCTTCCTTTGGTGGAGGAAGCGGGAGCGAGGATTTTGGCTCTGTGTCAAACTGGATTCTGGGAAGCATTACCCTGCTTTGCTGCCTGCTTTTTAATATATTGGCAAAATCATACTGGAAACAGCTTTCTGTCCTGTTTGGGCTAGTTGTTGGGTATATTGCTGCAATCTGCATGGGCGCAGTGGATTTTTCTTCACTAAAAGATACTGCGGTTATAGCGTTTCCTGCAATTTTGCCATTCAAGCCCCAATTCCATGCAAATGCCATTCTTTCTGTTATTTTAATTTTCTTGGTATCTGCAACGGAAACGATTGGGGATACTTCTGCTCTGGCTTCTTCCGGGCTGGGACGCCAGGTAACAGAAAAGGAGACTGCGGGCTCAATTGCCTGTGATGGGTTTATCAGTGCGTTATCTACTTTATTTGGATGCCTGCCGATTACTTCTTTCAGCCAGAACGTCGGCCTTGTGGCAATGACAAAAGTGGTAAACCGTTTTACAATTGCAACGGGGGCGGCGATTATGATTTTGGCAGGGATTTTCCCTGTTTTCGGGGCTTTGCTTGCAACCCTTCCGGATGCTGTCTTAGGCGGCTGTACGATTATGATGTTTGGGACAATTGTAATCAGTGGCTTGCAGATGATTGGAAACTGTGGTTTTAGCCAGAGGAATATTACAATTGCAGCGCTTTCTATTAGCATGGGGATTGGTTTTACACAAGTTCCAGAAATATTTCAGGTATTTCCTAAAATTGTTGAGACTGTTTTTGCAGAAAATTGCGTGGCAGTTGTTTTTTTAGTGGCTTTGATATTAAATCTGGTGCTGCCAAAAGAAAGCAAATTATCAGAAAACTAACGGTAAAAGCAGGCAGTTATACGCGTTCTAGACTAGTACTCCATCCGGTTAGTTTTTACAGTTTACTTTTTTTCCAAATATTGTTA
>CAJUJR010000033.1 GCA_910586605.1 uncultured Lachnospiraceae bacterium | reverse complement strand
AGGGGAAGAGATTTTTTATTGAGATCCGGCTACGATTGGCTGTGAATAGTAACAGCAGGGGGCTTCAGAACTTATTTTTCATTCCCATCATCTTTACTTTTTTCATTCCTAATCAATCCATGATAAAACAGCATAGCACAAACTGCTGATATTGTACCTGTCGCTGTCTGGTCTAAGTGAATGTCATGCATATTACAAAACATATTGATTACCATTAAAGCAACCAATACCACCGCTGCTACAGCAGCTCCTTTTAATAAATGCTTCATATCTTCCTGTTTCCTTTCCAAAATAAATTTATGTACTGCAAAATAGTATACCAGAGAAAACAGCAATTCTTTCAAAACAGTCATGAAATACCCCAATTCATGAATAAGTGCGTTTTTTTTTTACAGAACACGCACTTATTCATCATTTTTGCATGAGGCAGTTGATATAAAGAATGGTATAAAGTATAATTAGGGAAGTAAATATCGAAAGAAGGAATATATTGAAATGCTACTATCTTTTTTTCGGCTTTCCCTTGCTATCCGCAATGTATGGCCTCAGAATATGAACTTCAAAGGATTTAGCGTACTTTATATACTGCTGTTGGTTGCCGGAATGCCTGTAACGCTCCTTGCCTGTGTTCCATACGGTTTGTTCGGTATTCTGGTGGCAGTATGTATTTATGGGTTGATCGTTTACCGTGACACTGCGCCACAGAATGTTTTTATGGGTATGATTGGATGTATGCTTACCGTTGTGACAGAGAATTTGCTGGCAAATTTTCTTTATATACTGATTCCCTCACCTTTATCAAATCAGTGGTATTTTTTTTGCGGCATCAATTTGATTTATACTTTGCTGTTTTATTGGATTACGCTGCTTTGCGGCAAGCTGCTGAAAAAAGTATTCCTGTCTGGCAAAGGCATTTTGCGCCTTCCGCAGACATGGTATGTGATAGATGCTGCATTACTGCTCCTTATAACCATCTATCTGTTTGATAATTTGATTCCAGGACAAAACGGCTCTGTCGGCAGAATGATATATAATAATGCCTTACACATTTCGGGGTATCTGCTTGTGATGTGTTGTTTACTTCTGGCTATGCGCCGCTCTTATCTGGAACAGATACAGACCGAAGCAAAGCAGAAAGCCATGCAGGACTTACAGGACTACACACGGAATTTAGAAGCTATGTATAACAGCCTGCGCTCCTTTAAGCATGATTATGTTAATATTCTGCTCTCTCTATCTGGTTATATTGAAGAGGGTGATTTGGATAGGTTAAAGGATTTTTTTGAAAGCAAAATCTTCCCAACGAAGAATCTGATTACAGGGGGAGATTACAAGCTGAACCAGCTTAGCAACATCGGCGTGTTGGAAATCAAAAGCCTGCTCTCTGCAAAAATGATTTACGCCCATGAATCGGGGATTGACATCACCATTGATATCCCCGATAAAGTGGAAAGTTTTCTGATAGACACGGTAGACCTTGCCAGAATACTGGGAATCTTTTTAGACAATGCGATGGAAGCCACATTGGAGACAGAACAGCCGCAAATAGGCTTAAATATCATCCAGAATAAAACTGGCGTATCAATCATCATAAGCAACCGCTTTCTGGATAACGGTGTAATGCTGCATAAATTAAAGCAAAAGGGCTTTAGCACAAAAATCGGGCATCAAGGAATCGGGCTTTGGAACGCCCAGAAAATCATCAGTTCTTATGACAACGTGCTATTAGAAACAACAATGAAATGCGACTATTTTACACAACATATAGAACTTACTGATAGAAAGGAATGACATCATATGCTGGACATCTTTGTATGCGAAGACAATGCCGCACAGCGGCGGACTGTTGTAAATATCATTCAAAATACCGTTCTGATAGAAGAATTAGATATGCAGCTTACTTTAGATACAGGAGACCCTTATATGTTGTTGGAAAAAGTCAAGACCAGCCAGAACACAGGCATTTATTTCCTTGATATTGACTTGAACAGCAACATGAATGGAATGAAGCTGGCACAGCAAATTAGATTGTATGACCCCCGTGGTTTCATCATATTCATAACAGCACATTCAGAACTGAGCTATATGACTTTTCAGTATCGGGTAGAGGCGATGGACTTTGTATTAAAAGACAACCCTGCCGAAGCGAAAGTGAAACTCAGAGAATGTCTATTACATGCAATGGAACGACATACGCTCCAAACCAATAAGACACATAAAGTCTATACCCTTGAAGTTGGCGGACGAAAAATCAGTGTAGATTATGAGGATATTTTATTTTTTGAAACTTCCAGCAATATCCATAAAGTCATTCTCCATGCAAAAGACCGCCAGATTGAATTTCCCAGCACCTTAAAAGAACTAACAGGCGTATTGGACAGCAATTTTGTGCGTTGCCATCGGGCATTTTTGGTAAACAAAAATAATATAAAAGAAGTTGACACTAAAAATCGAATCATCCATTTTGCCAACGGAGAAACTTGCTTGATGTCCACACGCATGATGAAAGGGCTTTAAAGAAATATTCAATACTGTCGTCTTCACATTAAAATCGCATTGTTTGATGAAAATAAGGGTGAGATTTCCCCACCCTTATCTTTTATATTTTTATAATTCCTCCAAATAAGATGTTCACTCCGCATTGTTGTGCCTGCTGTCTTGAACGAAATTTTGAGTTTTCTCCTTATCTGGTTTCATTCATGATTAAAAAAAGAAAATATTACTCCGGCGGTTAAATATCGATGAATTTTACGCAGAATAAATTTTCATCTGCAAGGAGGAAGAATAAGTTGTAGCGGGCGCTACAACGATTGATGAGTAGTATGGCAGTGAAGGAAAACACCGCAGATTATTCCTCAAAAAGTGCAAAGCATGCTAGATAACATTATAGATAGTGGATTTTGATATAATATAAAAATAAAATTTGAGAACGAAAGAGGTGTGGAATATGTATCTGGTTGCGCTCTGCGATGATGATGTGGCAGAAATGGACAAGGTGGAACGGATGCTAAAATCCTATCAGGAACAGCAAACAGGGGATGATTTTTTAATCAGGCGTTTTATGGAGGCAGAGGAGTTGATTTTGCTGTTAAAAGAAAAGGCATATGATCCAGATTTGATTTTACTGGATATTTATCTGCCTGATAGGCTTGGGATAGATGTAGCAAAGGAGCTTCGGAAAATTGGTAATAGGGGGCAGATTATTTTTCTTACTACCTCTAATGAGCATGCATTAGATGCTTTTGAGGTAGACGCTGTCCAGTATCTTGTAAAACCCCTGAAAATGGAACGCTTTTTTCATGTTTTAAAGCTTGCATTGGGAAACATTCAAAAAATACAGGAAGAAAACTTTGTGATAAATACGGTATCTGGCATCCGGCAGATACCAATTGACGATATTATTTATTGTGAAAGCCGGAAAAATTACCAGATTCTTTGTTTAAAAGCCGGGAAATCCCGTGTGCGGATGAGTGGCGGGGAATTGTACCAAAAACTTGGATGCTTTTCCTGCTTTTTAAGATGCGGCCGTTCATATATTTTGAATATAAACCATATTTTTTCAATTAACCGGGATGAAGTCTGTATGGACAATGAAAGTAAGATTTATATTCCAAGGGAAAAGGTAGCAGAATTTAGGAAAATGTATTTTTCTTATTATTTTAGTAAAGAAGAGTTGCGCTAGGGCGTGTTTACTTGAAAGATGGTTAAATTTGCATTTTTTTCCATTTTATTATATCATATTCGTAATTTGTACCTGCTATTTTTAATGAACCGGGCAATGGTATTCAAATCTGCAGGAGATGACGAAAAAGGAAATGGAAAAGTATGAGGAAATCAAGAAGAAAACAGATAGGGATAATTATAGGCCTGTCTGTTATGGTACTGGGCTGTCTTTTGGCTGAAACAGGAAAAAGAAAAATTCAAAAAGAAAAGAAGAGCCAGGTATCAGAAGAAAAGGCAGCGCAAAAGAAAACAGGTGCGGTAAAAAGAGAAAAAATTACAGACAACATGAATGTAAGGGTTCTTCTGATGACAACAGGATTTGCCTCTATTTTCCATGAAAAGGTAAAAATAACTTCTTCAAAACCTTTCACAGTAACAGTTAATGGCAAGAAAAAAGAGTATCCCGCGGAGGGGATGGCAAGTTTTCAAAATGATAAAAAATATAAAGGCAAAAAAATAATGATAAAGCCTTCAAAAGGGGCAAAATTAAAAGTGTTATCCGTGGAAAGGAAAGGAATCCATCCAAGTTACCGCCATATGCTAAAAGTGACATGGAATAAAAAGGGCCTTCTTTTGACAAATAAGCTTCCCTTGGAAGAATATCTTTATGCTGTAGTACCAAGTGAGATTTCTACATCAAGTAAAATGGAGGCGTTAAAAGCACAAGCAATATGTGCCAGAAGTTATGCCTGCTGCCAGCTCCAGTCTGTGCGGTATGATGATTACCAAGCGGATTTGGATGACAGTGCTTCTTGCCAGGTTTATAACAACATACCAGAGGATGCACGCTCCCGCCAGGCAGTAAAGGAAACGAAGGGGATTGTCCTGGTAGATAAGAAAGGGAAGGTAGTCCCGGCATATTATTATTCAACCTCCTGGGGGTATTCTGCTTCTGGGCAGGATGTATGGAATACAAAGTCAAAGATTTCTTATTTGCCAGAAAGGCTTCAGATCACAGAAAAGAGCCAGAAAAAGAGCGGTATCAAATCGTTGGATTTATCCAAAGAAGGCGAGTTTCAGTCCTTTCTCCATAGAACCTCTTTTGACACATATGACAGTGATGCGGTCTGGTATCGATGGAATATGACAATCAGCCAGAAAGCTTTGTCAGAAAGGGTGGACTCCCTTTTGGCGGAGTGTTATGCAGCAGACCCTGATTTGGTACTGACACAGACAAAGACGGGCGGCTACCGTTCAAAACCTATAAAACCGCTTGGTATGGTAAAAAAGATACGGGTGGAGAAACGGGAAAAGAGCGGGCTTATTACAGAAATTGTCCTTGTAGGGAAGAAAAATGTTGTGAAAGTATGCACGCAGCATAATGTCCGGAAAGTATTGGGATCGCCTAATGAAACGATATATTATAACCATGGGAAATTAAGGACATATATGAGCCTTCTCCCAAGCGCAGCTTTTTTTGTGGCAGATGCTTCCAAAGATAATGAAGCAGCGTTCCAGTTTATTGGAGGCGGATTTGGCCATGGGACAGGAATGAGCCAGTATGGGGCTATTACAATGGCGGGGCTTGGGAAAGATTATAATGAAATTTTGGGGTATTATTTTACCGGGGCAAATTTAAAAAAGCTGTCAGAGATTCCGGCTTAAGGGATTATTATCTGTAAGGCGTGGGCGCTGTTTTAAGTAATCATTTAATAATCCGCCTAAAAATAGGATATACATGCACGCATAGAGCCAGACCATAAGGAGCGCAATAGTAGTCATTGTGCCATAAAAGGAAGAATAGTTGCTAAACGTATCTACATAGTAAGAATACAAGATAGAAAAAGCCAGCCAGCCAAACGTAGAGAGGAAAGCCCCTGGCGTATGGTAACGGAGCTTCCATTTGCAGTTTGGCAGGAAATGGTATAAAAGCAGGAAGGTTGCAAACAGAATCAAAAAGGCGATTAGCATACGGAAGTTAATGATATGTTTTGCTATGGAAGCAACAAATGGAAACTGTACTTTAATATGGCTGTGAATCCAGTTCCCAAAAACCAGCAATGCAAGGATGGCAATAATTAATAAGGCAAAAATAACGCTGTAAAGCGCAGCAAACAGCCGCAGCATAATGAAATTGCGGGATTCTTTCTGGCAGTATATAGAATTCAGCCCCTGGACCAATGACAGGAACGCTTTGGAGCCAAGCCAAATTGCACTGATAATGGTAATAGAAAGGAGATGTACGCTGCTGGCTGAATAAATATCATGAATCAGTGCCCTGATGAATTCATGGAAGGATTCTGGTATAATTGCCAGCAGTGGAAGGATAAAACTTTCCTCAGTCAGCGGCGTCAGGCGCAGAAGCGCAAATAGAAACAAGAGGAATGGGAAAAAGGAGAGCATAATAAAAAATGCAGTCTGACCAGCATGGGCGGAAAGAGTGCGTTCATTCATCTGTTCTCCTGCCTGGATGATAAAACGGACAACGGGCAGTGATAAAAGCTGTTCTTTTTTTTGTTTCATGGAAAGACCTCATTTTCTTTTTCATATTATATTACTGTTTACGGCTGTCCTAGAGCGTGTTTGAAAATCTCCCACAGAGTGTGAAGCACATCTTACAAAAAGTAATTTTTAAACATGTTCTAAAAAAAACATGCTTAGATTTCAGGAAACAAACTTTTTTGCATATATGGGCATGGCGTATTTGCCAGTTTTCTTAAGCGCTATAATATTATAACAAAATTTATAGAAAGTTGGTATCACTAATTGCAAATTCTCATATTTTAGTTATACTAGTAAATAGTGCATCGTGATATAACCAGCTATTTATTTTACGATGTCCTAGAGCGTGTTTGGAAATTCATTCTTCCCACAAAGTGTGAAACACATCTTGCAAAAAGCGATTTACAAGCACACTCTAGAAGATATAGGCAAATGGATTAAAAAAGGAAAGGAAGCGATATAATGCATAGTTTTCAGCCAGTTGATTTTGACCAGATGGAGTGCAATCCTTTTAAAATGATAGGAAAGGATTGGATGCTTGTTACAGCAGGAAATGAAGAAAAAGCAAATACGATGACTGCGTCATGGGGAGGTGTCGGCGTAATGTGGGGGAAAAACGTTGCGTTTGTCTTTATCCGTGACAGCCGTTATACGAAGGAGTTTATAGACCGCGAAGGCAGGTTTTCTTTAAGCTTCCCACAAGAGAAATACCGTAAGGAAATGAAGTTTTTAGGGACCGTTTCTGGGAGGGATGAAGATAAAATCAGTGAGGCAAAGGTAAATGTCGGGTATCATAATGGCGTTCCTTATATTGATGAAGCGAATATGGTTTTAATCTGCCGTGTTATGTCACAGACTCCGGTGAAGAAAGAGGGGTTTTTAGATGAAACAATAGATTCGCAGTGGTATTCTTCAAAGGATTACCACAATATGTATATTGCAGAAATTACAGATGTTTTGGCCAGGTAATGTAAAGCGCCTTTATTCCGACATAATTTTCTGGTAATATTTGGAGGTAGGCAGGATATATGGATATACTTGGCTTCCGGGCGAATGTATTTTTCGTTACAAAGTTGACAGTACCGGGCAGGAGTGGTAGTATATCCATATAGTGGCAGGTGTACATGCTGGCAGAAGATGTTGTGTTTTACCACAACCGTTTAGAATATTTAGTATCTTCTCTGGACGCACTGTTGTACACAATTCATTTATTATCTTAAAGAGAAACGAGTATGAGATTTAGTAAGACATCAAAGAGAGTGCTTTCTCTCGCAATGACGGCAGCAGTAGCAGCAAGTTCTGTAGCAGTAGCTCCAGCGCCAAAAAAGGCAGAGGCTGCTGATATTTATGCTTTGCATCAAAAACCTATAAGGGAGTACGTTCTAACCACAACGATGGCAATTTTAAATTAGGCGTACATAATGGGAACACAAAAAAGAAGATTAGCGTAAAATGTTCTGATGCTTCTTTCAAGAAAGGTAAAGTATCCTTTACTGTAAGCGTATCAGGGGCTGCATTGAAAAAGGCTTTAAAGGGTGACAAAGGCTTCAATACAATTTATGTAGATACAAACCTTCCGGGAACAAGCAAGAAGAAATTCAAAGTTTCCAAGGCTGTATTAAAGATTGATGGAAAAACTGTTAAGACAATCAGCAATCCTTACCTTACTCCAGATGCTGGTAAGGAAAAAAGTGAGTTTACCCAGGTTATGATTGTTAATACATGGAATCCAAATGCTGAGAAGAAGTACAAAGCTTCAAGTCTTACAAAGGTACCAACAAAGAGCATGGCTGTTACAGTTACCGGTACATTGAAATAAGACAGTTATTTTCTTTGGTATAATGAAATGAATCAGGCGGCTTTCACATTCCTATGTGGAAGCCGTCTCATTATTTAATTTATGGGAAATTGCGCTGGTTTTGGGTGTGAAGAACGCTGGTTTTGTGTTGGAAATTGATGAAAGGCATGGTTATAGGAATGGAAAATCAGGACAGGTTTTTGGGATTGTTGCGGGAGATGGTAGAAATCGCCCATGCACAGCAGGACAGGCTGACAAAGGAAGAAATCAGGAAGTACCTGGACGGGCAGGAGCTTACGGAAAAAAATATGCAGGCGGTATATCATTATCTTGGGGAAAACCGGATTGTAGTCGAAGGATATGATTTTGTGCCAGAGCCAGCTACAAGGGCAGCAGGCCATATGGATAAGAAAGAGAAGATGGCAGCGGGCAGGGAGACGCGAAGGGAAGCAAATATGAGGCTGTACCATCAGGAGGTGGAACGTCTTTCCGGTGATTTAGGGAAAGAAGAAGCGATGCTGCTTTCTTTCCTGAAAGGGGATTTTTCCCTGAAAAATGTGATTATAGAAAAGTATCTCCATAAGGTTGTAGAGTTTGCACAGAGGTATAAAAAAAGAAATGTGCCGTTAGATGAAGTGATTGCAGAGGGAAATCTTGGGGTGATGGCTGCAATGCAGATTATTATGGAAAACCATGAAGAATATATTCTCCCAGGAGGGGGTGTAGATATTGCTAAATTTTTTGGGACGCTGGAGATGGAAACCATCCATGCGATGGAATGCTATATTGATGGGATGACAGATTCAAAAGACTGGGAAAATACGATGCTTGCAAAAACAAATCTTTTGCATGAAGCAGTAAAATATATGACAGAGGAAATGGGGCGTATGCCTACATTGGAAGAACTTTCAGAATATACAAAAATATCAGGAAGGGAGATAAAAGAAATATCAGGGCTTTCTAAAGAGGTTAAAAAAATATATTAGGAGAAAACTGATGGGGCAACAGGAAAGGATTAAAGAGATTACAACTCCGCTGCTTTGCTGGTATGCAAAGAATAAAAGGGAACTTCCGTGGAGGGAAGATAAAAATCCATATCATATTTGGATTTCAGAAATTATGCTGCAGCAGACACGGGTGGAGGCAGTAAAAGGCTATTATGCCCGTTTTTTAGAGCGTCTTCCTGGTGTGGTGGATTTAGCAGGGGTATCAGAGGAGAAACTAATGAAGTTATGGCAGGGCCTTGGATATTATAACCGTGCCCGTAACTTAAAAAAGGCCGCAGAAATTATAGTACAGGAATATGGCGGCAGGTTTCCAGGAGAATATAGCGGGCTTTTAAAGCTTCCAGGGATTGGCGAATATACGGCGGGCGCAGTGGCTTCCATTGCGTTTGGCGAGCGGGTGCCTGCCGTAGATGGGAATGTCTATAGGATTTATACAAGGCTGTCTGCTGATAGCAGTGATATTACGCAAGGAAAAGTACAGAAAAGAATCCGTGGGGATATGGCAGAAGCAGTCCCGCAGGAGTGCCCAGGGGAATTTAACCAGGCATTGATGGATTTGGGCGCTGTAATCTGCCTGCCAAATGGTGCGCCGCTTTGTACAGATTGCCCTGTGCAGAAATGGTGCCTTGCAAATAAAACAGGGGACATGTCCCTATTTCCATATAAGCCGCAGAAAAAGAAAAGGAAGATACAGGATAGGACTGTTTTTTTGATAGAGTACCAAGGGAAATATTTAATACAGCAGCGGCCAGGAAAGGGGCTTCTTGCAGGCCTTTGGGAGTTCCCGGCACAGGAGGGGAGGCTTTCTGCAGAGCAGATAAAACCGTTTTTAGAAGAATGGGATGCTGATTTTGATGAGATAGAACTTTTGGGGAGTGGGAAACATATTTTTTCTCATGTAGAATGGCATATGTTAGGGTATCTGGTTCATTTAAGGAAGCTTCCTAAGAAGCTGCAGGAGGGGATGGTCTTTTCCACGGTTGGGCAGATTCAGGAAAAATATAGTATCCCGTCTGCGTTTTCTGTCTACCTGAAAGAGATTTTTGCGCGCAGCGAGAAAGGGGAGGCACTACAGGAGTAGGACTTAGTGAAATGGGGATTCCACAATATTTAGTGAAAAAAATTTAAAAAGTCACAAGATATTGTGGACTTTTTTGCTTTCTAATGCTATAATTTACCAAGTTGTTTTGGTATGCAGGATAAGGAGGAAGAAAAAGCAATGAAGGTAACAAAACGGGATGGCAGGGTTGTAGAGTATGACCGCAATAAAATTATTATTGCAATCCAGAAGGCAAATGCGGAAGTTGACCGTTATAATCAGGTGACAGAAGAAAAGATAGAGTCTATTGTGGCAGGGATCGAAAATGTCCATGCGGATAACTTAATGGTTGAGGACATCCAGGACATGATTGAGCAGAAGCTTATGACAGAACATAAATATGAGCTTGCCAAGAAATATATTATTTACCGTTATACAAGGCAGATGGTGCGTCAGGCAAATACAACGGATGATTCGATTATGAGCCTGATTAAAAATAGCAATAAGGATGTTATGGAAGAAAATTCCAACAAAAATGCGTATATTGCCTCTACCCAGCGCGACCTGATTGCCGGGGAGGTTTCCAAGGATTTGACAAGGCGTGTGCTTTTGCCGGAAAAAATTGTAAAGGCGCATGAGGAGGGAATCCTCCATTTCCATGATATGGATTATTATCTCCAGAGTATCTTTAACTGCTGTCTGATTAACATTGGGGATATGCTAGAAAATGGGACAGTAATGAATGGCAAGCTGATTGAAAGTCCAAAGAGCTTCCAGGTAGCATGCACGGTTATGACGCAGATTATATCAGCGGTAGCAAGCAGCCAGTATGGAGGGCAGTCCGTTGATGTCAGGCATTTGGGGAAATATCTCCGTAAAAGCCGGAAAAAATATGAAAAACATTACCATAAAAAATTTGGGGACACTATCAGCAAGGAAGTCAGGAATGAGTTTGTTAAAGACCGTGTATATGATGAGTTAAAATCCGGCGTGCAGACAATCCAGTACCAGATAAATACATTGATGACAACAAACGGGCAGTCGCCTTTTGTAACACTTTTTTTGAACTTGGACAAGGATGACCCATATATCGAAGAAAATGCGATGATTATTGAGGAAATCTTAAATCAGAGAATAGAAGGCATTAAAAATGAGAAAGGGATTTATGTAACCCCTGCTTTCCCAAAACTGATATACGTTTTAGATGAACATAACTGCTTGAATGGCGGGAAGTATGATTACCTGACAAAGCTTGCTGTAAAATGTTCTGCAAAAAGGATGTATCCAGATTATATATCCGCAAAGATGATGCGTGAAAATTACGAAGGGAACGTATTTTCCTGTATGGGATGCCGCAGCTTTTTAACGCCTTGGAAAGATGAAAATGGGAATTATAAGTTTGAAGGGCGTTTTAACCAGGGGGTTGTCAGCCTTAACCTCCCACAGATTGCCTTATATGCAAAAGGTGACGAAGAAAAATTCTGGACGCTGCTGGAAGGGCGGCTGTCACTTTGTTTTGAAGCGCTTATGTGCAGGCATCATTCCCTTGAAGGGACGCTTTCCGATGTCAGCCCAATCCATTGGCAGTATGGCGCGATTGCACGCCTGAAAAAGGGAGAAAAAATTGATAAGCTCCTGCATGATGGTTACTCGACAATTTCTCTTGGGTATATAGGGCTGTATGAGACAACAAAGCTTATGACAGGCGTAAGCCATACAGAAACAGAGGGGACAAATTTTGCGCTCCGCCTGATGAAACGCCTGCGTTTGGCATGCGATACCTGGAAGCTGGAGACAGGGATTGGTTTCGGCTTGTATGGGACTCCGGCAGAAAGCCTTTGTTACCGTTTTGCAGAGATTGACAGGAAAAAATTTGGTGAAGTAAAAGATGTGACAGATAAGGGATACTATACCAACTCTTACCATATTGACGTCCGTGAAAAAATAGACGCTTTTTCAAAATTCAAATTTGAAAGCCAGTTCCAGAAAATATCTTCCGGCGGTTCGATTTCTTATGTGGAAATACCCAATATGCGCCATAACCTGGAAGCTTTGGAAGATGTAGTGCGGTTTATCTATGAAAATATCCAATATGCGGAGTTTAACACAAAATCAGATTATTGCCATGTATGCGGATACGACGGTGAAATTATGATTAATAAAAAGTTGGAGTGGGAATGCCCGCAATGCCACAATAAAAATAAGAATAAAATGAACGTTACAAGGAGAACCTGTGGTTATCTGGGTGAAAATTTCTGGAATGTCGGGAAGACAAAAGAAATCAATTCACGTGTCCTGCATCTTTAAGGAACCGGAAGTGGGGAAAAGAATGAATTATGCTGAGATAAAAAAACATGATGTTGCTAATGGGCCTGGGGTGCGCGTATCACTTTTTGTAAGCGGCTGCACGCATCATTGCAAAGATTGCTTTAACCCAGAGACATGGGATTTTAAGTATGGGAAGCCTTTTACACAGGAGACAGTCCAAGAAATCCTGGGATATCTGGAGCCGGATTATATTAAAGGGCTTACATTGCTAGGCGGCGAGCCGTTTGAGCATGTCAACCAACAGGGATTGCTTCCGCTCGTCGAGGCCGTTAGGGAAAAATATCCGCAAAAGGATATCTGGTGTTTCACAGGTTATGATTTTGAAAAGGATATAACCAGGCGGATGGTCCCTGAATGGAAAGAGACGGAAAAACTCCTGCACTGCATAGATGTGTTGGTAGATGGGGAATTTATGGTTGACAAGAAAGATTTGAACCTGGTGTTTAAAGGTTCTTCTAACCAACGGACGATTTTGGTGCAGGAATCTTTAAAAAGCGGGAAACTCTGCTTGTGGCAGCAGTAGTAGCGGATATTGGGAATGAATTGGTTTCTTGGAAGGTGCAAGCACGGCGAGTCTGCGTATTTTCTGGAATTAGCTGTGAATAGTAACAAATAGCAACGTTTTTCTAAATTTAGCTGAAAAATAACTTGAAATTTATGGGCAAATTGGGTACAATAGGGATTGGGAATGGAAGAAGTTGCTAGTATTCCCAGAATATGCCACAAGGCGGGTAGAATGTGTGATTTATTATCATGTGGACAAGTTCATATGATAAAATATATATTTTTTAGGAGGATTTAAAACATGGCAGTTAAAGTTGCAATCAATGGTTTTGGACGTATCGGACGTCTTGCATTCAGACAGATGTTTGGTGCGGAGGGTTATGAAGTAGTAGCTATTAACGATTTGACAAGCCCTAAGATGCTTGCTCATCTTTTAAAGTATGACTCATCACAGGGAAAATATGAGAAGGCTGATACAGTTTCCGCAAGCGAAGATTCTATTACAGTAGATGGTAAGGAAATTAAGATCTATGCTTTCCCAGATGCAAACAACTGCCCTTGGGGTGATTTAGGTGTTGATGTTGTCCTGGAGTGCTCAGGCTTCTATACTTCAAAGGACAAGGCACAGGCTCATATCAATGCAGGTGCACGTAAGGTAGTTATTTCTGCTCCAGCAGGCAATGACCTTCCTACAGTTGTTTATAACACAAACCATACGACATTAAAGCCAGAAGATACAATTATTTCTGCAGCTTCTTGCACAACAAACTGTCTGGCGCCTATGGCTGACGCTCTTAACAAGTATGCTCCAATTGAGTCTGGTATCATGGTAACAATCCATGCATATACAGGTGATCAGATGACTTTGGATGGTCCTCAGAGAAAAGGTGATTTAAGAAGGTCCCGTGCAGCAGCAGTAAATATCGTCCCTAACTCTACAGGTGCAGCTAAGGCAATCGGCCTTGTTATCCCAGAGTTAAATGGCAAGTTAATTGGTTCTGCACAGCGTGTCCCTACCCCAACAGGTTCTACTACAATTTTAACAGCAGTAGTTAAGGGCACAGATGTTACAGTTGATGGCATCAATGCAGCTATGAAGGCAGCAGCAAATGAATCATTTGGTTACAATGAGGATGAAATCGTTTCTTCTGACGTAATTGGCATGAGATTTGGTTCCCTCTTTGACGCTACACAGACAATGGTAAACAAAGTAGCAGATGATTTATATGAGGTTCAGGTTGTATCATGGTATGACAATGAGAACTCTTACACATCTCAGATGGTTAGGACAATTAAGTATTTCTCAGAGTTAGCTTAATTTAAAACTAAGATCCATATACGGGTCCGGTCTTTCAGTGGACCGGGCCTGATTTTTATTCCCGCGTATGCAGCGGAGCGTTAATTGGATTAGGAAGCCGTGCTGGTTTGCAGGATTGTGGAAGTTGCAGGGCGACAAGGCAATTGGGGCAAAATACTTTTTGTCCCCGATATCATTATATATTTTGGAGGAAAAGCATGTTAAATAAGAAATCAGTAGATGATATTAATGTAAAAGGTAAGAAAGTATTAGTTAGATGTGATTTTAATGTACCATTGCAGGAAGGGAAGATTACAGATGAGAACCGTCTTGTAGCAGCGCTTCCTACGATTAAGAAGCTGGTTGCTGATGGCGGAAAGGTGATTCTTTGTTCCCATTTAGGTAAGCCAAAGGGAGAGCCAAAGCCAGAACTTTCTTTAGCTCCTGTTGCAAAAAGGCTTTCTGAGCTGTTAGGGCAGGAAGTGAAGTTTGCAGCAGATGCAAATGTTGTAGGTGACAATGCAAAGGCAGCAGTGGAAGCTATGAATGAAGGGGATGTAATCCTTCTTGAAAATACCCGTTACAGAATTGAAGAGACAAAGAATGGGGAAGCTTTCTCAAAAGAACTTGCTTCCTTAGCAGATGTGTTTGTAAATGATGCATTTGGTACTGCCCACAGGGCACATTGCTCAAATGTCGGCGTAACTGAGTTTGTAGATGGGGATTGTGTTGTAGGGTATCTGATGCAGAAGGAAATTGATTTCCTTGGAAATGCAGTAAATAACCCTACAAGGCCATTTGTGGCAATCCTTGGCGGAGCTAAGGTTTCTTCTAAGATTTCCGTAATCAATAACCTGCTTGACAAGGTAGATACTTTGATTATCGGTGGTGGAATGGCTTATACATTTATGGCGGCACATGGGGAAGAGGTTGGTAAATCCCTTCTGGAAGAAGATTATAAGCAGTATGCGCTTGATATGGAAAAGAAGGCAGAAGAAAAAGGCGTGAAGCTTTTGATTCCGATTGACACTGTAGTTGCAGATGATTTTTCAAATGACGCAAACTTTAAGACAGTAGGAAGAAACGAAATCCCGGCTGATATGGAAGGGCTTGATATCGGGTCTGAAACATCAAAGCTGTTTGCAGATGCAATTAAAGGCGCTAAAACAGTTGTATGGAATGGACCAATGGGATGCTTTGAGATGCCAAACTTTGCAAAGGGTACAGTTGAAGTGGCAAAGGCAATGGCAGAACTGGAAGATGCTACTACTATTATCGGTGGTGGTGACAGTGCAGCCGCTGTTAATCAGTTAGGTTTTGGCGACAAGATGACACATATTTCTACAGGCGGCGGCGCTTCCCTTGAGTTTTTGGAAGGGAAAGAGCTTCCAGGTGTTGCTGCAGCAGATGATAAATAAAGAGGAAAGATAATTTAACAAGTTTTAGGGACTGTAAATAATTTAATTGTGATTTTGCAACATCCGATGCCATAGGCAGAGATTCATCATAAGATAAAAAAGCCATGAATGGTAATATATTTACAGTTCCTTATAACAGGAAAGAGGGCTAAAATGGCAAGAAAGAAAATTATTGCGGGCAACTGGAAAATGAACAAGACTCCAAGCGAGGCAGTTGCATTAGTAAACGAATTAAAAGATTTAGTAAAAAACGATAATGTAGATGTAGTATATTGTGTCCCTGCAATTGATATTGTCCCAGTGGCAGAAGCAGTAAAAGGTTCAAATGTTTCTGTTGGGGCTGAAAATATGTATTTTGAAGAAAGCGGTGCATATACGGGTGAGATTTCAGCAGCAATGTTAAAAGATGCTGGTGTAAAATATGTAATTATCGGCCACTCTGAAAGACGTGATTACTTTAAAGAGGATGACTGCCTGTTGAACAAAAAAGTAAAGAAGGCTTTTGAAGCAGGGCTGACACCAATTCTTTGCTGTGGGGAGTCATTAGAGCAGAGGGAAATGGGCGTGACTATGGACTGGATTCGCTATCAGATTAAATCTGACCTTGCAGGGGTTACAGCGGATCAGGTAAAAGAACTGGTAATCGCTTATGAGCCAATCTGGGCAATCGGGACTGGCAAGACTGCAACTTCTGACCAGGCTCAGGAAGTTTGTAAGGGAATCCGTGACTGTATTGCGGAAGTATATGATGCAGATACAGCAGAAGCAGTACGTATCCAGTATGGTGGTTCTATGAATGCAGGCAATGCCGCAGAACTTCTTGCAAAGCCGGATATTGATGGCGGTTTGATTGGTGGAGCTTCTTTAAAAGCTGATTTTGGCAAGATTGTCAATGCATAAGAATAGGATTTTTGCAAAAATCTGATAGTTGGGAAATGCAATAAAATGGGGGTATCAAGGGAAATGGATTCCTTTGATGCCTCTTTTTGGCGTCTTAGGAATTGACTAAACTATCATAAATATATATCATGATATTAGAAATGATAAATAGAAAAAACTAGCATACATCAAAAATTATCATATATGCAGTTTATGGGGACTATCATAATTGGAGGAGGATATTTTTGAAGAAGCTTTCTGTTTTGGATGGATTGACGGGCAGATGAAACGTATTGACGATAAAACATAGGCTTTCTAAAAATTTAAAACCTATGTAACGGTTATGTATATTTTATTGATGAAAGGGAGGCGGAATATTTGATGAAAAAGAATTTCTATGGTACAATAATGCCCATAGGAATTTTTGTTTTTTGCATATTGACAATAATAGGAGTGGTTTCTTATGGGAGTATGTAAAGTGTACAAAAGCATATAGAAATGAGGAGAGTCATGAAGAAAAAATTTTGGGCAATGATTATGCTGGGAGCTGCAATCAGCACAGCGTCCTGTGCCGGCATTATGGCGCTGGGAAACACCGTGCAGGCGGCGCAGGAGGAGACTGCCTTGCCTGCGTTGGCAGTTACAATGTCAAAAGAGAGCGGCTGTTATCCAGATGCTTTTTCCCTGGACATTACCTGTGAAGGGGCAGAAAAGATTTTTTATACGATGGATGGCAGTAATCCAATGACAAGCGGCACTAGGAAAGAGTATACAGGCGCTGTTTCTGTGACAGACAGGAAAAACGACCCAAACGTATTGGCTGCTGTGGAACCTGTGCTATTTGACTGTGCCTATTCTACTTATAATGGATCAAGTTGTAAGGCGCCGGCAGACAATGAAGTTGATAAGGCGACAGTTATTAAAGCAGTTGGCATAGACGCTTCTGGTAATTATTCTGGTGTTGTTACAAATACTTATTTTGTTGGCTCTATGGCAGGCTATATCCAAGGGATTGAAGAGAGCTGCAAAGCGGCAGGCATCCCGCTTGCAATTATGTAAGTTTCTATGGATTATAATGATCTTTTTGATTATGAAAAAGGGATTTATGTAAGAGGGAAGGTCTTTGAAGATGCATACCGTGACTGGATGGACGGGAAAAATCCGGAAGCGAAGGAAATGAGGAATTTGGAGGCAAATTATACACAGAGGGGGTCTGAATGGGAAAGGCCTGCACATATTGATTACCTGGAGAGCGATGGGAAGACGACTTCCTGTAAATTGCAGCAGGATTGTGGAATTAGGATACAGGGAAATTATTCCCGTTCAGATTTACAAAAAGGGTTTCGGCTTTATGCAAAGAAGGAATATGGTGAGAAGAATTTTAATTATCCGTTTTTTGGGGAAGATTTAAAAGACGATACTGGGGCAACAATGGACAAGTTCAAAAAGCTAACTTTGCGGAATGGAGGAAATGCATCTTTTCTTGCAAAATACAATGATGCTTACTGGCAGTCCCTTTTGAAGGATTTGCATTGTGACACACAGGGTTCTAGGGCATGTGTTGTCTATCTGGATGGAGAATATTGAGGGATTTATATTTTACAGGAAGAATATAGCGACGATTATTTTGAAGATACACATGGTGTAGTGAAAGAAGATGTTGTCGTTTACAAGGGCGATGCAGAAAAATATGATTGTGGTTATAAACTAGAAGAGGGGATGCTTCCAAAAGGGGAAACAGACCAAGGATATTACTTATCAGGGTTGACAGAATTTTTTAAGTCGCATTCTGATTTAATAAAGGAAGAGGATTATCAGGAATTTTCAAAGCTTGTCGATATAGATTCTGTAAGGGATTATTTTGCGGCACAAATCTGGATGAATAACAAATGGGATTGGCCTGGGAAAAACTGGACAATGTGGAAAACAATTAAAACAGATGTATCCAACCCATATGCAGATGGCAGATGGCGTCTTTGCTTTTATGATTTGGATTTTGGAGGAATCAGCGGCGCATGGTCGGCGTATGATAATACAATTCAGGCAGATAATTATAAAGAATATGGGCTTCTGGATATGGATACAAAGAATCCGGCAGTTTTGTGCTTTGCATACCTTATGAGCAATGAGGGATTCCGTGGCAGCTTTAAACAGAGGATTACAGAGTTTGACAAAGGGATTTTTGAGAAAAATGCGGCAACAAAGGCCTGTGAAAGGTATCTAAGCATTTACCAGCCATTGTACTAGCAGTATTTTACAAGGTTTTTTGGGGCTGAAAAGGCAGAACGTTATGCAGAAGAAGCTGTGACAGGAGGTTATGGAAGCTATACCTGCATAACTGAATTTATAAATGGGCGTTCTGAATATCTGCCGGTTATGTTGGAGTGGGTAGATGAATTTTATAAAACGCATACGGTATATAACAGTAAGACTGCCGCAAAAAAGAAGACAATTAAGAATTTATCTGTTACTGCCAAAAAAGGAACGGAAGTGATAAAGATAAAGACAATTAAAAAAGCAAAAGTTGTTGTTACAGTATCACAGAAAATAATAAAGTCAAGAAAAAAGGCGGTGAAAAAGCTGGTGATTAAGCCGGCAAAAAATAAGAATGGGACAGTTTCCGTAAAACTATCAAAGAAACTGAAGAAAGGCATAAAAGTCACAGCCAAAGTAACGAAGGAAGGTTATAAGGCAAAAACAAAGACAATTACAATTAAGTAAGAGGGGAAGGGCAAATGACAAGGCAGGGCGCTGTGTTTCAGAGATATGAAAAAAAATACCTTTTGGACAGGGAACAGTATGAGGGGTTCCGGGAGGCAATTGAAGGCTTTATGCAGGTTGATGAATATGGGAAAAGCACGATTTGCAATATTTATTATGATACGGAACATTATGATTTAATCCGTGCATCCATTGAAAGGCCTCCATATAAGGAAAAATTGCGTTTACGCAGCTATGGGGTTCCAAAACTTTCAGATACTGTGTTTTTGGAAGTGAAAAAAAAGTACAAGGGGATTGTATATAAGCGCAGGATTGCCCTTCCTTTAGCAGAAGCATATGAAAGCCTGGAAAGAGGGAGGCTTACAGGAGAAAAAGGACAGATTGGGCGGGAAATCAATTATTTCATCAGAAGATACCATCCGGTACCAAAACTTTATCTTGCCTATGACAGGATTGCAATGTTTGGTACAGAAGATAACGAACTGCGCATGACGTTTGATTTTTCAGTTAGAAGCCGGGAAGAAGAACTGGATTTGGCAAAAGGAGACAGGGGGGAGCTTCTTTTGGATGAGGGAAAGGTCATTTTGGAAATTAAAGTAAGGGACGCATATCCGTTCTGGCTGGTGCAGGCTTTGGAGCAGTTTGAAGTTTATCCGGGCTCTTTTTCTAAGTATGGAAATGTTTATAAAAAAATAATTTTACCAGAGTATTTAAGGAACTGTAAATAGTGTTGTGCGACTATTTATATTCCTGGAAAATAGCAACAAATAGATTTTATTGAGGGGGATATTGTATGTTTGAGAGTGTATTAAGTAATGCCGGGGATAATCTGACAATACTGTCAGCGGTTGAATGTACCGGGGCTTCACTTTTGTTGGGGCTTGTGATAGCAGCTTGCTATTACTTTACCGGGAGGGGAACAAAAAATTTTTGTGCCGCGCTTGTGCTGCTTCCGGCATTGGTGCAGATTGTAATTATGTTAGTTAATGGAAGCCTTGGGACAGGGATGGCGATTGTCGGTGCATTCAGCCTAATCCGTTTTCGGTCGCTTCCAGGGAACAGCCATGACATTAGCTGCATCTTTTTTGCGATGGTAATTGGTCTGGCAACAGGGATGGGTTATATATCATATGCGGTATTTATTACTTTATTTATTGGCGCAGCTATGTTGATGCTCTATTTTGTGCCGATTCCGCCAAAAACGGAAAAAAAGCAGGAGCTAAAGATAACGATTTATGAAGATTTGGATTATACCAATATTTTTGATGATTTATTTGAAGAATATCTTATTTCTTATGAACAGCAGTCAGTAAAAACAGTCAATATGGGAAGCATGTATGAAATTGACTACCTGATTGAACAAAAAGATAAGGCGCGGGAAAAAGAAATGATTGATGCAATCCGCTGCCGCAATGGAAACCTGACAATTGTCTGCCGCCGGATGGCGGCGCCTTCGGAGCAGCTTTAGCTATCCGTTGTGCGAAACAGGCTTTGTAATATGAAAAAGAAAGGAGGCTGGCAGAAAATGGAGATTTTAGATATTGCTGATTTATCTATGGGAATGTCTCAGGCAAAGGCTGTAACGGATGTTGGTACAGCAGTGCTTGCCAAAAGTCTTGATATGATGGAGACGCTTGGGGATGGAATGGTGGAAATGATGCAGCGTTCTATGATGGAAAACTCAGTTATGCCAAATTTGGGCGCAAATATTGATATTATGGCCTGAATTAGGTAGAAGGGTTGATGGCAAGTTTTACGCATGTTATTTAGGGAACTTCGCTGGTTTTGCGTTCTTCTTAGGTGCGGCAGCAGCCTTACCTGGCAAGGTGTTTTCGAGCCTGGAAAGGCTTCGCACCTTTTTTGCTTGCCAAAAAAATCATAGTACGGTATACTTACTGGAGAATTCTTTTAGTTTATGGTAAAATGACAGATGGAAACTGGGAGAATGGATTCTAAGTCTAAGGTGGAATGGAGGCAGATTATGAGCAGAAAACCTGTAGTTTTGATGGTATTAGATGGATATGGATTAAATGAGAAGACGGAAGGCAATGCGATTGCGCAGGCAAAAACACCTGTGATGGACAGGCTGATGGAAGAATGTCCGTTTCAGGAGGGGAATGCCAGCGGGCTTAGCGTTGGGCTTCCGGATGGGCAGATGGGTAATTCAGAGGTCGGCCATATGAATATCGGCGCTGGCCGTATTATTTATCAGGAGCTTACCCGTATTTCAAAAGCGATTGAGGATGGGGATTTCTTTGAAAATAAAGCTCTGCTAGCAGCAATCGAAAATGTTAAGAAGAATGGTTCAGACCTTCATTTATATGGGCTGTTATCTGATGGAGGGGTACACAGCCATAATACGCATGTCTATGGTTTATTGGAACTTGCAAAAAGAAATGGTGTAGACAATGTATATGTCCATACATTTTTGGATGGGCGCGATACAGCTCCAACTTCTGGCAAAGGATTTATGGAGGAGCTGCAAAAGAAAATGGATGAAATTGGCGTAGGCCAGATTGCCAGCGTCCATGGACGTTATTATGCAATGGACCGCGATAACAACTGGGACAGGACAAAAATTGCATATGATGCCCTTGTGGCAGGGGAAGGCAAAAAGGCAGAAAATGCAGTGCAGGCTGTTGCAGATTCCTACGCAGAAGATATTACAGATGAATTTGTTGTGCCAACAGTTATTGAAAAGGATGGAAAACCGGTTGCAACGATTAAGCCAAACGACTCTATTATTTTCTTTAATTTCCGTCCAGACAGGGCGCGTCAGATTACGCGTACTTTCTGTGATGAAGAGTTTGATAAATTTGAGCGTGTTAATGGATTTATGCCGTTAACCTATGTCTGCTTTACAGATTATGATGAAACGATTGGCAATAAACTGGTTGCTTTTGTAAAGGAAAGCATAGAAAATACATTTGGAGAGTTTTTGGCGGCAAATGGCAAAAAGCAGCTTCGTTTGGCAGAGACTGAGAAATATGCCCATGTTACTTTTTTCTTTAATGGCGGCGTGGAAGAGCCAAATAAAGAGGAAGACCGTTCGTTAGTTAAGTCCCCTTCTGTGGCAACATATGATTTACAGCCGGAAATGAGCGCTCCTGAAGTAGGGGAAAGGCTGACTACGGCAATTACTTCCGGACAGTATGATGTGATTGTCATTAATTTTGCCAATCCTGATATGGTAGGGCATACAGGGGTAATCCCTGCGGCAATTAAAGCGGTTGAAAGGATTGACCAATGTGTTGGTGCAGCAGTGGAAGCAGTAAAAAAAGTGGATGGCGTACTTTTTATCTGTGCAGATCATGGAAATGCAGAACAGATGGTTGATTATGAAACGGGTGAACCATTTACGGCACACACTACAAACCCTGTTCCGTTTATTTTAGTAAATTATGATGATGCATATACTTTGCGTGAGGGTGGCTGCCTTGCTGATATTGCCCCAACTTTAATTGAAATTATGGGATTGGAGCAGCCGGCAGAAATGACAGGAAAGTCACTTCTTATTAGAAAATAAGGCTTGAAAATCAGAACAAGCTATGCTATCATATGTTGTATCTGTGTAAATGCAGTTTTTAGAATTGGAAACTGTTTTAGCACATCAGGGTACTTGGCGTTAAACATGCCCTAGATTGGAGGAAATTTTCATGATTCAGGTAATTCATACCATTCTGTTGATTGTATATATTATTGTTTGCGTAGCATTAACAATAGTTGTACTGATGCAGGAGGGAAAGCAGGCAGGCCTTACCGGCGCTATTAGCGGTGCTGCAGAGACATACTGGGGTAAGAACAAGGGACGTTCCATGGAAGGTGGGATGGTGTTAGCCACAAAAGTCCTTGCTGCTTTGTTTATAGTAATTTCTTTGTTGCTTAATTTAAAGATTTTTGCATAAAGGGATGGTTTATGGGGACTGTCTGTTTCAGGGATTCCTGGACGGGCAGTCCTTTTTATAATACCAGGGAGGAATCTTTTTGTTTCTTTTTTGGCAAATAACACGAAAAACAGGAAATTGCCTGTTATGCTGCGGTGTGGTATACTATAGTGAATGATATGGAAAATTGTGCTGTAACGCATGAAAGAATCGGGGTGATTAAAATGACGAGAGAAGAAATGAACAACAAAAAAGAGATGATTCTTAAATTTGTCTCTTCCAAAGAGTATAAACCAATGTCTGCAAAGGAGATGGGTGTTGTACTACAGGTGCCAGCAAAGGATAAAAAGATATTCCGTGAGGTTTTAAATGAGCTTTTGGGAGATGCGAGGCTTCATATGGATTTAAAGGGGAAGATTAAACCATTGTCTGAAAATATGGTTACTGGAAAATTTATGGCAACCCAGAGGGGGTTTGGATTTGTACGCGTTGAGGGGGAGGCAGAGGATATTTTTATACCAATGCACCATACAAAGGGTGCGCTTGATGGCGATACAGTACAGATTATGCTGGATAAGAATGCCAGGGGGAAAAAGCGTGAAGGGGAAGTTATAAACATTTTAGAGAGAGGCTCTGCGATTGTAGTTGGGACATATTCAAGCAGCAGGAGTTTTGGGTTTGTCACGGCAGATAACCATAAATTTACAAAAGATATATATATTGCGAAGGCGGATACAAAAGGAGCCATTACAGGCCATAAGGTAGTTGTTGAAATTGTTGACTATGGGAATGAGTCCAGGAATCCCGAAGGGAGGATTTTGGAAATTCTAGGGCATATAAATGACCCTGGGGTTGATATATTATCTGTTATTAAGGCATATGGGCTGCCAGAGGAATATCCTGATGCAGTAATGGATCAGGTGGCAGATACTGCAGATGAGGTGGCAGCACATGAAATAGAAGGCAGGACTGATTACCGTAACCTCTGTACTGTTACGATTGATGGCGAGGATGCGAAGGATTTGGATGATGCGATTACCCTTACAAAGGAAGAGGGCATGTATCATCTTGGGGTGCATATTGCGGATGTCAGCCAGTATGTGACAGAGAATTCCCCACTTGACAAAGAAGCCCTGAAACGGGGGACGAGTGTTTATTTGGTTGACCGTGTTATCCCGATGCTGCCCCATAAGCTTTCTAACGGCATCTGCTCCCTGAACCAGGGCGTGGACAGGCTGGCATTGTCCTGTATGATGGATATTGATGAAAAGGGGGAGATTATACAGCATAGGATTGAAGAAAGTGTAATCCATGTTGACCGCCGGATGTCATATACAAGCATACACAAAATAATTGAGGAAGAGGATGCTGCCGAAAAACAGGAGTATTTGGAACTTGTCCCAATGTTTGAACTGATGTATGAATTAGCGGCAATACTGCGGGAACGGCGTTTTAAGAGAGGTTCCATCGATTTTGATTTTGCAGAAAGTAAAATTACGCTGGATGAAAAAGGGAAGCCCCTTGATGTGCAGATATATGAACGGAATAATGCGCACCGGATTATTGAAGAATTTATGTTGGCTGCGAACCAGACAGTAGCGGAAGAATATTATTGGCAGGAACTGCCGTTTGTCTATCGGACGCATGAGATGCCAGACAGTGAAAAAATCCAGCAGTTAAGCGCTTTTGTTGCTAATTTTGGGTATACCATTAAAATGAATGCAGATGAGGAAATCCATCCAAAGGAAATCCAAAAATTAATGAAAAAGGTAGACGGCACGGCAGAAGAGGCATTAATCAGCCGTTTGGCGCTACGCTCTATGAAGCAGGCAAAATATACGGTTGGATGCGAAGGGCATTTTGGGCTGGCGATGAAATATTACTGCCATTTTACGTCACCAATCAGGCGTTACCCGGATTTGCAGATCCATCGGATTATTAAGGAAAACATTCATGGGAAGCTGGCTGATAAAAGGCTGGAGCATTATCAAAAAATCCTTTCAGAGGTAGCAGAGCGGTCAAGCATGATGGAACGCCGCGCAGATGATGCAGAACGTGAAGTAGAAAAGATGAAAAAAGCAGAATATATGGAGCAGTTTATTGGGGAAACGTTTGAAGGGATTATTTCTGGCGTTACATCTTGGGGGATGTATGTAGAGCTTCCAAATACGATTGAGGGAATGGTCCATATTGCAGATATTCCAGGGGATTATTATTATTTTGAAGAAGAAAAATATCAGATGGTTGGGGAACGCACACACAGGATATTTAAGCTTGGGCAGTCCATCCAGGTTACAGTGGATGCGGTAGATAAGCTGCTCCGTACAATTGATTTTGTTATAGCTGAAGAAGAGGAAGGCATGGAAGCTGCGGATGGCAGTGGTTCCAATAAAGAAGCAGCAGAACCTTTTATTGAAATGGAACCAGATGCGGTGGTGGAACCAGTGGGCCAGGCGGTGGAAAATATGATTGCCCCTGTGGAAAAGAGGCAGGGGATGAAAAAAGAAATTTCCAGAAAAATTGCCATGAAGAAAGTAGAAGAAGAAAAAAGGAAAAGGCAGGGCAAATTAGGGAAAAAGGCTGTAAAGAAGGTGGAAGAAGGAAAAGTAAAGAAGGCAGCAAAGAGCCTTTCCGCAAAGAAAAAAGAAATGCAGGAGCGCAAGGCAAAGCTTGCTAAAAAAGAAGAGGTTGAAAAGGCATTTGCGAAGAAGGCGGCTGCGAAAAAGAAGGCAGTGTTGGTGGCAAAAGAGGTTTCAAAACTGACAGGCGCAGCGAAACGGAAAGCAGCGAAGCGGAAGAAAATGTCTGCAAAGCGCGCCAGAATTCCGTCTGGAAAGAAAGGAAAATAGGGTATGTCAAAGGAAGCAAAAAAGATGGTTGCCAATAATAAAAAGGCATTATTTGATTACTTTATTGAGGATAAATATGAAGCAGGGATTTCACTGGCAGGGACGGAAGTGAAATCCCTGCGTATGGGGAAATGCAGTATTAAAGAGGCTTTTATCCGTATTGAAAAGGGGGAGGTATATGTATATAATATGCATATCAGTCCTTATGAAAAAGGGAATATTTTTAATAAAGACCCTCTCCGGGTGAAAAAGCTTTTGCTGCACCGATATGAAATCCGTAAAATCGAAGGGCAGATTGCCCAAAAAGGATATACAGTAGTGCCGTTAAACGTTTATTTTAAGGGTAGCCTGGTAAAAGTAGAAATTGGCTTGGCAAAAGGTAAGAAGTTATATGATAAGCGGCAGGAAATTGCGAAAAAAGACCAGAGAAGGGAAGCAGAAAAACAGTTTAAGGTAAAAAACCTATATTAGAATGTATTAAGAAGAAGCCATGACGATTCACTTAATGTTGGCTTTGGGAAAAGAATGCAGACGGAGGGCATGGAATTGATAAACGAGACAAGGTATAATGAGGATGTACTGGAAACTCTGGTTTCTTTCCTGGATGCTTCTCGGATGGATGGTGTAATAGAGGGGGAACTCTCTAAGAAAGTTCATGCGTTGGAGAAGCGGATTGTGCAGGAAGCAAGGTTTTTTAGGAAATTTGCAGATAAAATGCCGGGTGGATTTTTTATTTACCATGCAGATGAAAAAGAAGAACTAATTTATGCAAATGAGACGATGCTGCAGATTTTTAATTGCAGTACGATGGAAGAATTCCGGGAGCATACAGGCAATTCATTCCGGGGGATTGTGCATCCTGACGATTTAGAAGAGGTAGAAAAGAGCATTAGGGAACAGATAGCCATTAGCCATTTTGATTTAGACTATGTAGAATACAGGATTATCCAAAAAGGCGGCCGGATACGTTGGTTAGAGGATTATGGGCATTTTGTCCATAATGAGAAGATCGGGGATATTTTTTATGTGTTTGTAGGGGATGCGACAGAAAAGAGGGAGCGTTGGATGACGAAGGCAAATAGCGCAAGGACGTTATTTCTTTCTAATATGTCACATGATATTAAAACTCCAATGAATGCTATTATTAATTTTACTTCGCTGGCTCAAAATAACCTGGATGATAAAGAGAAACTTAGCCGGTATCTGGAATTGATTTCAGAATCCAGCAGCCAGTTGATGCAGCTATTAAATGATGTGCTGGAAATATCAAGAGTGGAGTCTGGTGAAGTTTCTATAGAGGAAGAAGAGTGCAACCTCCAGAATTTGATGCAGAAAGTGCAGTCTTCTTTGCTCTCGCGTGCTGCTGATAAAGAGATGTCGGTATCATTGGATATTTCCAGGTTACGCCATAAGACAGTGTATGCTGACAAACATAAGCTTAGGCTGGTCTTTTCCTATCTTACAGATAATGCCCTAAAATATACAAAAAATGGAGGAAGGATAACAATCGCTTTATCAGAACGCGAGGAGAAAAAGGGGGCTTCAGAGTATTGTTTTGTTGTAGAGGATAATGGAATTGGGATGGGCAGGGAATTTCTGCAGCATCTTTTTGAGCCGTTTGAGAGGGAAAAGAATACCACATTAAGCGGTATTTATGGAACTGGCCTTGGCATGACAGTGACAAAGAACCTTGTGGAACTGATGGGGGGAACGATTGAGGCATCCAGTATAGTTGGGGAAGGGAGCCGGTTTACGGTTAGGATTCCTTTTCGTTGGGTGCAGGACTGTATGGCTGCTGCCGGCTTGGAAGATGGAAAAGAGGTAAAAAAACGAAAATCTGGTGCAAAGAGGATTTTAATTGTTGACGATAACGAAATCAACCTGGAAATTGAAAATGAAGTGTTAAAGCAGGCAGAGTTCCTTGTTGAGACGGCTACGGATGGCAGTATTGCAGTGGAAAAGGTGAAGCAGTCAAAGCCAGGGTATTACGATCTGATTTTGATGGATATACAGATGCCGGTAATGGATGGATATGATGCTACAAGAGTAATCCGTGAAATCGAAAATCCGGCTTTAGCAGGTATCCCGATTATTGCAGTTTCTGCCAATACATTTGAAGAAGACAGGAGAATGGCAATTGAAAGTGGGATGAACGCGCATTTGGGGAAACCTCTGGAACCACCGAAACTCTATAAAATGATTGAGAAATTTTTTAAGGAATAAAGATTGCTGGAAAAGCCGATTAGGCAGATAGATAAAAAGAAATGCACAAAAAGGAAATAGTTGCCATATGATTATCATAATAGGGTGATAGAATTTCACATGTGTTGTACAGGAGGCGGCATTCGCTAGAGCGTGTTTGAAAATTGCTTTTTGCAAGATGTGTTTCACCCTTTGTGGGAGATTTGTTCCAAATTTAGGAGGTGTAGTGGGCTACATTGACTAAATTTGGGGCAAATATAGCGCAAAATGGGGAACGCAGATTGTAAGGAACGTAAAGTTCCTGGAATGAATTATCGAACACGCTCTAGGCCTGGGGCAATATCATGGATGGTTATGGAATACAGAGAAATAAGGAGGAAGAATGAACCAGAAACGTTTAAAAATAGGAATCTATATTTTTATGGCAGCAATTCTTCTATGTGCTGGAAGAATGGTATATGTTGATGCAATTGCTGCTAAAAATAATGCATCATCGTTACAAGGGGCAGCAAAGGGCGCAGAAACTGTATCAGGTTCTGCAATTACTATAAAAGGGGAAATGAGGGCAGTCTGGATTTATTATAATGAAGTGAAGAAAAAGGCAACTTCTTATAGCAAATGGAAAAGTTATATTGACCAGACTTTTGATGCTTGTAAGGCAAAAAAGATGAATACGGTTATTTTACAGGTCCGGCCTTGTGCAGACGCTATGTATCCATCAGATTATTTTCCGTGGTCTGAATATGTAACTGGGAAAGCAGGTAAAAGCCCAGGGTTTGATCCTTTAAAATACGCAGTTACAGCGGCACATAAAAGAAAACTTGCAATCCAGGCATGGGTAAATCCGTACAGGATTACACTGTCTTCAACAAAAATATCTTCGCTGCCAAAAGACTCTATTGCACGGAAATGGGCATCTTCCAAAAAGAAATCAGAGCGTAGGAATGTGCTGTCTGTAAATGGGGCATTATATTTTAATCCGGCTTCTGCAGATGTACAGACGCTAGTTGCCAACGGCGTAAAAGAAATTGTTAAAAATTATGACGTTGATGGAATACATATGGATGATTATTTTTATCCAAATCTGGGCACAACAAATATGAAGAAATTTGATTATAGTGAATATAAGTCATATGTTAAACGCTGTAACCAGGAGAAGGAAGAAGCAAAATCGCTTGTTGGCTGGCGGCGGCAGAATGTAAATAAGATGGTAAAAAAGGTATATGCGGCAGTGAAAAAAGCAGATAAAAACTGTCTGTTTGGCATTAGCCCAGCTGGAAATATTGATAACCTTTACTCCAAGACATCTTATTATAGCCCAGTAAAAACATGGATGAAAACTTCAGGTTATATTGATTATATCTGCCCGCAGATATATTGGTCCTTTACACAGAAGTCTGCGCCATATAAGAAGATGGTAAAAGAATGGGCTTCCCTGAAACGGAGCAGTTCTGTCAAATTATATATTGGGCTTGCAGGCTATCGGGCAGGCATTTCTGCAAAGGAGGCTAACGCAGTGTCAGACCCTGGCTGGTCTAAGAGCAATACAATATTAAAACGGCAGGTTGAGTATGCCCGTTCTACAAAAGAAGTCAGCGGGTTCTGTATTTTTTCCTATGGGACTTTTACAAGGGCATCCGCAAAAAAAGAGGTAAAGAATCTTTTAAAAGTTTTAAAATAAGTGAAAAAGTTTTGACAGCGGATTTAAAATATGTTATAGTTGATACTAACATTAAGTTAATAGGTACAACAAGGGGTTGTACTGGTTTCGACGGGCTCACTGAAGATGGAGAAGCTGTCCGTGGCCGGAAACCACGTTAAAAATCCGAATTTAAAATTAAACGCTGAAGATAATTTAGCATTAGCTGCCTAGTTGCAGCTTGTCGGTCCTAGCGCCCCGCCGTTAGGGTTACCGGCATCGACTTGCGGGAAACTCTGCTGCCAAAGCTTTGAGGTAGCAGAAAATGTATGAAGCTACTAAAAGGCAGAACCTGTCAGCGGGTACTGCCTGGAGGGAATGAATAAACACTGACTATGACAGTAGAAGTACATTGAATCTGGGTTCGGACCGGGGTTCGACTCCCCGCAGCTCCACTTAGACGATTGCTGGTCGAACACTTCGGCCGAGCAATCGTCTATTTTTACTTTATAGGAAATTCCGCCATTTTGTGGCACAAAGAAAAACGTATGTTCACCGAACATATGTTAGATAGATATGTCTTTAAGGGACACAAAACAGAC
>CAJUJR010000032.1 GCA_910586605.1 uncultured Lachnospiraceae bacterium | reverse complement strand
TGCACATGATGAAAGTGCTTCATAGGGGAAGATATTTTTTATTTCCTTAAATTTAACTACGATTGACTGTGAATAGTAACATTAGAGTGTTGCTATTCACAGTCGAGTCCTAAAAAGGCTGAAATCGTTGCGCTTGCATAAAAAAGATGCCACTCACGGCATCTTTTTTATAGGAAACATATCTTTTCAGGAACTCACCCTTAAAAAACCTATATCAGGCTTTCATAAAGCTTTGTAATATCTTCCACGGAAGTTTCTTTTGGATTTCCTGGCCTGCAGGCGTCATCATATGCAGACTGTGCAAGGAACGGTATATCTTCCTTCTTTACAATTTCTTTTAAATCAGCCGGAATCCCAACATCTTTAGAAAGCTGCAATACGGCATCTACCGCCGCTTTCCTGTACTCCTCCTGGGACATCGTCTCCGTTCCCATTACGCCCATTGCTTTTGCAATATCACGGTATTTCTCCCCAGTTGCCTCTGCATTATATTCCATAACTGTAGGGAGAATAATTGCATTTGCAATTCCATGAGGCGTATCATAAAGTGCGCCCAAAGGATGCGCCATTGAATGGACAATCCCAAGCCCTACGTTAGAAAATCCCATACCAGCAACATACTGGCCAAGCGCCATCCCCTCGCGGCCTTCTGCCGTATTATCCACTGCCCCTCTTAAAGAGCGTGCAATAATTTCAATTGCCTTTAAGTGGAACATGTCCGACAATTCCCATGCCCCCGCAGTTATATACCCTTCAATTGCATGGGTTAAAGCGTCCATGCCTGTTGCCGCCGTCAGACCCTTTGGCATAGATGCCATCATCTCTGGGTCAATAAATGCAACAACTGGGATATCGTGTGGGTCAACGCAAACCATCTTACGGTTCTTTTCAGCATCTGTAATTACATAATTAATTGTAACTTCTGCTGCCGTCCCTGCTGTTGTCGGAACAGCAAAAATAGGGACAGATTTATTTTTTGTATCGGCAACGCCTTCTAAGCTGCGGACATCTGCAAAATCAGGATTGTTAATAATTATGCCGATTGCTTTCGCCGTATCCATAGAAGAACCGCCGCCAATCGCAATCAGATAATCTGTACCTGCTTTTTTATAAGCCTCTACGCCAGTCTGGACATTTTCAATCGTTGGATTTGGCTTAATATTAGAATACAATTCATATTCCAGGTTATTTTTTTCCAACACATCCAATACCTTTTTTGTAACACCAAACTTTACTAAATCAGGGTCGGAACATACAAATGCTTTCCGGAACCCCCTTGCTTTCACCTCATCTGCAATGCTTTCGATTGCATTCGCCCCATGATATGAGGTTTCATTTAAGATAAATCTGTTTGCCATAATAATACCTCTCCTTTCTAAAATAAGAAATAAATCTTTTTATTTTTTCGCCTGTATTTTATACAAATCTTTTTAATTTGAGCATTATACTTAAATATATTTCTTAATTTCCTCCAGAAGATATTCTACAGATTCTTCTACGGCCTGCCCAGTTGTATCTATTACAATTTCTGGATTTTCCGGCACTTCATATGGGCTTGAAATTCCAGAGAAGTTTGGTATTTCCCCTTTCCTTGCCTTCTGGTACAAGCCTTTTACATCCCTCTTTTCACATTCCTCCAGGGAAGTGGCAACATAGATTTCAATAAAGTTCTCCTGCCCGATTGTCTCCCTTGCTAAACGGCGGTCGCGGATATAAGGTGAAATAAAGGAAGTCAGCACAATCAGCCCAGCGTCATTCATCAGCTTTGCGACTTCCGCAATACGGCGGATATTTTCAATACGGTCAGACTCCTTAAATCCTAAATCTTTATTTAAGCCCATGCGCACATTATCGCCATCCAGAACCATCGTATGCTTTCCTTCTGCAAACAAACGCTTCTCAAGCGCGTTGACAAGAGTAGATTTCCCGGCGCCAGAAAGCCCTGTCAGCCAGATTGTCTTTGGCGTCTGGTCTTTCTGTTTTGCACGCAGTTCTCTTGTAACGTCCATTTCATGCCATGTAAGGTTTCCCTCACGCCTTAAAGGATGCTCCACCACGCCGCATGCTGAAGTCATGTTTGTCACACGGTCAATCAGGATAAACCCGCCTAACTGCTTATTATCCTGAAACTGGTCAAACACAATCTTATCCGAACAGCTAATATCGCAAACTGCAATCTCGTTTTTAAAGAGGCGCTCTGCCTTAATCCGCTGCCCGGAATTGACATCCAGCTTATATTTTATATGCATAACAATGGCTGGGACAAGCTGCGTCCCAATCTTCAAATAGTAATTTTTCCCCTCAACCAGCTTGGAATCATCCATCCAGAGCAATTTTGCCGTAAACATCTTGCCTACATGCAACTCCTTATCCCGGACCATAATACATCCCCTGGATACGTCGATTTCTGAATCAAGTTCCACAGTAACCGCTTGCCCTGCATATGCCGAATCTACTTTCTCTGTCATGCAATGGATTGATTTTACCTTGGCTGAGGTCTGGTTTGGCAGAACTAAAATCTCATCCCCAACATGCACCCCGCCAACTTCAATCTGCCCCTGGAACCCACGGAATGTACGGTCTGGGCGGCTTACACGCTGGATTGGAAGTACAAAACCTTCCTGCCCTCCCTGTACGGACACATCAATTTCCTCTAAATAAGATAAAAGCGTCTGGCCATGATACCAAAGCATTTTGTTCGATGGGTTAGTTATATTATCCCCTTCTGTTGCCGAAACCGGAATAATATATAAAGACTCAAAGCCATATTCCTGCGTCATCGTCTTGATATCTGTAGAAATCCGCTCAAACCCTCCCTGTTCATAATCAATCAAATCCATTTTGTTCACTGCATATACAACATTCCGGATTCCCATCAATGCGCAAATCCGGCTATGGCGCTTTGTCTGCACTAGAACGCCTTTGGATGCATCCACCAAAATAACAGCCAAATCAGCAAAAGAAGCGCCGACTGCCATATTCCTTGTATATTCCTCGTGTCCTGGAGTATCTGCCACGATAAAGCTTCTTTTTTCTGTGGTAAAATAACGGTAAGCAACATCAATTGTGATTCCCTGCTCCCTTTCAGCCATCAGCCCATCTAAAAGAAGGGAATAATCAATTGCACCGCTGTTGCTCCCTACCTTACTATCCAGTTCCAGCGCCTTCTCCTGGTCTGCAAAAAGAAGCTTTGCATCATAAAGCATATGGCCAATTAAGGTAGACTTTCCATCGTCTACACTTCCACAGGTAATAAATTTCAATAAACTTTGCATTAAAAATATCCCTCTCTCTTTCGTCTTTCCATACTTCCAGCAGCTTCATTGTCAATTACACGGCTTGTCCTCTCTGAAGATACCGCGCTTAACGTTTCATCAATAATCTCATCTAATGTTACCGCTTCTGATTCCACCCCGCCAGTCAGCGGATAACATCCAAGTGTCCTGAAACGTATCATCTTTTGTTCCACTTTTTCTTCAGGCAAAAGCTTCATCCTGTCATCATCTACCATGATAATATTGCCATCCCTGTAGACAACCGGCCTTTCCTTTGCAAAATAAAGAGGGACAATGTCAATATTTTCCTGCCGGATATACTGCCAGATATCCTTCTCTGTCCAGTTAGAAAGCGGGAATACGCGGATGCTCTCCCCTTTAAAAATCTTGGTATTATAGAGTTTCCACATCTCCGGCCTTTGGTTTTTTGGATCCCATGCCTGCTCTGCATTACGGAAAGAAAAAATCCTTTCCTTTGCACGCGATTTTTCTTCATCACGCCTGCCGCCGCCAAACGCCGCTGTAAACCCATATTTTGTAAGCGCCTGCTTTAATGCCTGCGTCTTCATAATGTCTGTATAAGCAGAACCATGGTCAAACGGGTTAATCCCCTGGCGCACCCCTTCTTCATTTGTATATACGAGCATTTCCAGCCCGTATTTTTCTGCCACTTTATTACGGAATTCAATCATTTCCCTGAACTTCCATGTTGTATCAATGTGCATAAATGGAAATGGCGGCTTTTCCGGATAAAATGCTTTAATTGCTAAATGCAGCATAACAGAACTGTCTTTCCCGATAGAATACAACATAACCGGTTTTTCACATTCTGCAGCCACTTCACGGATAATATAAATTGCCTCGGCCTCCAATTCCTGTAAATGGGATAACTGCTTCATCTTCTCCTCCATTGCTCCCGGAACCTGCTTTAAAGAACTTTCCGCTATTTACCGGAAGTCCCTACCGTTCCTTATCTGTAACTCTGATTTCATGTTTTAATTGGTGTACAACATCCTGGCTTTCTACAAACACATGGTATTCATCAGATGCAAGCCCCTTTAGGGATATTGCAAGTGGGAATTTCCTTTTATATATTGTTTTCATCCCCTGATAATCCTGGACATATGAATGCTTTTTCCCTGCCAGGTAAATCCTTGAAACACACCCTGGCAGGATATAGCCAATCAATAACTCCCCACAAAGGAAGACATTTCCAAAATATGCCCTTCCAAGCGGTTCTTCTGCCATCTTTGGCAGATTTCCCCCAAACTCTGCCGGAGGTGCAACTTCCCCGAATACAACTTCTGGTGTTACCTCTACCGGCTTACAAAATGAAAGAATATCCGGTTCAAACAGCCAGACTTTTGTCACAGGCCTGTTCAAATACCATTTCCCAAGTACCTCGCCAGTCTCTCTCTCTGTTTCTACCAGTTCTGTCCTCATGCCTTTCCTGATATCGGCTGTAATGCCGCCATCTTGTTTTGCTTTCTCTTTCAAATCATTACAGGAAAGTGTTACTTTCCCATCAGCAGATTCCACCGCTTTCCCAAATGCCTTTCTCTTGCTTTTTAAATCAATATAACCAAAAGGCGTATCTTTGGGAAGGCGTGGTACTTTACTAATTTCTTTTACCCTGCCGCTTTCCAAATCAAGCTCCAAAAGCTGCCTTTTTTTCTCATTTGCATACAGCGAAGCCACTAAATACAGGGATTTTCCATTTTGCGCCACAGCCCGGACAACCGGGTAATCCATCAAAAATGTCCTGTATACCCGGCCCAGGTAATCCATCTCGTGGTACTGGCAGGAAATAATCCTTCCATTTTTCCCCATGCGGTTGGCCTCACGGTCTTCATATAAAAAGTGGCCGTTTGCCAATGGAATCATGCCCGCTGTCGTTGTCCACAACTGGATCGAATAACGGATGTCTCCATTTGGGTCAACTGCAAAAGGATGGCCGGAAACACTGTTAATCATTATATAGGGAAAATATGGCAATTTTTTGCCTATCTTTTCCATTTTAATCCCTTCCAGCCTTTTCGGCTTGTCAGAAACATAAATACGGAGCATCCTGCGTTTCACAACATTCCCTTCCAAGTCAAGCATCTCCAGCTCTACTTTATTGCTCCGTTTCAGGTACAGACCAACCACAGGAACCCGATGGCGCGTTGTATAGCCCGTCTCACCCATAAAATCAACATCCGGGGTATCCCCAAGCACACGGTAACGTATTTTGGTTTCCTTTGAAGAATTAAATAAAAGCAGGGCAGACTGTTTCACTAAATCATATGGGTTCGGTACAACCAAGATGTGTTGGAAGGTATACATATGGTTATCCAGAATCCTTTCAAAGGCATAATCCCGGATTTGCGTCAAATATGCCTTTTGGGGCATCTTACGCAGTGGTGAACGGACTCTTTTTGTTTCCTGTGGCAGCACCTCCCGTTCATAATTCCTGTCAAGCTTCCTTAAATCACTTTCACTGTAAGTAATTTTTGTCCCATGCCTGACATCAACAAAATACTTCTGAAATAATTCCATAAGCCGCCTCCTGTTAGAGTTTCATAGTAAGCTGGATACGCTGCTTTTTCAGGTCAACACTCATTACCTTTACCTCTACAATATCCCCAACGCTGACAATTTCAAGCGGATGCTTTACAAATTTTTTATCAGAAAGCTGCGAAATATGCACAAGCCCATCCTGATGGACTCCAATGTCGACAAAAGCTCCAAAGTCAATTACATTCCTTACTGTCCCTTTCAGGACCATCCCTTCCTTTAAATCCTTCATTTCCAAGACGTCTGTCCGCAGGATTGGCTTTGGCATCTCATCTCGTGGGTCGCGTGCAGGCTTCTCCAGCTCTTTCAAAATATCCTCCAACGTAATTTCACCAATCCCAAGCTCTGCTGCCATCGCTTTTTTATCCTTCACCTTTTTAGATAGGCGGGGCACTTTTGCAGGATTTTCCTTTGCATCGTTTTTCTCCAGCGTAATCCCACTTTCCCCAAACGCCTTTGCAAAAGCAGCCCCAAATGCTGTATTTGTATTTCTTACTTTAAATTCCTGCTTCTTTTCCTTTTTCTGCGGTTTCTGCTTAAATGTTTGCCTGGCTGCTTCTGCCTGTAATTTTTTGACGTCCTCCATCGTCATTTGAAGTTTCTGTAAAAGCTGCCCTGCAGCCGCATATGACTCGGGGTGGACGCTTGTCGCATCTAACGGGTTATCCCCATCCTGGATCCTCATAAAACCCGCGCACTGTTCAAATGCCTTTGGCCCAAGCTTTGAAACTTTCAATAATTCTTTTCGGTTCTGGAACCTGCCGTTTTCCTCCCTATACAACACAATGTTTTTTGCAACTGCTTTTGAAATCCCCGCAATATATTCCAGAAGGGAAGCAGAAGCTGTATTTACATCCACACCGACCTTATTGACACAATCCTCCACAACGCCTGAAAGAGTTTCTGAAAGCTTTTTCTGGTTCATATCATGCTGATACTGCCCAACGCCAATAGACTGCGGATCTATTTTTACAAGCTCTGCAAGCGGGTCCTGAAGCCTCCTTGCAATTGATGCTGCGCTCCTCTGCCCCACGTCAAAATTCGGAAATTCCTCTGTTGCGAGTTTGCTCGCAGAGTAAACAGATGCGCCTGCCTCATTCACAATAATATATTGGACTGGCTTGCTGATTTCTTTTAGCATCTCTGCAATAATTTGTTCGGATTCCCTAGATGCCGTCCCATTTCCCACAGAAATAAGGGAAATATCATATTTTTCAATCAGCCCCTTTACCGTCCGCTTTGTTTCCTCCACTTTATTCTGTGGGGCAGTCGGGTAGACAACCGTTGTGTCAAGTACCTTCCCTGTTGCATCCACAACAGCAAGCTTACAGCCTGTACGGAATGCCGGATCCCAGCCAAGCACATTCTTCCCTGCAATCGGCGGCTGCATTAAAAGCTGTTCTAGGTTCTTCCCAAATACCTTGATTGCCCCGTCTTCTGCCTTTTCTGTCAATTCATTTCTGATTTCCCGCTCAATCGCCGGCGCAATCAGGCGTTTGTAACTGTCTTCCGCCGCTTCCATCAATAATGGCCCTGTATATTTATTTTCTGCTGTAACCACTTGTTTATTCAGGTATTGTATGATCCTTTCTTCTGGCGCCTCCAGCTTAACCACAAGAAACTTCTCTTTTTCCCCCCGGTTTAAAGCAAGTACACGGTGACCGGCAATCGCCTTCACTGCCTCCTGGTACTCATAATACATTTCATATACAGACTGGGCTTTTTCATCTTTTGCCGAAGAAATAAGCCTTCCCTCTTCAAAAGTCAGGCTCCTAATATAAGTACGGTACATTGCATTGTCAGAAATCTCCTCTGCAATAATATCTTTTGCACCTTCCAGGGCTGTCTTGGCATCCTCAACCTCTTTTTCTGCAGACACGTATTTTTCTGCCTCTTCTTCCACCGGCTGCTCTGTCTCCTGTGCCAATATAAATTCTGCAAGGCCTTCAAGCCCTTTTTCTTTTGCAACGGTAGCCCTGGTTCTTCTTTTAGGGCGGTACGGGCGGTATAAGTCATCGACCAATACCTGCGTCTGCGCATTTAAAATCTGCTCCTTTAACTCTTCTGTCAGTTTCCCTTGCTCTTCAATACTTGCTAACACCTGCTCCTTTTTTTCCTCAAGGTTGCGCAGATACGCCAGGCGCTCATAAAGGTTCCTAAGCTGCTCATCATCTAACGAACCATGTGCCTCCTTCCGATAACGGGCAATAAATGGAATGGTGTTCCCTTCATCAATTAACTGTACGGCTGCCTCCACCTGCCATTGCTTAATTTCTAGTTCCTCTGCAATTTTCTTACATATATCCATACTATCCTCCATGCCTGCTTGGCCTGCAAATCAAAACACAGGCACAACATTTTAACACCTTGGTTACAGATTTCCTATTAATTTTAATTAAGAGAAAAGGGCAGCTACTCCAGGCAGCGCCCTTTTAATCTGTTTACATATAATAACTATTTTTCAAGTGAAAATGCCTCATGTACTGCCTGCGCAGCATCCTCTGTATACTTTTCATCTATCAAGACCGTTACACGGATTTCAGAAGTAGAAATCTGGCGGATATTTATGCCCGCATCATACAGGGCTTCAAACATCTTTGCAGCAACGCCAGGATTGGTCATCATGCCTGCGCCGACAACAGAAACCTTTGACACATCCCTTGTAATCGTAATTTTTTCGCACCGAAGGCTGGTATTCCTATGCCGTTCCAATGTTTCCAAAGCAACCTCTGCCATATCTTCTGTTACGGTAAAACAGATATCCTGCGTGCCATTATGCTCCACCGACTGTATAATCATATCTACATTTACCTGGTGGTTTGCAAGATGCTGGAATAGCTTAAATGCAACGCCAGGCTTATTCTCAAGCCCTTCTACTGCAAACTGGGCAACATTTTTATCAGTAGCAACTCCGCTCACTAACATCTTCTCCATTTTACTTTCCTCCTTTACAACTGTTCCTTCACTTGTATTTAAACTTGAACGTACTACTAACTGCACGCCATGTTTCTTTGCCATCTCCACAGAACGGTTATGAAGCACGCCGGCGCCAAGGCTTGCCAGTTCAAGCATCTCATCATAAGTAATCTCATTTAACTTACGGGCGGATGGTACAATACGCGGGTCTGCTGTAAATACACCGTCAACATCTGTATAAATTTCACAGGCGTCTGCATGGAGGGCTGCCGCCAATGCTACTGCTGTAGTATCAGAACCGCCGCGGCCTAATGTTGTATAGTCGTCATATTTATTGATTCCCTGGAAACCAGTTACTACAACAATGCGCCTATTATCTAATTCAAAATGGATACGTTGTGTATCAATCCTTTTTAAACGTGCATTGCCATAATCTGTTGTGGTATGCATTGCCACCTGGAATGCATTTAAGGAAACTGCCGGAACTCCCAAGGAATCCATCGCCATTGCCATCAATGCAACAGAAGTCTGCTCGCCTGTCGTAAGAAGCATATCCAGCTCACGTTTAGAAGCTTTTGGGTTGACTTCTTTGGCCATATCCAGTAAAACATCCGTCTGTTTTCCCATTGCAGAAAGCACAACTACAATCTGATTCCCTTTTTGATAATCTTCTATGCAGCGCTTTGCCACATTAAAAATACGTTCTGTATTGCCAACAGAAGTACCGCCAAATTTTTTAACGATTAACATTTATACCATTTCCTCCTATCTATCCTCCACCAGAATTACTTTTCTAATAGTTTACTCATTAAAGTATAACCCTGTTCCACCACAATTCCATTCCTTTTGGCATCTGCCTCATTGTATAGGCATCCTGATTCCTGATTCTGCCTGCTGTCATACAGCATATATGGAACTGGGTCAGATGTGTGTGTCCGGCATGCAATCGGCGTAGGATGGTCTGGCATCACTAGCATCCGATAATCCTCCCCAGATTCCTCCATCTTTTCTACTACTATAGAAAGGACTCTGCTGTCCAGGTACTCAATTGCCTTTATCTTCCTTTCCAGGCTTCCTTGATGCCCCATTTCATCTGGCGCTTCCATATGGACATAGACAAAATCATAATTTTCTTCCAGCAGCGCTTTCACTGCCGCCTCTGCCTTGCCCTCCCAGTTTGTTTCCAATGTGCCATTTGCGCCGGGAACATCAATATTTCCCATCGAAGCGCCAACTGCAATCCCTTTTAGCAAATCAACAGCAGAAATCATCGCTCCTTTTTTGTGGTATTTTTCTTCAAAGGAATCCAGGGCTGGCCTTGTCCCCGCACCCCAGAACCAGATAGAGTTTGCTTTATTTAGCCCTTTCTTTGCACGTTCCACATTTATTGGATGGTTATTTAAAATTGCATAGCTTCTCTCCATCATTTCACGGAGTTTTTCATCCTCTGGCAGATACTGCCCAATCACCTTCCCTAAGATATCATGGGGAGGCACAAGTTCTGTCACAGCCCCTTTATCCCATACCGTAAGATGGCGGTAACTCGTGCCTACATAATACTGGTAGGTTTCATTATCCATCTCCCTCTGGATAGCCTCCATCAGCACTGTAGCATCTTCCGTTGAAATTTCACTGGAACTGTGGTCGATAATTGTCTTTTCCCCATATGGCAAGTCATCGTCAGAAACCGTAACAATATTACAGCGGATCGCAATATCCGTATCTTTTAATGGCACGCCAATGCTCAGTGCCTCAAGCGGGGAACGCCCCGTATAATATTTTTCTGGGTCATACCCCAATACTGCAAGGTTTGCCGTATCGCTTCCCGGCTTCATCCCCTTTGGAATCGTATGGGCAAGGCCAATTTCTGACTTTGCCGCCAAAGAATCCATCACCGGCGTATTTGCCGCCATAAGCGGCGTCCTGCCATCTATCTGGGCGATTGGCTCATCCGCCATCCCATCCCCTAATATTACAATATATTTCATCTCTTGCTCCATTCCTGCTTAGTCAAAACGAATCCGGTTAATGATATCCACTTCGCCTGCCGCCTTTTCAAATGCACCTTCTGTCATTTCTTCTGTCACAAACCCAAATTCATCTTCAAAACCAGCCTCAACAGAAAGCACCTTGCCAAATGCACGTTCTGCTAATTCTGCCGCTTCTTCTTTCCTTCCATGAATCCGGACAAAGAAGCGGGATGCCACTTCTTCCATTGGCATCAAGGCAAGCTTTTCAGGCTCCCACAAGGTTTTCATATTGATAGCTGTATGCTTTGCTTCATCAATCACATCAGAAACAACAGCGCTTGCCGTTGCAAGCTTTCCTGCGCCCTGGCCATAAAACATAACGTCCCCTACCATGTTCCCTGTCACAAGGATAGAATTAAATACACCATCCACACTATATAAAGGATGGGAAGCGGTAATCAGTTTTGGCGCTACCATTGCAGACACTTTATCCCCAACTTTTTTGCTGGAACCAAAAATCTTAATCTTTGCCCCTAATTCCTTTGCATACTGGATATCGCGGTCTGTAATCTTTGTTATTCCTTCAGTATAAATATCTTCAAAATCAAGCTGTTTCCCATAAGCCAATGATGTTAAAATCGCAATCTTACGGCATGCGTCATACCCTTCCACATCAGCGGTCGGGTCTTTCTCCGCATATCCTTTCTCCTGCGCATCTTTTAACACAGAATCAAAATCAGAACCATTTTCTGCCATCTCTGTCAAAATATAATTCGTGGTTCCATTTAATATCCCCGAAATCCCTAAAATCTCGTCTGGCGCAAGGGAAACCTTTAATGGGCGGATAATTGGGATCCCGCCTCCAACACTAGCTTCAAACAAGAAGTTCACATTTTTTTCTTCTGCCAGCTTCAAAAGTTCCGGGCCATATGCAGCTACAAGCGCTTTATTAGAAGTACACACGCTTTTCCCACTCTCTAAAGAAGCTTTTACAAACTCATATGCAGGATGAAGGCCTCCCATCGTTTCTACTACAATCTGTACTTCCGAATCATTCCTGATTTCTTCAAAATCATGGACAATAATATCCTGTACCGGGTCTCCCGGAAAATCCCTTAAATCAAGGACAGATTTTACCTGAATTTTCTCTCCAGCCCTTTTTTCAATCAGTTCCGCATTTTCCCTGAGGATTTCAACCACGCCAGAACCGACCGTGCCATAGCCTAACACACTCACCTTTTTCATACTTGTACCCCGTCTTTCTCAATAATGGGAAGAACGCCATTTTACGTCCTTCTAATTTATCCATGCCAGATATGCATTAATAAATGGCTCCAGATTACCGTCCAGGACTCCTTGTGTATTGCTGACTTCTGCGTTCGTCCTGTGATCCTTTACCATTGTATAAGGCTGCATCACATAAGAACGGATTTGGCTTCCCCAGCCAATCTCCTTTGCCTCCCCACGGATGCCATTTGCCTTGTCAAGCTGCTCCTGCTGCTTTAACATATACAGCTTTGCTTTTAACATCTGCATCGCCTTATCTTTATTCATATGCTGGGAACGCTCATTCTGGCACTGTACAACAATCCCTGTCGGGAAATGCGTAATACGGATTGCAGATGAAGTCTTGTTAATATGCTGGCCTCCCGCGCCGCTGGAACGGTAAGTATCAATCCGGATATCATCCTCTGAAACTTCCACATCCAGGTCTTCCTCAATATCTGGCATTACATCGCAAGATACAAAGGAAGTCTGCCGCTTCCCTGCTGCATTAAATGGGGAAATCCGCACAAGGCGGTGCACCCCATGTTCTGATTTCAGATAGCCATATGCGTTCATTCCATTAATCTGCAAAGTAACCGACTTTAACCCGGCTTCCTCCCCATCCAGGAAATCAAGCATTTCCACCTGAAAGCCTTGCTTTTCTGCCCACCGCTGGTACATCCGGCATAACATTCCTGCCCAGTCGCAGCTTTCTGTGCCGCCGGCTCCTGCATGAAGTGTCAGAATCGCATTGTCTTTATCATATTCACCACTTAAAAGCGTTTCAATCCGAAGGTTCTCAAACTGCTCCTCAAAATTCTTCAGCGAGGACTGGATTTCCCCCACTAAATCGGTATCATTTTCTTCTTCGCCAATCTCTATCAAAGTCAGCATATCTTCACGCTCTGTACAAAGCGCTTCATACCGTTCTATCACGGCCTTTAATTTCCTGCTCTCCTGGACTATCGCTGCAGAAGCTTCTGGGTTATCCCAAAACCCTGGCTCCTCCATTGTCTTATCAAGCTCTTCAACCCTGTCGCGTTTATTTGCGAGGTCAAAGTGAATTCCCCATTTCAAGCAGTGGTTTTTCGTATTCTGATAATGTCAGCTTTATATTATCATACTCTACCATCAACTCACCTCTTTCTGTCTATGCCTCAAGCAAGCAGTTAAATCCGCCTGCCACAGCACATTTTATATTTTTTCCCGCTACCGCAAGGGCACGGGTCATTTGGCTGAATTTTCTTGCCTTCCCTCTTTTTCGGGGCCGCGGCAACTGTTTCATCTTTATTTGTCCCTGTTACTTTTGCAACCTGTTCACGCTGGACATTCTGCTCATTCTGTTCAACCTGGATATGCATCAGCGCTTTTACTGTATCCTCAGAAATAGCATCAATCATCTCATTAAACATATCAAACCCGGCAAATTTATATTCTACAACAGGATCCCTCTGCCCAAACGCCTGTAATCCAATTCCCTGGCGGAGCTGATCCATATCATCAATATGGTCCATCCACTTATGGTCAATAACGCGCAAAAGGATAATGCGCTCCACTTCCCGGATTCTGTCAGGATCAGGGAATTCTGCCTCTTTTGCTTCATATGTCTTAACTGCTTCTTCTTTTAACTGCTGCAGCAGTTCATCCTTCTTCATATGCTTAAGCTGTTCCTCTGTCAGGACAACTTTTTTCATAGGGATAATTGGGCGGATTACATGGTTTAATTCCTTTATATCCCATTCTTCTGCGGGTGCATCTGCATTGATAATGGCATCCACGACATGCTCTACAACATCTGTAATCATCTTATAAATTGTATCGCGCATGCTTTCGCCATCCAATACCATACGGCGTTCTTTATAAATCACCTCACGCTGTTCATTATTGACACGGTCAAACTCCAGGAGATTCTTTCTAATTCCAAAGTTATTCCCTTCAATTTTCTTCTGCGCCCCCTCGATTGCGCTTGATAACATTTTATGCTCAATCTGCTCCCCTTCCGGCATTGCTTCAAACAATCCCATCAAACGTTCTGAGCCAAACAGGCGCATTAAATCATCTTCCAGGGAAATATAGAAACGGGATTCCCCTGGATCTCCCTGACGTCCGGAACGCCCTCGGAGCTGGTTGTCAATACGCCTTGATTCATGGCGCTCTGTACCAATAATTTTCAGGCCGCCAAGCTCTTTTACACCCTCGCCAAGCTTAATATCCGTACCACGGCCGGCCATATTGGTTGCAATTGTAACAGCACCCATCTGCCCGGCATCCGCAATAATTTCAGCTTCAAGCTCGTGGAACTTAGCATTTAAGACCTTATGCGGAATACCTTTTTTCTGTAGCTTGCTGCTTAAATATTCTGAAGTATCAATTGCAATTGTACCAACAAGCACCGGCTGCCCTTTTTCATGCGCCTCTGCAATATCTTCTACGACAGCATTGAACTTTTCTTCCTTTGTCTTATAAACCACATCATTATAATCAATACGGGCTACCGGAAGATTTGTAGGCACTTCCACAACATCCATGCCATAGATTTCACGGAATTCCTTCTCCTCCGTCAACGCCGTACCAGTCATACCAGATTTCTTTCCATATTTATTAAAGAAGTTCTGGAATGTAATCGTTGCAAGTGTTTTACTTTCACGTTTTACCTTGACATGCTCCTTTGCCTCTATCGCCTGATGGAGACCGTCTGAAAAACGGCGCCCCGGCATAATACGCCCAGTAAATTCATCGACAATTAACACTTCATCATCTTTTACCACGTAGTCCTTGTCCTTCGCCATTAAGGAATGGGCGCGCAGAGCAAGGTTAATATTGTGCTGCAGCTCTAGGTTGCTTGGATCAGCAAGATTGTCCACACGGAAAAAACGTTCTGCCTTGCGCACGCCTTCTTCTGTCAAGTTTACATTTTTATCCTTTTCATCCACGACATAATCGCCTGTCTCCTGTTCTTCCTCATTCATCAGGATATCCATCTTGGAAAGCTCTTTTGCCGTACCTCTTGTAAGCTGCCTTGCAAAAATATCGCAGGCGTCATATAATTTCGTCGATTTCCCACTTTGCCCAGAAATAATAAGCGGAGTCCTCGCTTCGTCAATCAGGACAGAATCGACCTCATCAATAATCGCATAATGCAGGGAACGCTGTACCAGTTCTTCTTTATATACCACCATATTGTCACGCAGATAATCAAAGCCCAGTTCATTATTTGTGGCATAGGTAATATCACACCCATATGCTTCCCTTCTCTCATCGTTATCCATTGAGTTTAAAATAACGCCAACAGAAAGCCCTAAAAACTCATGTACCTTCCCCATCCATTCCGCATCACGCTTTGCAAGATAGTCGTTGACAGTTACGATATGGACCCCTTTTTCCTCCAAAGCATTTAAGTATGCCGGAAGCGTAGATACAAGCGTCTTACCTTCACCAGTACGCATCTCCGTAATACGCCCCTGGTGGAGGATGACGCCACCGATTAGCTGGACACGGTAATGGCGCATCCCAAGCACGCGCGTTGCTGCCTCGCGTACTGTTGCATATGCTTCCGGAAGCAGGTCATCTAAAGTCTCTCCATTTGCAAGCCTTTCCTTAAACTCTGCTGTCTTAGCCTGCAGCTCTGCATCCGTCAGCTTCTCATATTCCGGCCCCATTGCCTCGATTTTATCTACAAGCGGCAAAATCCGTTTTACCTCATGTTGGCTGTGGGTTCCAAAAATCTTACTAAATACACTCATGAACATCGCTCCTATTTATCTGTAAATTTATCAGTTCTAAAACGAAATCACACTAAAGTATAGCATTAAACCGAACAGGAAGCAACATTTTTTTCGGTTTCCTTACTATCTAGCCTAGTACTATCCACGGCCATCCTAATCATCATGCGTAAAACTGGCTGCGGTACAAATCGGCATAAACGCCATTTTTTTGCAAAAGTTCCTCATGGCTTCCCTGTTCCGCAATATCTCCGTCTTTCATAACCAGAATACTGTCTGCATCACGGATTGTGGAAAGGCGGTGGGCAATCACAAAGCTGGTTCTGCCTTTCATTAGGTTATCCATCGCCTTTTGGATTCTTACTTCTGTATAAGTATCAACCGAAGACGTTGCTTCATCCAGAATCAATATCCGGTTATTGGCAAGTATCGCCCTTGCAATCGTAAGGAGCTGTTTTTGCCCTTGCGAAACATTGCTCGCTTCCTCATTTAGCTCCATCTGGTAGCCGCCTGGCAGTGTTCTGATAAAACTGTCTGCATGGGCTGCTTTTGCGGCGGCAATCACCTCTTCATCTGTTGCGGTAAGCTTCCCATAGCGGATGTTTTCCATAATTGTCCCTTTAAAAAGCCATGTGTCCTGCAGCACCATGCCAAATGCGTCCCTTAAATCCCTGCGGTTAAACTCTCGGATATCATGCCCGTCAAGGCGGATGGAACCAGAATTTACGTCATAAAAACGCATCAAAAGCTTTACAAGCGTTGTCTTGCCTGCCCCGGTCGGGCCTACAATCGCAATTTTCTTTCCCGGTTCTACGTGCGTGCTGAAATCATGGAGGATTATCTGCCCTTCTTGGTAGCCAAAACTAATATGCTCAAAGTCAACATTTCCGCTAATCTCTTCAACTGATACCGGATGGCCTGCCACCTGTCCTTCCTCTTCCTCTTCTAAAAACTCAAAAACACGTTCTGCCGCAGCCGCCATAGACTGCAGCATATTGATTACTTGTGCAATCTGCTGCACCGGCTGCGTAAATTGCTTTACATACTGGATAAACGCCTGGATATCACCAACTTGGATTGTCCCTTTAATCGTTAGGAACCCCCCGGCAATTGCCACCCCTGCATACCCCAGGTTCCCGACAAACATCATGACCGGCTGCATCATTCCAGATAAAAACTGTGATTTCCATGCCGAATCATAAAGCACATCATTTGTATCAATAAATTCCTTAATTACACTCTCTTCCTTATTAAAAGCACGCACCACATTATGGCCGCCATAGTTTTCTTCAATCTGCCCATTAATATGCCCCAGGTATTCCTGCTGCGTCTTAAAATATTTCTGGGACTTCTTAACGACTAGGCTAATCAAAATTACTGAAACCGGAAGGATTATAATGGCAATCAGCGTCATTAATGGACTGATGGAAAGCATCATAATCAAAACGCCCACAAGTGTTGTAATGGATGTGATAATCTGTGTTACGCTCTGGTTTAAGCCCATCCCCACCGTGTCCACATCATTTGTAATACGGGAAAGCACCTCCCCATATGTCCGGCTTTCAAAATACTTCATTGGCATCCGGTTGATTTTTTCAGAAATTTCCTTACGCAGCTGGTAACATATTTTCTGTGTTACACCAGTCATAATCCAGCCTTGCAGCGCACTAAATACAGAACTAAAACCATAAAGGCATAAAACCCCAACTAAAATCCATCCTATTTTTGAAAAATCAATTCCGCCTTCGCCCTGGATTTTCCTCATAAGCCCTTCTGACAGCTCTGTTGTTGCATTCCCAAGCACCTTTGGCCCTGCAACATTAAAAACAGTGGAAGCAATGGCAAAAATCCCCACAAAAACAATGCCAATTTTATATTTTCCAATATAAAAAAGGATTTTTCGGATTGTACCCTTAAAATTCTTTGCCTTTTCTGTCCCCATTGCCCCAGGCCCAGGATGCATCCTTCTTGGCGCTTTCTGCTCACTCATTGGCTTTCCCCTCCTTCCTGCCTTCTGCTAATTTATCCAAATCACCTTCAGAAAGCTGTGATGCAGCAATCTCTTGATATACGCTGCAGTTTTCCATCAGCTCCCGGTGCGTCCCGATTCCTGCAATCTTCCCTTCCTCCAATACAATAATCTGGTCTGCATGGAGAATCGTGCTAATACGCTGCGCCACAATCAATACGGTGGCAGATTTTGTCTTTTTAGAAAGTTCTTTCCGGAGGACTGCGTCAGTTTTATAATCCAAAGCAGAAAAACTATCGTCAAATATATAGATTTTCGGCTCTTTTACAATCGCACGCGCAATTGAAAATCGTTGTTTCTGCCCGCCGGACACATTGCTTCCCCCTTGCGCAATCGTACTGTTGTAGCCGTCTTTCTTACCATCCACAATTTCTTTTGCCTGTGCTATCGAAATTGCTTCCTCTATCTGCTTTTGTGTCGCATCCTCTTTTCCATATTTTAGGTTAGAAGCAATTGTCCCAGAAAACAGCACGCCCTTCTGCGGCACATAACCAATCGCATCACGCAGGCTTTTTTGCGTTATTTCCCGGATATCTTCCCCATCTATCGTAATCTTTCCAGAAGTCACGTCATAAAACCTCGGAATCAGGTTTACCAGCGTAGATTTACCGCTTCCTGTACCACCAATTATCGCCGTTACTTTCCCTGTTCCCGCTGTAAAAGAAATATGCTCTATTACATTTTCATCCCCGCCAGGATAGGCAAAACTTACATCTTGAAATTCTACAACGCCATGCTGTATCTTTGTCTCTTTTGCCCCTTCCTTGTCCTGAATCAAAATCTTGGCTTCTAACACTTCATCAATACGTTCTGCCGCCACGGAAGCACGCGGCGCCATAACTGAAAGCATTGTCAGCATCAAAAACGCCATAACAATCTGCATAGCATACGTGATAAACGCCGTCATCGTCCCAACCTGTATTGTCCCCTGGTCAATCTTCCCGGCAGCCACCCATACAATCAAAATAGATATGCCATACATAATAAACATCATACACGGCATCATAAATGTCATTACACGGTTTGTAAACAGCATGTTCCTTGTCAGGGCTGTATTTGCTTCTTCAAAACGCTCTTCCTCCCGTTTTTCCCGGCCAAAAGCCCGGATAACGGAAAGCCCTGTCAATATTTCCCTAGAAATCAGGTTAATACGGTCAACCAACGTCTGCATCTTTTTAAACTTTGGCATTGCAAGCTTTAAAAGCGCCATAACAAGGGCAAACAAAAGCACAACGGCAAGAACAATAATCCAGCCCATGCCGGAACCTGTCTGGATTACCTTGATTATCCCTCCGATCCCGATAATTGGCGCGTAAATAATCATGCGGAGAAGCATGGTTTCTACCATCTGAATCTGCTGCACATCATTTGTACTCCTTGTAATCAAGGAAGCCGTGGAATATTTTCCCATTTCTGCATCCGAAAAGCGCATTACTTTCGAGTAAATCTTCCCTCTTAAATCCCGGCCAACACCAGCCCCTATCTTAGCAGAATAAAGGCAGACAAGGGAAGATACCAACGCCATTAAAAAAGCGACAATAAGCATTTTCCCACCAGCAAGCCACAGATAATTTTTCTGCTTCTTCTCCATATCAATGCCCGCCGCCTCTTCTACAGAAGCGGTGTATGCCATTACCGTAGAATATACAAGGGATTCCCCTATTGTGCTGCACTGTTCTTCCACTTTATCACGGATTCCAGCCAAAGCGCCCTCTGGCATCTGCTGCCCGGCTTTCGTTTCCTTTCGCATAGAAAGCGTCTGCGCATAGACTAAAAGCGGAACTGAAAATTCCTCATTCAATTCTTCCAGCCTTTTTTTAGAAATATCCTTCCGTTCATAAATTTCCCCATTTTCTTTATAAGAATCTTTCCAGTCAGCAATCTCCTCTTTTGTCATCACCATCTGGGCTGCTTCAAATTCCACAGCCAGGATTTTTTCCGGAAGCACATATATAACTCCCTTATTTTGGATTCCATTATCAATAATATCTGACGTATACTGCGGCAATGCCAGATCACAAAATGCCTGCACTACCAAAAGCACTACAATAAGGGCTACAAGATTCCCATAGCCCTTCATATACTTTACAATACGTAACATGCTGCACCTCTTTTCTGTAAAGGGACTGTAATAAATTATTTACAGCTCCTAATTCCTAACGTCTTCAATTTGCCAATCAATCGGCTCTGCCCCATTTTCCACTAGAAAAGCATTTGCCCGGCTAAAATGCCTGCACCCGAAAAATCCCCTGTATGCAGATAAAGGGCTTGGATGCGGTGCCTTTAAAATCAAATGCTTTGGATTCGTCAGCATCGAAGCCTTGCTCTGCGCCGGCTTCCCCCAAAGAAGATACACAACCGGCCTATCCTGCATATTTACAGCCTGGATTACTGCATCTGTAAACTTCTCCCAGCCCTTTCCCTGATGGGAATTTGCCTGATGGGCACGGACAGTCAAGACCGTATTTAGTAAAAGGACGCCCTGGTCAGCCCACTTTTTTAGATAACCATTATTAGGAACCCTACAACCCAAATCCTCTTGTAGCTCCTTATAAATATTCTGCAAAGAAGGCGGAATGTCCTTCTGGTCATCCGGCACAGAAAAACTCAGGCCATGTGCCTGATGGACATTATGGTATGGGTCCTGCCCTAAAATCAGTACCTTTACCTTTGACAAAGGTGTAAAATGAAATGCATTAAAAATATCATCTGAAGGAGGATATACTGTTACACGGCTATATTCCTCCTTTACAAACTCAAAAAGTTCCTTGTAATATGGCTTGGAAAATTCAGTTTGAATTGCATCAAGCCAGTCATTTGTAATCATTGCCATCTTTTTGCCCCTTCTGCAGCGCCTCAATGCTGCTCCCTTTCTGTAATTTATATGTGCCGCGTTACTTTTTACAAGCGTACGCTAATCCCTTCTTTACGGAGATATTCTTTCACTTCATTAATCGTAAGTTCTTTATAGTGGAATAGTGAAGCTGCCAACACAGCATCTGCATCCCCTTCTACCAATGCTTCTTTAAAATGCTCCAGTTTCCCAGCCCCTCCGGAAGCAATGACTGGAATGGAAACCTGTCCCGATATTGTCTTTGTCAGTTCAATATCATAACCGTCCTTTGTCCCATCACAGTCCATGCTGGTCAAAAGGATTTCTCCTGCCCCCAGTTTATTTGCTTTTACTGCCCATTCGACAGCGTCAATCCCCATATCAACACGTCCGCCGTTCTTATAAATATTCCATCCACTTCCATCTGCACGGCGTTTTGCATCAATTGCCACCACGACACACTGGCTTCCAAACTTCATTGCAGCCTCCGAAATCAGTTCTGGATTCTGGATTGCTGCTGAATTTACTGCTACCTTGTCTGCCCCTTCACGGAGCACCAGCTTAAAATCATCAATTGTACGGATACCTCCCCCAACAGTAAATGGGATAAATACTGTTTCCGCTACCCGCCGCACCATATCAATTTTCGTTGCCCTTGCATCAGAAGATGCTGTAATATCCAAAAAAACAAGTTCATCCGCCCCTGCTTCCCCATATGCTTTCCCTACCTCGACCGGGTCTCCGGCATCCCGTAAATCTACAAAATTAATCCCCTTTACTACCCTTCCATTATTTACATCTAAACATGGAATAATCCTCTTTGTAAACATTTTCCTTCTATCCTTCCTTCAAAATCCAGTGATCATATTTTTCCTTTACATCCATTCTAAATTACCTGCCAGAGCATGTTTGAAATTCATTCTCCCACAAAGTGTAAAACACATCTAATAAAAGCAATCGTCAAACGCGCTCTAGCAAATCTTTCAATTTACTTCACAGAAATTTCTCAAAATCTGCAAACCTGTTTCACCACTCTTTTCAGGATGGAACTGGCATCCAAAAAGATTTCCATGTTCAACAGAAGCATGTACCTTTGTAATATATTCTGTAGTAGCCGCCACATCTGACTGCTCCATTGCCTCCAGATAATAAGAGTGTACAAAATAAACATAAGGCTCTTTTTCCACTCCCCGGAACAAACGGGCGTCCTTATGAATGGAAAGTGAATTCCAACCCATATGCGGAATCTTATACCCTTCTTTCTTCGGAAATGCTACAATTTTTCCCGGCAAAAGGGATAACCCTGCAATCCCAGGAGCCTCTTCACTGCTTTCAAACATTAACTGCAGCCCAAGGCATATGCCCAGAAATGGTATGTCCCTTTTCACAACATCCTGCAGAACCTCAATCAGTCCAAAATGCCCAAGTTTCTCCATTGCTTCCCCAAATGCCCCTACGCCTGGCAGTATTACCTTATCTGCATTTAGAATTTCCTGGGCATCTCTTGTGCATTTACCTTCCTCTCCAAGAAACTGCAACGCTTTTTCCACACTTTTTAAATTGCCTGCATCATAATCAATAATTGCAATCATCTCTGTCCTGTTCCTTTCTATAGCAACGTAAATCAGGAGGATAGCCCGCCAATATCCTGCACTGGCGGGCCATCCCCCTATTTCTTTTTTAAACCAAGTTCCACAACTTTTTTCTGATAGTTCCCTGAATCCATTGCCAGAATTGAATATGCATCTGATTCTGAAAGATTAAATTCTGACTGAAGCAATGTCAGAATCTGTTTCCTACAGGACATCATATCGCTGTCCACTTCTAACTCAATCCCTTTATCAATATTGGAATCATACCGCTTTAACCCACGAAGTAATGCATCAAGCGCCTCTGGATAATAGCTTACTCTGTCATAATTCTGATATGCATTTAATGCCTGCTGTACCTTCATCACAACCTTAATCTTTTCATACTCCTCTTTGTCTTTTTCAGACATATTCGTACCAATTGCTTCCTGATAAGCCTGTGTATATTTGCCCATCTCAAAGTAATCAACTGCTTTATTTTTGGTACTTATGTAGCCAAAGAGATTTGTCCCTGTAATTTCAACTGCCAGGAAAAGAATGGTTGCAGCCACAATAATAGAAACACCGACTTTATTAAGTTTTCCGACAACCTCTAACTCTGCTGCCTCTTCTTCCTCTTTCTGTTTTTTCTTTTCCTCTTTTTTCGCAGCCTTTTCTGCCTTCTTTGCTTCTTTCTGCTTTTTCTTCTCCTCTTTTTTTGCAGCTTTTTCTGCCTTTTTCTCTTCCTTCTTTATAGCAGCTTCTTCCTTAGCCTTCTCTTCCTCCTCGGCGCGCTTTGCTGCATCCTCTTCTTCCTGTTGTGCCGCCATCCGCTCCTGTTCCGCAATCTCATCTGTCACCACATTGCCAAACACACGTTTTAACAGCCCTGGTTCCTTTTCCTCCTGTGCTGCTGCCTCTGGCACTATTCCAGAAACATCCAGCATTTCTTCCGTATCGTCTGACAATTCATCCAATTCATCCAATTCATCCATAGCAATCGGGGCAATACCCATTCCAATGGAATCCTCACCACCTGGCAGGCTGTCAGAAATGGAACCATTCATATCAAGATTATTTAACAAACCGCCTAACATCGAATCTAAACCACTTCCACCAGATTCCTCTACAGCGGGCGCAGCCTCTTCTCCATCGGAAAAGCCTAAATCCAAGTCACCAATACCAGCTCCCCCTGCAAGAATATCACTTACTGCTTCATCCAGGATTGGCTCCTCTGTTCCGTTGTCCAAACCATCAAGGGCATCCAGTACAGAAGAATCTACTGCTTCATCCCCTATGGCATCCAAAAGGCTAACATCAGGCATTACGCCATCTTCTTCTCCAGCCGCATCTTCACCCGATTCCATATCCGGCGCCGGCAAATCCATTTCCATATCTGCAATGCCATCCAACGGCGGCATTTGCTCTTCATCCCCAATATCCGCCATATCATCCAATAATGGCATTGGCTCTTCATCCCCAACATCCGCCATATCATCTAATAATGGCATCGGCTCTTCGTCCCCAATATTTGCCATATCATCTAACGATGGCATCATCTCGCCACTATCAATATCTGCCATATCAACGGATTCCGGCATTGAGGCTTTGCCCTCCTCCATATCATCCAATGCCGGCATCGGAACTCCCTCGTCCTCCATCAGCAAATCCGGTATCGGGCTTGCGTCTTCCATCAAATCAGGAACGGAAACATCTTCTGCCGGCTCAACCGTCTGAAAAGACACTTCCTCTGGCTCTTCTGCAATTAAATCAGGAATAGAAACCCCTCCTGCTGCTTCCTGGCTGTCAGATACTGTATCCAAGGATAAATCTGGCATCTCGCCCAAATCTGCGATATCGCCCAGTCCGCCAAATACATCCTCGTTATCTTTATATTCTAACTCATCCAAATCTGCAAGGTCTACAAAAGAAGATAAATCCTCAATTACCTCCTCTGTAGCCATATCTGCTTCCTGTAACCCTTTATCCTCGCTCAATTGCTTTCTCCTCCACCTTGTTTATCTTTTTACAGCAAACTTATTCCGCTTCTGCTGCCGCTGCTTCCGCTTCTGCTGCATCCAAAAGCTGATCAATTGCATGCACAAGTTGGCCGATTTCCGGCTTTGAAAGCTGCGCATTTGCACCAAGCTGTTCCCCTTTCCGGCGCATTTCATCATTGACAAGAGAAGAAAAGATAACAACCGGAAGCTTTTTCAGTTCATCATCCGTCTTGATCAGTTTCGTCAAACGGTGGCCATCCATCTGGGGCATTTCAATATCTGTAATGACACAGGCCACTTTTTCATCAACGAGCCCTTGCCTCTGATATTTACGAAGCGTATTCCAACATTCCTGCCCATTATCCGTCGTTGTAATATTGGTATAGCCTGCCTGTTCCAGGCAGTTTACAATCATCCTACTAAGCAGCGCAGAATCCTCCGCAATCAAAATCGGAGATTCATTCCTCGCCCTGCCACGCATATGTTCCACATCAGATATTTTCAAGCCGCTCTCCGGATTGATTTCTGATACAATTTTCTCAAAATCCAAAACAATTATTAACTTGTCATCAATCCGCACAATCCCTGTTGCCATCCCAGCCCCGGCAGCATTGATTGTGGAATCCGGCTTAATAATCTCACTCCAGGAAACCCTGTGGATTCCCTGCACTGCATTCACATGAAATGCCACATTCAGCATATTAAAATTGGTAACAATATACATATCTGTAGCAGTTCCTTCTAACGGCGCAGTACTCAGATTCAAACACTCTGCCAGATTAATCACGGATATTACCTCGTCACGCGGCATGAAAATCCCTTCAATCCTTGGGTCTGCATTTGGTATTGGCGTTGGCTTTACATAGCTTAAAATTTCACGGATCTTTGCCACATTAATCCCATAAAAATTATCCCCAACCCTGAATTGTAAAATTTCCAATTCATTTGTTCCGCTCTCTAATAGAATTCCTGTCTCCATGTTTTTCCCTCCAATGTGTAATCCTACTATCAGATTACCATCCTCAGGCGCAATGATTTCATCCGGACAGAATAAAACCAAAAATTTCCTGAAAATGAAAAGCCGATTTCATATTTATTTATTATTATAAAGCATCTTCCGGCAAAAAACAACTCATTAATCATCCAATAGCAGTTAGATTTATACTAATGTACTGATACAACAGACTCATTGTTTCCATTTACAAAGCGTACTTTTACATCGCCCACTTTTACTGATTTGCCTATTTCAAAAATCAACACGCCCTGCTTCTTTTTGCCAGCGCCTATCTTTGTATTAAACGACTGCAAATCCCCATCTACAATAGACAGCAACGGCCCGCCCATGCTCTTGCCGTCTAAAAGAAGCTCTGCCTGTACTCCCTTTTTCTGGAAATTCACCCTTTTTTCCGCTTTTGATGTATTTGCGATAGCAAAATTTACTGCCAGCAGCTTTTTCCCCTTCTTTGCCTGGCAGACAGCATAACTGGTACCATAAGACGATGTAACCTGATATGTATTCCCTTTTACAGTAACGCCTGGCACACCATAGATATCAGAAAGCGCTACGTTCTTTAACGACGGCTGTGCCTCCCCGCCGTTATTTGCAGAAGCTCCCTGCCCATCCGAAGAAGTACTGTCCTCCGGCTCTTCTGTCACTGGTGGTTCTGTCGGCGCCGGAGTCGGGGTTGGCTGCAGCAACGCATGGTCATATTCCAGCGCTTCATCATAATGCTTATCATGCCGCAAAAGCGCATCAGCTACATACTGTCCCGCCAAATCATTATCTACACCTGACAAATCTGGAACATTATAACTACAGCCTGTAAAAACAAATGCCACAGCAAAAGCCAAAATACATAATTTTCTTTTCATTTGCTACCTCCCGTAAAATCCTTCTTTTCGTTCCCGGATTTCAAACTCATATCTCTATACTACCATAATCAAGGTTATATCGTCAATCAATCGTTGTACAAATTTCTGATTAAGGCTTCCAAACGTTACTATCCACAGGCAAATTCAGACACATTCCAATTCAAACCAGAATTCCACCCCATTTTCATGATTTTCCACGCCACATTCACGGTTCAAAGAGCTTACAATTGCCTTGACGATAGACAGCCCAATGCCGCTCCCCCCATATTCCCGTGTCCGTGCTTTATCCACCTTATAAAACTTAATCCAGACTTTATCAAGGTCTTCTTCTGGTATTGGCATCCCCGTATTAAATACTTTAATCCGCACAACCTTCTCCCTAGGTTCTAGGGAAACAGTAATCTTTTTTTCAAAATCCACATGATGGATAGCATTGCTGACATAATTTGTTATAATCTCTTCCACCATATATTCATCCGCCCATACATAGACTGGCTCATATTCCTTGTCAAAACCAAGCGCTGCATCCTTCTGCCCTGCAAGAAGCGTTGCAGACTGCAATACATTTTGAATCAGGTTTACAATATCAAACCGTTCAAATACCACCTGGTCATTCCCAAATTCAATCTGGTTCAGTGTCAGGAGCTTTTTCACCATCTTATTCATTTTCTTTGCTTCATCTATAATAACTTCACAATAAAATTCCCTGCTCTCCGCATCGTCGCTGATATTTTCCTGCAGCCCCTCGGCATATCCCTGAATCAAAGCAATCGGCGTCTTTAATTCATGTGACACATTAGAAAGGAATTCCTTGCGCATTTCATCAATCTGTATCTTCTTCTCAATATCCTTCTGTAATTCATTATTTGCTGTTTTTAATTCAGAAATCGTGGTTTCCAACGTCTCTGACAAGGTATTGATGCTGCTCCCAAGCACGCCTATTTCATCCTGCGTCTTTACTAAATATTTCGCCTCAAAATCCAGTTCCGACATCCTTTTTGCAATATCTGTAATCTGTAAAATAGGCTTTGCAAAACCATTCCCAAAAAATACCATAATAATCACGCTGACTAAAAGCACCCCACTGCCCGTATAGCCAATAAACCGGTTAAAAATGTCAATACTTTCATTCATACTCTGGTAATTGGTACGCAGATAAATATAAGAGCCGGCATCCATCTTGCCAAAAAGTTCCAGGTAATAAGACCCAATCCTTTCATCATATACCTTATAAATCGTATATCCTTCTTTTTTCTGGATTAACTGCCTGCCCTGATACCCACTGCTACCCTCCTCAGAACTGTATCCATAGATATAATTCTGAGTCAAATCTTCAATCAGTTTCCGCTGTGCCTGCGTCACGCCAGGATAATCAAACCTATATAAGGTTTCTCCCCAAAAATTAAACACCTGGAAAATATAAAGGTCTACCGCACTGTTTTCACCAATAATCTCCAAATCCAACTCACTCTCGGAAGACAGGACAGCTTCTCCATTCTTATATGCCTCATCTGCATTTGCCACCTCATTTGCATCATCATAAGAATCTGCAAGCAAAGAAGCCTTACTATATTCATAATAAGGCGATAAAAGCGTATAATTCATAAACCAGTATGCAAGCATCATAAGCCCCATAATGCAGACCATAAGCAAAATCAGCTTTGTACGGATTGACTGGGATATTTTGACATCATATATTTTTTTTCTCTTTTCTTTTGACATAAACCGTTCTCCTGTCTGTTGAAAATACTCTGGGGGTTAAATATTGACGAAAACCGGCAGCCTCTATCTTCCAATCCATGTGACACAATCCTCTTTCCGGCTGCCATCACAAAATACCGCTATTGCTTTTACCGTATTTTCCTTATCTCGCAATAACTCAATATTTTCCCAGGTAAAAATTGTAGCCCCCCATTCTTCCTTCTTGGCACTCCGCACCCCGGCAGATTTTCCATCCACAAATAATTCAACCGTCTCTGCATTGGAATATACTTTAATTTCTGGCACATAATATGGGCGCGTCTGGTAACGGGATGACGTGATATGCACTATCTTCTTATCCCCCCAAATAGATTGATAGAAATAATATGCATCCTTTTTCACTTTTCTGTCCCTTGTTACCAACCCTTTATCATTTTGGCCTTTTGTATCCCCTTCCTCCCTGGAATAAGAGGCAAAATCAAACATACACCAAATAAATTCGCCCCAGACATTCTTTGATAACACAATATCCTTCCATGCTTCTTCATGGAAGATGGCCTGGTACTCTTCATAATGCAATTCCCCATTAGGAATAATATCCGTTTGGCTTGGCATATCCATATGCTGTGTAACAGCCCCTCCTGCACCATATTCAGAAACGCATGACGGCCTGGAATCCCCCAAAAACAAATGGAAGGGTGGTTGTAATTTTGGCAAACCAGTTCTGTAAGCTGCTGTTTTATATTTTCTGCAAAAAGCGCCCTATCCACAAAAAACTCTTCGCTGCAGGCCCGGTTAATCAATGGGATCTCTGTATAAACAATCAGCCCCAGCCTGTCACAAAGCTGATATTCATAAGGGTCATGCTGATAATGCACCATCCTGACAGCAGTCACCCCCATATCCAGCATCATGGCATAATCCGCCTCCCGCTCCTCGTCTGTCATCGCCCAGCCATTTGCAGCGCTGTCCTGATGATAATTTACACCATATATGTTATACAGCTGCCCATTTAAATAAAACCGGTTCCCCTGGATATCATACCGCCGGAATCCCGTTTCGGTCATAACATTCTGGAGTGTTTCTCCTTCCGAAACCAGGAACGTATCCACAATATACAGATATGGATCCCTGACGCCATTCCAGGGATGGGGATTTGCTATCTCAACAAAATATTCCACTTCCTTAACAGAATTTGCTTCCATTGCCAGGGAAATGCTACCTCTTGCTGCTTCAACCCCTTCCCTATCCTTTAGGACAGAAAATACATTTTACTGCCTCTTCTTTGCGCTTTCATTCCGAATAGAAGCATGTATCTTTACAATCCCTTCCTTGTCATCATTTGATAATAAAGAAGATACAAAAACCCCATCCGTCCCATTTTCTGTAAGGTTAAAGCTAACGTCACAAACGCCGAGCAAAGATACATCCCGGTAAATACCGCCAAATTTTGTAAAATCACCTTCTTTTCCTATCGGGGCAATATAAGTAGTTTCAGAATTATCCACGTGCACCGCAATTACATTTGCCTGTCCCCAAATAATATAATCCGTGATGTTAACCCGAAACCCACTATAACCGCCTTCATGCCTTCCGGCCTTTTTACCATTTACATATATTGTAGCGACTGTATTGGCTCCCTCAAAAGAAAGATATAGAACCTTTTGCCCCCATTCTTCATACGGAAGTATAAGTTCTCTCCTGTAAACCCCATTTCCGCGGTAGCAAATACCTTCCCTGCCACATGTGCCATTCTCTGCATTCCATGTATGCGGCAAAGAAACCGTTTCATACAGGCTGTCATCAAATCCTGGTACAACAACGGCCGTTATCTCCTCATCCGAAGCGCCAATTTTTGAAAATTTCCATTGTGCATCCAAATCCAATGTTAACATAGATGTTATGTTCCTTTTTCCACCAATTGTTTCCTGAACCAAATTCTTTCCCTCCTCCTAAATCTTACGCCTGCATAGGTGCTTTAACTAACACCATCTTACAGTCCAATTTCGTATAACGCAAAAATAGTTGTAAATCCTCATAAGAACTTACAACTATTTTCAAAAAATGCCGCAGACCGGAATCGAACCGGTACGGGTATCACTACCCACAGGATTTTAAGTCCTGGGCGTCTGCCAGTTCCGCCACTGCGGCATAAATATTCTTCAATAATAGCAACCACTTTGATATTATTGAATGGGACCTACAGGGCTCGAACCTGTGACCCTCTGCTTGTAAGGCAGATGCTCTCCCAGCTGAGCTAAGATCCCGAAGCTTTCTATACTATACCATTTGACTGATAACTTGTCAAGTAGTAACGACCCAGAAGGGACTCGAACCCTCGACCTTCGCCGTGACAGGGCGACGCTCTAACCAACTGAGCCACTGGGCCTTATTTAAATGGACCCTCAGGGACTCGAACCCTGGACCGATCGGTTATGAGCCGATTGCTCTAACCAACTGAGCTAAAGGTCCAAATATCCATCAAATTGTATCTGTCATGTTCAGCAACGATATGTATATTACCACATTTCAATGAACATTGCAAGTACTTTTTTCCATTTCCTTCAATACCCACATAAAATCGTTACTATTCACAGCCAATCGTAGCCGGATCTCAATAAAAAATCTCTTCCC
>CAJUJR010000031.1 GCA_910586605.1 uncultured Lachnospiraceae bacterium | reverse complement strand
TTGATGGGCTATCGCCAAACGGTAAGGCACTGGACTCTGACTCCAGCATTTCAAGGTTCGAATCCTTGTAGCCCAGTTTGAATCGCAGAGTAGTTATATTCTGCGATTTTATATTTTACAAAGAATATGGGAGGGACTAAATGAAGAAGAGGATATTGATAAAATTATCTGTACTGTTGCTGTTATGTTTTGGTGGACTGCACCTGAGGGGGAGTAAAGCAGGTGCAACGGAGAGGCTGGATATTGCTGATTGGGATGAATGGATTCAAGATGGTATTTCAAAAGAATTTTCTTTTCATGCCCAGGAAGATGGATGTTTAGTAGTAGATTTAGAAGAAACATTTCCAATAGATGATTATTCAATTTGTATTGAAGACAGTATGGGTATAGTTATTTATGATGAGCAAATTGATTGGGATAATGAGGAGGACTGTAGTTTTGAGCTGGAACTTTCTAAAGGGGATTATACTATTACATTTTATACAGAGGGCGAAGTAGAGTTTTCAGTAGGGATACATTTTGAATATGAGCTGCCTGGAGTGAAGTTGGACGACCCGATATTTGAGCTGAACAAAGATGAATTGAAGCTTTATGCCGGGGACAGCGCCAAGCTTGCTGTAATAAGCGATCCGCCAGACGCAGAGTATGCGGTAAAGTGGATCAGCAGCAATAAAAAAGTTGCAACAGTTGACCAAGATGGCTGGGTTTATGCAAAAAAGGCGGGCAATGCTACGATTTCAGCAAAAGTTAATGGGGAATATTTTGATTGTGTAGTAAAAGTTATGAAAAATCCGCCTACTTATAAGGAAATATATTCTATCCTGAAAAAGAAAAAAGGGAAAAATTTCACATTAAAGGTAATAGATGCAGGGAAAAAATGTCGGTTATATGCAGTGAGAAAGTATTCGATTTCAGATGATAAGCTCTGGTATAGCAGGGCTTATATAGCAGGAATCTCTTTTAAACCATATATAGAATTGGTTAAAAAGAAGGATAAGGTAGTTACAAAATTTTGCTTTTTAGGTCGTTATGTGCAGATGGATTATTTCAATTCTATGTATTTTGAAGATTTATACTTAAAATTTATTACCCCAAATAGACGTTTGACATATGGCACATATATAGCGAGGACAGACTCTTATTATGATTATAAATCTAATTGTTATGTTGGGGCGGCTGACTGGAAAGCGATAATGTCGTCTAATACAAACATTACAAGGCCTAAGTTAAATAAATTTGAAAAAATGCTGGGGCAAAGTTCGTTTTCGGTAAAAATAGCAGATACAACTGGTGCTTCTTTTAAGGTGGGGATAAATAAAAAGCAAAGAAATATTTGGAAATCTTTATTGAAAACATATAAGCAAATATTAAAGAAATATTGAGTTTAAAAAAGGAAAGAGAGAAACAGATGAGTGACAAGGATTTAAAGACAATTTGGCTGGTAATACCCTGTTATAATGAAAAGGAAGTGCTGCCAGAAACTTCTAAGCAGCTTCAGGATATTATGGTGGGGCTGGTTGGGAAAGGCAAGATTAATAAAGAGAGCAGGGTTGCTTTTGTAAATGATGGCTCAAAAGATACGACATGGGAAATAATTGCAAGGCTGCATAGGGAAAATCCTTTGTTTGTGGGGATTAACCTGGCGCATAACAGGGGGCATCAAAATGCATTGTTTGCGGGTCTGATGACAGCAAAGGAATATGCGGATGCGGCGATTTCTTTAGACGCAGACTTACAGGATGATGTTGCGGCAATTGAGGAATTTATAGATAAGTTCCTGGAAGGGAAAGACATTGTCTATGGTGTCCGTTCCACAAGGGCAACAGATACCCGTTTTAAAAGGGGGACAGCCCATGCTTTTTATAAATTGATGAACATGATGGGGGCGGATACTTTAGAAGACCATGCGGACTACCGTTTAATGAGCAGGAGAGCGCTTGAGGCTTTGTCCGAGTATGGTGAGGTAAATCTTTTCCTGCGTGGGATTGTACCGTCAATAGGGTATGAGACAGATGTGGTATATTATCAGCGCCATGAGCGTTTTGCGGGGGAATCCAAGTATCCGTTGAAGAAAATGCTGTCGTTTGCCGTGGAGGGGATTACTTCATTTAGCATTAAGCCCATCCGGCTGATTACCAGCCTTGGCATTTTTTTATTCAGCATCAGCGTCCTTTTGCTGATTTATTTCTTTGTAGTCTGGATATTTGGCCATACTGTGGCAGGATGGACGACAATCGTGATTTCTGTCTGGGGGATAGGCGGCCTTCAGCTTTTGGCGCTTGGCGTAATTGGGGAATATATTGGTAAGACTTATTTGGAAGTAAAGCATCGCCCGCGTTACCAGATTGAAAGCGTACTTTACCAGAAGACAGAAAAAGAAGAGGGATAACCCTCTTCTTTTTCTGTGATAGGACAAAAAATCAATCTTTGCCCTCTTCTGTTTGGACAGAAAGAATCTGCCGTTTCCGTGCCATCTCGTCGCTGTCTAAATATTCATCATAAGTAGTTATCTTATCAATCAGCCCGCCCGGCGTAATTTCCATAATACGGTTTGCAATCGTCTGGATAAACTGGTGATCCTGTGAGGTAAAGAGTACCACGCCAGGGAACTTAATCAGGCCGTTATTTAATGCGGTAATGGACTCCATATCAAGATGTGGGGTTGGCTCGTCCATTATTAGTACATTGGATGCCAGAATCATCATTTTGGATAGCATAACGCGTACACGCTCCCCGCCGGAAAGTACATTAACTTTCTTAATCCCATCTTCTCCTGGGAAGAGCATCCTGCCTAAGAAGCCGCGTACATAGGTAGGGTCTTTTTCTGGTGAAAAAGGCATCAGCCAGTCTACGATTGTTTCGCTTCCAGAGAAAAGTTCCGTGTTATCTTTTGGGAAATAAGAAAAACTTGTTGTAACACCCCATTTATATGTTCCTTCATCTGGCTCCATCTCACCAGCAAGAATCTGGAAGAGGGTAGTGGAGGCAATGGTATTGCTTCCTACAAACGCAACCTTGTCTTCGCGGTTCAGGATAAAGGAGATATCATCTAATACCTTTACTCCGTCTATGGTTTTGGAAAGATGTTCTACTGTCAGGACTTCATTGCCGATTTCACGTCCCGGCCGGAAATCAATATAAGGGTATTTCCGGCTGGATGGTTTCATATCGTCCAATTCGATTTTTTCCAGCGCACGTTTTCTGGAGGTCGCCTGTTTGGATTTGGAGGCGTTTGCGCTGAACCGTTGGATAAATTCCTGTAATTCTTTGATTTTTTCTTCTTTCTTTTTATTCGCTTCCTTCATCTGCTTTATCATTAATTGGCTGGATTCATACCAGAAATCATAATTTCCGGCATAGAGCTGGATTTTGGCATAATCAATATCAGCAGTGTGGGTGCAGACTTTATTCAGGAAATAGCGGTCATGTGATACAACGATTACAGTATTGTCAAAATTAATTAAAAACTCCTCAAGCCAGCGGATTGCATCTAAATCCAAATGGTTTGTAGGCTCGTCAAGGAGAAGGATATCAGGGTTTCCAAAAAGCGCTTGCGCTAACAGGATTTTAACCTTGTCGCTGGCAGGAAGCCCGCTCATTTGCTTGTCATGCAGCTCTGTTGGGACTCCAAGCCCATTTAAAAGGGTTGCTGCATCTGCTTCTGCCTCCCATCCGTCCATATTGGCAAATTCTGCCTCTAATTCACTTGCTTTAATACCGTCTTCTTCTGTAAAGTCTTCTTTTGCGTAGATGGCCTCTTTTTCTTTCATAATGGCATAAAGGCGTTCATTTCCCATAATGACAGTATCTAAAACTGCGTATTCATCATATTGGAAATGATCCTGTTTTAAGAAAGAAAGCCTTTGTCCAGGAGTAATGATGATGTCCCCTTTTGTTGGTTCAATTTCACCTGTTAATATTTTTAAGAAGGTAGACTTTCCGGCACCATTTGCTCCAATCAGGCCATAACAGTTGCCTTCGGTAAATTTAATGTTTACGTCCTCAAAAAGCGCCTTTTTCCCAAGTCGTAGTGTAACATTGCTTGCTTGAATCATTTTGCATTCCTTTCCTGAAAAATAATATGTTTATTCTGTATCCTTTATTTTACAGAAATATTTAGAATTTGCAAGAAATATTTTGACGCTGTAAGTAAATGTGTGGTAGAATAGTAGTGTTATGTGTAGTCATGCAATCAAAATTAGTGGATTCAATAGGAAAAATTGTAGGCAGCATTTGGAGGGACTATGAGAGAACGGCTTTTATTTGTCGGAATGGCAGTTTTTTTACTTGGAATGGCAGTTGTGTGGTTTACACGCTTCTTTGACGAGATGGGGGCAGGATGCCAAGAAAACAAATTTGTTAGGTGGTGCCGGTGTAAAAGGAAATACCATGGGGAAAATCTGACATTTGAAACAGCGGCAAAGGTTTTTGGCGCAGCCCTGCTCATCCGACTTCTTATTTATCTTGCCGGCCTGGTGATTTGTACACAGTTTGTAGAATATTACAAGGGACTGGAGGAGTTTACTCTCCAGGATTTCCTCGGAAGCTGGAAGCGTTGGGACAGTACCCATTATATCAATCTGGCGCAGAAGGGCTATGATGGTTATATTGAAAATGGGCAGCATCTGTTTTTGGTGTTTTTTCCTCTTTATCCGTGGGTGGTACGGATTTTTCAGGCGTTTATCCCAAGTTGGGAGGCTGCGGGCCTTTTTGTATCTACACTTGCGTTCTGCATAGGAAGCGTATTCTTTTATGGTGCTATTATGGAAGAATATGGGAAGGAAATCGCTAAAAGGTCGTTTTTATTATTAAGTTTTTATCCTTATGCATTCTTTTTTGGCGGAATTATGTCGGAAAGCCTGTTTTTTTGTTTGCTGGCCGCAGGCTTTTTTTGTATCAGGCGCCATAATTGGCTGGCTGCAGGGATAATTGGTGCATTTTGTTCTATGTGCCGGATTCAGGGGATTTTGTTAATGGGTGTGGGATTTGTGGAGTTTTTTGTGGCATACCGTCCGTTAGAATGCCTGCGCCAGAAAAAGTTTGGGGAGTTTGTAAAAGAACTCTTTAGGAAAGGGAGTTTTTTACTCCTTACACTGGTAGGCTGCCTGGTTTATCTGGGAATCAATAAAAATGTGGAAGGGGACTGGTTCCGCTTCCGTGTCTACCAGAAAGAGCACTGGTACCATACGACAACTTTTGTGGCAGACTGTGTGGATGAAATTAGTTATTATATTTCAAATGCAGATGTTTTAATGAAAAAGTATGTCTGGATTCCAGAGCTTGTAATATTTATTGTGGCGATGCTTCTGCTTTTATATTCCATAAGGAGGCATCCGCTTCGTTACAGCGCATTTTTATTTGTTTATACAATAGTGAATTATTCGGTTACTTTTTTAATTAGCGGTGGGCGTTATATGGCATGTGCCCTGACGTTATTTCTGTTTTTGGCAGAGTGGGCAGTAGGGCGCAAGATTTTGTACTATATGGTTTTGATAATATTTGTTTGCCTGATGGGATTTTATTTTCATGGATTTATGTCCGGACAGCAGGTTTTATAGGATAAGGCATAGTTAAAGAGTTTTACAGCAGTGATTTGTGGCACTTGTGAGAAAACGTTTCGTGATTTGCATAAATGGAGGAAATAATGGTTAAGGGGAACAGATTATTTGAGTATCGTACCGGAAATGCGCTGCCATTTGGAGTATCAAAGGTTTCGGGGGGCGTACAGTTTGCAGTATATCTTCCAAAACGTGGCAGTATGTTTTTGAAATTGTATAAAAAAGGGAAGAAAACCCCTGACTGCCAGATTGCGTTGACTGAGAAATTCCGGATGGGCGGAGGTTATTTTGTAGTTGTCTGTAAAGCGGCAGAGGCAGAAGATCCTAGGAGTATTGAAGAAATCTTGTCACAGGATTATGAATATATGTATGAAGCGGATGGGAAGGAGTTTGTAGATCCCTATGCTGACTATGTAACTGGCAGGGATAATTGGGGAAAGAGGGTTCCACAGACGCATCCAGTCCGTGGTGGAATCTGCATTGAGGAATTTGATTGGAAAGAGGATATGCCTTTGCGGATTCCTTATTCGGATTTGATTTTATACCAGCTCCACGTAAGGGGGTATACGAAGCATATTTCCTCTAAAGTAAAACACAGGGGGACGTTCCAGGGGCTTACGGAAAAGATTCCTTATATGAAGGAGCTTGGCATTAACGGGATTGTGCTTTTGCCATCTTATGAGTTTTGTGAAGTGGCAACAGACAGGGCGGAAGTCAGGCTGGATAAAAATAGCGGTTCTGCCAGGACAGGGCAGCAGATTACAGACCAAAAGGTAAATTATTGGGGATATGGGACAGAGGAAACTTTTTATTTTGCCCCAAAGGCAGCATATTGTAGCCAGCAGGCCTGCCCTTCTGCAGAGTTTAAGGAGATGGTACGTTCCTTCCATTCCAATGGGATTGAAGTTTTCCTTGATATTTATTTTGCCCCGGGGACGAACATTTTCCTGATGACAGACTGTTTAAGGAGCTGGGTATTAAAATACCATATCGATGGTTTCCGGATTAACCAGGAAGTCATGCCATTGATAAATGTTGCTTCTGATCCAATATTGTCTGATGTTAAGGTACTTGCTGCATATTGGGACATGGATTTGCTCCGCAATGCTGGAGTTCCAGGCCAGAAAAATGGCATGGGGGAATATAATGAAGGTTTTATGAATGATGCCCGTCGTTTCTTAAAAGGTGATGAGGGGATGGTGGAAAGGGTCGCCGGATATTTTAGTAGAAATTTTGACAACCATTCTGTTGTTAATTTTATAACACATGTAAATGGTTTTACGATGATGGATTTGGTATCATATGATGTAAAGCATAATCAGGGCAACGGTGAAATGAACCGTGATGGCACAGAATATAATTATAGCTGGAATTGTGGCATAGAGGGGAAGACAAGGAAAAAATCTATTATGGACAAGAGGATGGTCCAAATCCGCAATGCTTTTTTAATGCTGCTGACAAGCCAGGGGACGCCAATGATTTTAGCAGGGGATGAGCTTGGCAATTCCCAGCTTGGCAATAATAATGCATATTGCCAGGATAATGCGGTAACCTGGATAAATTGGAATATGACGAAAGTGGCTTCTGAAATCTATGATTTTGTGAAAAAGATGATTATAATGCGAAGAAGTTTTCCTGTTCTGCACCAGGGGCGGCAAATAAGGATGGTGGATACACTTTCCTGTGGGATGCCTGATTTATCGCTGCATGGCGTTCAGGCATGGCGGCCGGACTATACAAATTATAGCCGGATGCTTGGGATGCTTTATTATGGGGAATATGTTGAGGAACGGAAAGGGAGGTCTGTTTATGTTATTTTCAATATGTATTGGGAGGCGAAATCATTTGACTTGCCAAACCTCCCATATGGACGGACTTGGCGCGTCATGATTGATTCCTATGCCAATACATTTGATGAAACTCTTTTAAAAAGTAAGAAAAAGCCGGTTTCCAAACGTTCCAAGAAAGGGAAGAAACAGACGGAGCTGCAGAAGAAAACAGTTGTCCCGCCACGGTCCATAGTGGTATTTGTGGAGGAATAGGAGAAATAAAATAGTATATGTAGGCTGCAGTAATGCAGCCGTTTCCTTTGTTACACAGGATAATAATGATTTTAAGCCTTGTTTCCTTTTACAGGTTGTGGTTTTCTACGATTTCCTTATACAGGTCTAAAGTACATACCTTATCAGGTGTATAGTGCTTGCAGCTTTTGCATGAAACGCTTTCTGAGGAGGTTGAAGATGTGCTATTTGTTGCGTTTCCGCAGCCACATCCTCCTCCGCAAGGACAAAAGCGTGTACAACGTTCTGCTACTTCATGGAAAGTTTTGTCATCTTTTTTCATTTTGGCCTCTTTCTGCGCTGCTGTAAAATATTTGTATTGATAAAGGAACAACATCCGGCAGTATTGTGCAAGGCAGCGCTCAGGCACGGTACCTGCCGATACGATATATAATGAAGACAAAGCAGTAGATGCAAAGGCATATTGTTCTGTTATGGACTGAATAGTAAAGTTCAATTGTTACGGTTTACAGGTTACAATTGTTTCTGGTAACAGACAGTGCTCTCTGCACGGGAATGTGTAATGTGAACCGTAATTGTCAATTCTCATAACAGATGCTTTGTCGTAACAGATAGTATGTACAGAAAGGGAGATTTTATGATTCTATTAAAAATATTTGACGTAAAGGAAATGATGGCGCATTTGCTATTACGGGAGAGTTTTGACACTTTTTTATTGGAGGAGGCAAATATTACCACATTTGCAAAAATGGAAATAAAGGGGAGGCGCAATAGGGAATGGTTTGATTGGGAGGAAGGTATGCCGGAGCTTCCAGGCCACCTATATTGGAAAGAGGCAAAGCCATTTTGTTATAATTATATCAAAGGGAAGAAAACACCGGCTATTTTTACGATTTCTTTGAAATTAACAGAAAAGGAAGCGCAGGTTTATGCAATAGATGCTTCTTTGGCGAAGGCAATGAAGGAGCAGCAGACAGATGTCTTACTGCATCTTCGGTATGAAAAAGATGAACTTTCTGTTATTACTGGTACATCCGCATATACTTTTACAATGGATAGGCGTGTAGAATTTGCCTGGGACAGCGCGGTAAAAGATATAATGAAAAAGCTTGGGATTGGTTATGAATTTTAAAAGAAATGGGGGATAGAATGATTAAAACATTAGGGGCGCATGTAAAGGAGTTTAAGAAAGATTCTGCCTTAACGCCATTTTTCATGCTGCTGGAGGTCGTTGCAGAAACATTAATCCCGCTTCTGATGGCATCTATTATTGATGAAGGCGTCAGAAAAGGGGATATGGTACATATTTATAAAGTTGGGGGCGGCATGGTGGTGCTGGCGGCATTTGGCCTTCTGACCGGCGTTCTTGGTGGGAAATATGGTGCAAGGGCATCTGCTGGGTTTGCGAAAAACATCCGGCAGGCAATGTATGAAAACATACAGACATTTAGTTTTTCAAATATTGATAAATTTAGCACGTCTGGCCTGGTGACAAGGCTGACAACGGATGTTACTAATTTGCAGAATGCGTATCAGATGATTTTAAGGATGTGCATGCGTGCGCCTGCAAGCCTTATCTGTGCTATGGCAATGGCGTTTTATGTGAATGCCGGGGTGGCGGCGATTTACCTGATTGCTGTAATTTTGCTTGGGATTGTGCTTTTTTTGCTGGTAAGGAAAACGATGAAATATTTTAACCAGGTCTTTAAAAAGTATGATAAGATGAATGAGAGCGTACAGGAGAATGTATCGGCAATCCGTGTGGTTAAAGCATATGCAAGGGAAGAATACGAAAAAGAGAAATTTTCTAAGGCAAGCGAGAATATTTATAAGATGTTTGTAAAAGCAGAAAGCTTGATTGCCCTGAATAACCCGATTATGCAGTTTACAGTGTATAGCTGTATTTTGCTAATTAGCTGGATGGGAGCAAATATGATTGTAAGCTCATCTATGACAACGGGTGATTTGACACAGCTTTTGGCATATTGCATGAATATTTTAATGAGTTTGATGATGTTGTCTATGGTATTTGTCATGATTACTTTAAGCATTGCCAGTGCGGAACGTATTGCGGAAGTCCTGGAGGAAAAGGCGGATATAGTGAATCCCCAAAATCCGGTTATGCAGATGGAAAATGGCGCAGTATCTTTTGAACATGTGGATTTCCGCTACAAAAAAGACGCAAAGGATTTTGTGTTAAAAGATATTACGTTTTCTGTCCGTTCTGGGGAAACAGTTGGGGTGATTGGGGGGACTGGAAGTGCAAAATCAAGCCTTGTTAATTTAATCAGCCGTTTGTACGATGTGGATGAAGGCGTTGTTTTTGTAGGTGGGAAGGATGTCCGTGAGTATGATATTGAAGTGCTCCGTAATGAAGTTTCCGTTGTCTTGCAGAAAAATGTCTTGTTTAGCGGGACAATTCTGGAAAACCTGCGTTGGGGGGATATTACGGCAAGCAAGGAGGAGTGCAGGCGCGCCTGTGAACTTGCCTGTGCAGATGAGTTTATCCGGAAGCTTCCAGACGGTTATGAGACATATATTGAACAGGGCGGCACAAATGTTTCGGGCGGACAGAGGCAGAGGCTTTGCATTGCCCGTGCCCTGCTAAAAAAGCCAAAGATATTAATATTGGATGATTCGACAAGTGCGGTAGATACGGCAACGGATAAAAAAATCCGTAAAGCGTTCCAGGAAGAGATACCGGGAACGACAAAATTTATTATTGCGCAGCGTATATCCAGCATAGAAAGCTGCGACCGCATTATTGTGATGGAAAATGGACGTGTGGATGGCTTTGGCACACATGAAGAGCTTTTAAGGGAAAATGAAATTTACCGTGACGTGTTTGAGTCGCAGATGGGCGGCAGCGGTGATTTTGATGAGGATGGAAAGGAGTAGCAGCGGATGGCAGAAAAAGTAGTAAAAGGGCCTGGGGCAAAAGAGCCTTCCACGCCAAAACCAAAAATTAAAAATCCAGGCAAGTTGTTTATGCGCCTGCTAAAATATGTTATGCAGGAATATAAGCTGCACTGCATCGTTGTATTTGCCTGTATTATTGTTAGTGTGCTTGCAAGTGTGCAGGGAACAATGTTTATCCAGTCATTGATTGATGATTTTATTGATCCGCTTTCTAAGGCAGAGACTCCAGATTTTGGTCCATTGATCGAAAGAATGTGCTGTATTGGGGGCTTTTATGTAATAGGGATTGCAGCAGCTTATGCGCAGAGCCGGATTATGGTTAATGTAACGCAAGGGACGCTTAGGAAGCTGCGTGATGATATGTTCTGCAAAATGCAGACGCTACCAATCCGATATTTTGATACGCACCCGCATGGCGACATTATGTCAATGTATACCAATGATATTGATACGCTGCGCCAGATGGTCAGCCAGAGCATCCCGCAGTCGGTAAATAGTATTGTAATGGTAGTGAGCACGCTTGCCTGCATGGTAGCGCTTAGTATCCCTTTGACGGCTATCACACTTGTTATGGTCGGGGTGTCTATGTATATGACGAAAAAGCTTGCAGGGCTAAGCGGTTCTTATTTTGTGGCGCAGCAAAAAGACATTGGTGAATTAAATGGGTATATAGAAGAGATGATGAATGGCCAGAAAGTAATTAAAGTATTCTGCCATGAAGAGGAAAGCATCAAGGGGTTTTGTAAAAGGAATGACGCGCTTTTTTCTAGTGCAGACAATGCCAATAAATTTGCCAATATCCTGGCTCCTGTCAATGGGCAGCTTGGGAATATCAGTTATGTGCTGTGCGCAATGGCGGGCGGGCTTTTGGCTTTAAACAATGTGTTTGGCTTTACTGTAGGCGGTTTGGTGAGCTTTTTGACGTTTAATAAGTCTTTTAATATGCCAATCAGCCAGATTAGCCAGCAGCTTAATGCAATCGTGATGGCGCTTGCAGGGGCGGATAGGATTTTCAGGCTTTTGGATGAAGTGCCAGAAGAGGATGATGGTTATGTGGAACTTGTCAATGCCAAAGAGGGGGCAGATGGCCGGATGGAAGAATGTGAAGAGAGGACTGGCATCTGGGCCTGGAAACATTACCACAGGGAGAAAGATACGACGACTTACCAGAAACTACAGGGGGAAGTGGTTTTTGACCATGTGGATTTTGGCTACAATGAAGAAAAAACAGTTTTGCACGATATAGAGATGTATGCAAAGACTGGGCAGAAAATTGCTTTTGTCGGCGCAACCGGGGCAGGGAAGACAACGATAACAAACCTGATTAACCGTTTTTATGATATCCAGGATGGAAAGATACGTTATGACGGCATTAATGTAAATAAAATTAAAAAAGAGGATTTACGCCTTTCTCTTGGGGTGGTGTTGCAGGATACCCATTTGTTTACCGGGACGGTAGAAGAGAATATCCGTTATGGGAAACTGGATGCTTCTTATGAGGAAGTGGAGGCAGCGGCAAAGCTTGCTAATGCACATGGGTTTATTTGCAGGCTGCCAAAAGGGTATAATACGATGCTGACAGGGGACGGGGCAAGCCTGAGCCAGGGGCAGAGGCAGCTTTTGGCAATTGCCAGGGCGGCGATTGCCGACCCGCCTGTCTTAATTCTGGATGAAGCAACCAGTTCGATTGATACCCGTACAGAAAAACTGGTGCAGCAGGGGATGGACCGTTTGATGGAAGGGAGGACGACATTTGTCATTGCACATCGGCTTTCCACCGTCCGAAACAGCGATTGCATTATGGTGTTAGAAGATGGGAGGATTATAGAACGTGGGACACATGATGAACTGATAGAACGCCAAGGAAAGTATTACCAGCTTTATACTGGCAAAGTCAGCAATGACTTGGCTGGTTAAGCTGCCCAGCCTATCGCATGATAAGAAGTGTGGCACTATTTATTGTGTACATGGGAATAAAAAACAGTTCTTGAAAAAAAATACAACATGTGTTATAATAAATTTTAAGTTGAATCGGTTTATGTATTCAAATAAGGGAATGTAAATGGAATGATTTAGTTTCTAAAGATAGAAAACAAGAATGGAAAGGCAGGGTGATATTTTATGCTGTTAAATACGTACGAGAAGGTTACGAAGCTGTTCAGGGAAGGGAACGGCTACCGTAATGCCGCACAGCTTAAGGAGGCGAAGGTGACGACTGTCCAGATTAAAGAACTGGTGGAAAAGGGGATTATTGAAAGGGTGTCCCATGGACATTACTGGCTGATTGATGAAAAGAAGGGGAAACCGGATAATTACCGTATGATTGAGGCATGCATGGTAAATCCACGTGCTGTTATCTGTGCAGACAGCGCATGTTATTTTCATGGGCTGATTAAGGAAGAACCAGAAAAGCTGTCGGTAGCAACATTAAAAACGGACCGTTCTAAGATGCAGCTGAATTTCCCGGTAACGCGCCACTACTATTCTGATTTGGCATTTGACCAGGATATGGAAGTAATTGACACTCCTTATGGCCCGCTCCGTATTTACGCATTGGAGCGCAGTGTCTGTGATACCATCCGTTTCCGTGATGACATTGGGAGCAAAGCGGTTGGAAGTATTGTACGTAGTTATATGAAGCAGGAAAACCGCCAGATGGAAAGACTTTTGGCATATGCAGATGCTATGCGTGTCGGAAAGATTGTCCGTACAAAATTAGAGGAAGGAAAGGAGTAAGTGGAAGATGAGTGATGTTTATGGTAAATTGATGAAATGCTTGGCCTGCGTGCAGGAAAAGGTTAACTTTACGCCGCAGGTTGCGCTGGTGCTTGGCTCCGGCCTAGGAGATTATGCAGATGGGATTGAGGTTACAGCAGAGCTTGCTTACAATGAAATTGACGGATTTCCAGTTTCAACAGTCCCAGGGCATGAAGGGAAATATATTTTTGGGTATGTGGATAAGGTTCCAGTTGTCTGTATGAAAGGGAGGGTACATTATTATGAAGGCTATGATATCAGTGATGTTGTCCTGCCTGTCCGCCTGATGTGCCTGATGGGGGCAAAGGTTTTGTTTTTGACAAATGCTTCTGGCGGGGTAAATACATCTTACCATGCTGGTGATTTTATGTTGATTAAAGACCATATTGCCAATTTTGTCCCTTCTCCGCTGATTGGGCCAAATATAGATGCGTTGGGCGTCCGCTTCCCGGATATGAGCAATATTTATGACAGGGAACTGCAGAAGGTAATCCGCAGGACAGCGGCGCTTCTTGAAATCCCGTTACAGGAAGGCGTATATATCCAGCTTACAGGGCCAAATTATGAGTCGCCTTCGGAAGTGAGGATGTGCCGTACGCTTGGTGCGGATGCAGTCGGCATGAGCACGGCTTGTGAAGCAATTGCTGCAAACCATATGGGGATGATGATTTGCGGGATTTCCTGCATTTCTAACCTGGCATGTGGGATTACCGAAAATCCATTGACACATGAAGAAGTCCAGGAAACGGCAGACCGTGTTGCGCCATTGTTTAAGAAGCTGGTGACTGAAAGCATTAAAAATATTGCGCAGGAAGTTTAATGGTTTAGAGTTTGCTTTTTAGGGATAAATCTGAAACACGTTCTGGCATATGATTGAAATAAGGAGTTAGTATTATGAAAATCAGGATATATAATGCGCGCATCCTTACGATGCAGCAGGACATGCCTCTTTTTTTGGGGGAGCTGCAGGTTGAGGATGGGAAGATTACTTATGTAGGGGAAGAAAAAAAGGTATCAGGGGATGCTTGGGACCGGCAAATTGATGCAGAAGGGAATCTTTTGATGCCAGGGTTTAAAAATGCCCATACACATTCTGCAATGACTTTTCTGCGTTCTTATGCAGATGACTTGCCACTGCAGGAATGGCTTTATAACCAGGTATTCCCAATGGAGGCAAAGCTTACAGAGAAAGATGTTTACTGGGCTGCTATGCTTGCAAACCTGGAATATCTGACAAGTGGGATTACTGCTAATTTTGATATGTATATGAAAAATGAGTCCAATGCAAAAGCCTCAGCAGACATGGGATTCCGTACAGTGCTTTGCGGCAGCATCAATGATTTTGGCGGCACTGTGGAAGAGATAGAAGAAGAATATCTTCACTTTAATAAATATAACCCGCTGATTTCTTACCAGCTTGGGTTCCATGCAGAATATACGACAAAACGCCAGATACTGGAAGATATGGCAGCTTTAGGAAAGAAATATAAAGCTCCTGTTTTTACACATAATTCCGAGACAGAAAATGAGGTGGCAGGCTGTATAGAACGCTATGGTACAACGCCAACAGCATTTTTAAATTCCCTTGGCATGTTTGACTATGGCGGAGGCGGTTTCCATTGCGTGCATATGACACAGGAGGATTTAGATATCTGCAAGGAAAAAGGCATTTGGGTGGTGACTAACCCTTCATCCAATGTGAAGCTTGCAAGTGGGATTGCCCCAATCCAGAAAATGCTTTCTATGGGGATTGGCCTTGCAATTGGTACAGATGGCTCAGCAAGCAATAACTGCCTGGATATGTTCCGGGAGATGTTCCTTGTAACAGCTCTCCAAAAGGTTTCTCTGTCAGATGCTGCGGCAGTGGACGCGTTGGAGGTACTCCATATGGCGACAGCAGGGGGCGCTAGGGCAATGGGATTAGCGGATTGTGATGTGCTTGCTGAAGGGAAATGTGCTGATATGGTTCTGCTTGATTTACAGAAACCGAATATGCAGCCGCTGAACAATATTACAAAGAATATTGTATATAGCGGCAGCAAACAGAATGTTAAGATGACGATGATAGATGGTAAAATTCTCTATGAGGATGGCGTATTCCATGTTGGGACTGCACCAGAGGAAATCTATGCAAAAGTCAATGAGAGCATTACACGGATGAAAAGTGAATAGCCATGAATTGTAACAAATGATAACGTCTGGGAAGAGCTATTCAGAGGATAGTTCCTCCCAGCGTTCCATTAGTTCTTCAAGCCGGGAATCATTCTTGGCTTTTTTTTCTGCAATTTCCTGCAGTTTGGCGCTGTTTGTCGCATTGGCAGGGTCGCAAAGTGCTGTGTCAAGTTCTGTGTTTTCATCTTCAAGCTGTTCAATTTCTTCTTCCACTTTCCGTAGTTCATTCTCTATTTTCCGCAGGCGTGCCTGTTCTTCTTTTTGCTGCTGCCAGGAAAGTTTGTTTTCGGTTTGCTGGCTATTTTCAGGTGTGTTAGAACCGGAAGCTGTATTAGGCAGGTTTTGATGCGCCTGTTCAACATCATCCTTTTTCTCCAGATAGTAGTCGTAATTGCCAATATAGTTTAACAAGGACTGTTTGGTTAAGTCTAGGATACGGTGGGCAGTTGTATTAATAAAATAGCGGTCATGTGAAACATATAGTACCGTCCCTTCAAATTGGTTCACTGCATTTTCCAGGATTGCTTTGGAATCAATATCTAAGTGGTTTGTAGGCTCATCCAGGATTAAAAAGTTTGCGTCAGATAACATCAGCTTTGCCAGGGAAATACGCCCGCGTTCCCCGCCGCTTAAACTTTTTACTTGTTTAAAAACATCATCCCCCGTAAAAAGGAATGCTGCCAGGACGTTCCTTATTTCGGTATTGTTCATATGGGGATATGTATCCTGAATTTCTTCAAAAACGGTTTTTTCCATATGAAGGACATGATGTTCCTGGTCATAATAGCCAATGCTGACATTTGTGCCCAGTGTAAAAGTCCCTGTGTCTGCGGGAATCAATTCATTTAATATTTTTAAAAGAGTTGTTTTCCCAGTACCGTTGTCGCCAATAATGGCAACATGCTCCCCGCGTTTCAGCGTAAAGTTGATATTGTCAAAAAGAGGGACATTATCAAAACTTTTGCTTAAGCCTTCCACTGTAAGGACATCATTGCCGCTTTGCATCCGTGGGGTAAAAAGAAGCTGCATTTGGGTATGCTCCTCCATTGGCTTTTCAAGGCGTTCCATTTTATCTAACTGCTTTTCACGGCTTTCTGCACGTTTAATGGACTTTTCTCGGTTAAACTGGCGCAGTTTTGCAATAACTTCTTCTTGATGCTTGATTTCTGCCTGCTGGTTCAGGTATTGTTTCATCATAGTTTCCATCATTGCCTGCCGTTTCTGCGAATAGGCAGTATAATTTCCGCTATAGACGGATGCTTTTGTACAGCGCAGTTCGATTACTTTTGTAACAATTTTGTCAAGGAAATAACGGTCATGCGCTACGATTAAGACAGCTTTGCGGTACTGTGCAAGGTAGCCTTCCAGCCAGTGGATTGCATTTAAATCCAAATGGTTTGTCGGTTCATCAAGGATAATCAGGTCAGGGGCGGTTAAAAGCATTTTCGCCAAAGCCACCCTTGTTTTTTCTCCGCCAGACAGGGAAGAAACAGGTTTCCCGAAATCTCCCGTATCAAAACCAAGCCCTTTTAAGACGCCGGTTAATTCACTTTGGTAGGCATAGCCGTTTAATTGTTCAAAACGTTGCTGCGCATTGTCAAACTGTTTAATGCAGGCTTGCAGCTCATTGCCAGAAACTTCATTCATTTTAGCGGAAAGTTCTGCAATCTGCTTCTCTAGTTGAAGGATTTCAGGTTTGGCATTCTGCATTTCTTCCATAATTGTATGGTCTGAATGATATTCCTGGTTCTGTGCCAGATAACCGATGCTGGTGTCTTTCGCAATTATTACTTCGCCGCTGTCTGCTGCCTGCCGGCCTACAATAATTTTTAGCAATGTGGATTTGCCAGAGCCGTTTACACCTACAATCGCTGCTTTTTCGTGCTCGTTTATATGGAAAGAAACGTCGGATAAGATGACGTCTGTAATAAAAGCCTTGTTAATGTGGCTGCATTGTAAAATCATGGATTTTCCTCCTGTATCTTTGAAAAAAGAATGGCTGTGAATAGTATCAGTATCTTTAATAAACTCTAATGCTGGTGTCAAAAGGTATTATACCCTGAAAGGATAAAAACAGCAAGGCAGATAGGTGCAGTCTACAAGCCTAAAATTTCGTGCAAAGTGTGGGGCACATCTTGTATAAAGCAATTTTCAAACATGTTTTAGAATGGTTAATAGTAACGATAAATTACTGTTTGCCTTAAAATGAATTAATGCGGATAGATTTTGTGGGTTAGGTGTGCTACAATGCTTGTAGAGGGCAGTGGGGATTCTACAGAAAGAATGGAAGGGGATATGGAATGACAGGGAAAGAGAAAGCAGTCAGTTTGTTTAAGGAAGGATACAATTGTTCACAGTCTGTATTTGCAGCTTATGCAGACAGATATGGAATTGATAAGGAGATGGCACTTAAACTGTCTGCATCATTTGGGGGTGGCATGGGGCGTATGCGGGAAGTGTGCGGTGCAGTGTCAGGAATGCTTATGGTAGCTGGGCTGGAGACAGGGGCAACCGAGGGGAAGGATGTAAGTGGGAAAAAAGCAAATTACGATATGGTTCAGAAAATGGCTGGGATATACCGGGAGGCAAATGGTTCCATTGTCTGCAAAGAGCTCCTTGGGCTTGTGCCAATGGCGCCTCAGCAGGGAAATAAGCCTTTGCAGGCTGCAGAAGCAGGCGGCACGGTTACATTCCATGATACACAGCCAGAGGTGCGTACAGAAGAATATTACAAAAAGCGTCCCTGCATTAAGCTGATTCAGATGGCATGTGATATTATTGAAAAAGAACTGTATGGGTATTGTGAGTAGTATAATATATTAGATTATAGAAATGCGATGTTTGATAAAATGCACATGTTTTTATTGTGAAAATGAGAGTTTCTGAAATTTACAATATAAAGATTTAGGAAGCCATTCCTTCATGATAAAAAGCCAATATATTTCTGCAAATATATTGGCTTTTCATAATTTCAACGTATTCTTTTGTTTCAATACTATAGAGTGATGATTATTCAGCATTGGCAAGAATTTCTTTCTTGTTATATGAGCCACAGGATTTACATACTCTGTGAGACATCATTAACGCACCGCATTTGCTGCATTTTACTAAATTTGGTGCAGACATTTTCCAATTTGCTCTTCTTTTATCTCTTCTTGATTTTGAAGATTTATTTTTTGGACAAATAGACATTCTATTCCACCTCCTGGTTTCATACTTCAGTTAACAGCACTTTTTCAAGTATAGCAATTTTCTTCTTGCTTGTCAATCTTTTTTTGCCTGGTGGAATCGAATAATTATCTTGTTCTTTTTTTTGTGATGTGATAGAATAATCCATGTTACTGGGAGTAGTAGGATTATTTGCAGTAATATTTGATTTATGAAATAAGCACAAAGGAGGGAAACTACATGAAAGCCTATGCAAAAACAGATGTTGGTAAAAAACGGAGCATGAATCAGGATTTCTTTTATTGCAGTGAAGATGTAGTAGGTAGTTTCCGGAACCTGTTTATTGTTGCAGATGGTATGGGAGGCCATAAAGCAGGAGACCATGCTTCCAAACTGTGTGTATCAAGCATGGTGGAATCTATCGGAAAATCAGGGCACAAAACGCCTGTGACAATATTTGAAGAGGCAGTAAATGCGGCAAACCAGAAGGTTTATCAGGCTGCACAAGAACATACAGAGTTTGAAGGAATGGGAACTACAATGGTAGCATGCACAGTAGAGGATGATACCATGTATGTTGCCAATATTGGGGATTCCCGTTTATATTTGCTGCGGGAATCAATCTTACAGATTACAGATGACCACTCTTTGGTAGGGGAACTGGTAAAGAAAGGAAACCTTACGGAAAGTGAGGCAAGAATCCATCCACAGAAAAATATCATTACCCGTGCATTGGGAACAGGTCAGCATGTACATGCGGATTATTTTGAAATATCAGTGAAAAAGGGAGATATTGTTCTTTTATGCAGCGATGGGTTATCTAATATGTTAGATGATGAGGATATAGAATATATTATAAAGCGTTGTGATACATTAGAAGAGGCAGGTACACAGTTAGTAGTACAGGCAAACCTGCATGGCGGTGACGATAATATTACCGTTGTGCTTGCGCAGGCAGAATAGTAGTTTGAACCGCGTCAATCTGGCGGGCTGTGGAAGAGAGAATGGAGGAGAGAATGATTAGTCCAGGGATGTTATTAAGTGAGAGATATGAGATTATTGATAAAGTTGGCTCCGGCGGCATGGCAGATGTATACAATGCAAAAGATACGCGTTTAAACCGGAATGTGGCGATTAAAGTTTTAAAGCAGGAATACAGCAATGATGCAAAGTTTGTATCAAAATTCCGGGTGGAAGCCCAATCTGTTGCCGGGCTGTCCCATCCCAATATTGTAAATGTTTATGACGTTGGGGAAGATGATACATTATATTATATTGTAATGGAGCTTGTTGAGGGAATTACTTTAAAGAGGTTTATTGAGAAGAAAGGCAGGCTTGAAATAAATGAAGCAATTGGGATTGGAATCCAGATTGCGCAGGGGATTGAAGAAGCACATAAAAATAATATTATCCACCGGGACATTAAACCACAGAATATTATTATTTCAAAAGAAGGGAAGGTAAAAGTAACAGATTTTGGGATTGCAAAGGCGGCAACGTCAAATACAATCACTTCCAATGCGATGGGGTCGGTGCATTATATTAGCCCTGAGCAGGCAAGGGGCGGTTATAGTGATGAGAAAAGCGATATCTATTCGCTTGGCGTTACCTTATATGAAATGCTTCTTGGGAAAGTGCCTTTTGAGGGGGATAGCACGGTTACCGTAGCATTTGCCCATGTACATGAGGAAGCAGTGCCATTAGAGGAAATGGATCCTTCTATTCCTAGGAGCCTGTCAAGGATTGTCCAGAAGTGTATGCAGAAAAAGCCCGATATGCGGTATGAAAGCGCAGGCGCGCTTATTATGGATTTGCGCAGGGCTGTTTCAGACCCAGATGGCGATTATGTGGAAATGAACGAAACAGTAAATGATTCACCGACTATTATGATAACGGACGACGTAGTGCGTGCTGTAAAAGAAACACCGCGCCCTGTGCCGCCAAAAAGAGAAGAAGAACTGCTTCCGGAAGAAGAGCAGATGCTAAACGAAGATGCCCTGGATCCAAAACTTGAGCGTATTTTAAAAATCTGCAGTGGCGTTGTGGCAGTTATTATTGTAGTTGTCATTATACTGCTTGTTGGGAAGGTTGCCGGTTGGTGGGGCGGCAGTTCTAAGGATGATGATAAAAGTGTTGTGTCATCGCAGGTAAATCCCTCGGCAGTACCGTCAGAATCTGCCCTTCCAGATAAAATACAAGTTCCTGAAGTGGTTGGGCATACTCTTGAGGAAGCAGAAAAGCTTTTGACAGACAACGGCTTAAAATACCGCTTGGAGGACGTGGAATCTGATGAAGAGGCCAATATGGTAATCCAGCAGGATCCAGAAGCCGGGGAACAGGTGGATGAAAACAGTTATGTTACGATTTATTATAGTATTAGGAAAAGTGATGTGGTTATTCCATCCCTGGTAAATTATTCTGCTGATGAAGCAAAATCAGAACTTGAGAGGCTGGGGCTTACTGTGGCTGGCACTTCAAGGGAATATAATGACTCTGTAGAGAAAGATAAAGTATGTGGCACAGACCCGGTTGTCGGCACTAGTGTGAAAAAAGGAACATCAGTACGTATTGTTATTAGCAATGGGCCGCAGAATAAGCTTGTTACCGTGCCAAATATCCTTGGCAGGACGGCGGAGATTGCTTTGGAACGCCTGTCAGACGTTGGCCTGCAGGGCAATGAAGAAAGCGTATCTTATGCATATTCTGATAAGTATAAAAAAGACAGGGTTATGGCGCAGTCTGTAAAAGCAGGGACAAAAGTAGAAGTGGGGACGGTCATTGAATATACAATTAGCCTTGGACCACGCCCGCAAGAGCAGGAACCTACGCCGCAGCCTACCCCAAAACCAGAAAATGCACGATATACTGGAACAGTTACAATTAATACCAATCCGTTTGAATATGAAGGGGAATCTGCTGTAATTAAGCTTGTATTGTCGCAAGATGGGAAAAGCCGTACAGTATATCGGGAAACTTTAAGTTATGAAGATTTTCCAAGAAGCTTTACGATAGAGGGCTGGAGCGATAACAATGGCACGGTCACGATTTCCAAGGACAACAGGGTTCTTGATGGGATTTCATTTAATGTAGAGTTTAAAAAGGTGCAGTAGATGAGGGGAAAAATTATTCGAGGGATTGCAGGATTTTATTATGTCTATGTGGCAGGTACTGGGCTGGTGGAATGTAAGGCAAAAGGGGCATTCCGAAACCAGAATATTAAGCCGTTAATTGGGGATGATGTGCTTTTGGATTTGACAAACCAAGAAACGCTCCAGGGAAATATAGTAGAGATTTTAAAACGGAAGAATCAGTTAATCCGTCCGGCAGTGGCAAATGTAGACCAGGCAGTTGTTATATTTGCTGCATCCTACCCGAAGCCAAACCTAAACCTTCTGGACCGTTTCTGGCTGATGATGGAAACGCAGGGTATTCCGACAGTCATCTGTTTTAATAAAACAGATGATAAAAAGCAGGATGAACTGGAGGCTTTGGCTGGCCATTATAAAAGGAGCGGCAGCAGGGTTTGTATGACAAGCACTGTGACAGGTGATGGGTTAGAAACTTTGCGGGGATGCCTGGATGGCAAGACTAGTGTGTTTGCAGGACCTTCTGGCGTTGGGAAATCTTCCGTTATGAATGCCCTGTTTCCAGAAGCAAATATGGAAACAGGGGAAATCAGTGCAAAGATTAAACGGGGAAGGCATACAACAAGGCATTCGGAACTTTTTTGCCTAGGGCAGGATACATTTGTTATGGATACTCCGGGTTTTACTTCGTTGGTACTTCCGGATTTAGAAAAGGAAGAGCTTCGGGAGTATTATCCTGAGTTTTTACCGTATTATGATAAGTGCCGTTTTTTGGGCTGTGTCCATATCAGTGAGCCGGGCTGTGGGGTCAAGCGTGCAGTGGAAGAAAAGGAGATTTCCATTAAACGCTATGAAAATTACAAACAATTTTTTGACGAAATTAGTTCAAGAAAAAAGTATTAAGATACGGTTAATAATTAATTTGTTTTGTTTCTAATAAGCACAGATTTGGAAAGGTATGGTATTATATGAGTCAATTGGCACCGTCAATTTTAGCAGCAGATTTTAATCACCTGGGGAAGCAGATACAGCAGTTAGAGCAGAATCAGATTAAACTTCTGCATATTGATGTTATGGATGGGGTGTTTGTACCTTCAATTTCGTTTGGGATGCCGCTGATTACATCTATCAGGAAGGAAAGCAGCCTTTTTTTTGATGTACATCTGATGGTTCAGGAGCCAAGCCGCTATATAAAAGAATTTGTGGAAGCAGGGGCGGATTTGCTGACTGTCCATGTGGAGGCTTGTAAAGGCGTTACAGTCTCAGAGACGTTGAAAATGATCAAGGAGCATAATATAAAATGTGGGGTTTCCTTGAACCCTGAAACGTCTATTGAAAAAGTTCTGCCATATCTTGATTTGGCAGACCTTGTTTTGGTAATGAGCGTCCATCCAGGGTTTGGCGGACAGAAGTTTATCCCGGAAACACTGGGAAAGGTAAGAACTCTGGCAGCATTGAGGGAGGATAAAGGCTGCGGTTATCAAATTGAAATTGATGGGGGAGTCCATCAAGGAAACTTGCATACGATTGTGTCAGCGGGAGTTGATATTATAGTTGCCGGAACAGCAGTTTTTTCTGGGGATATTGCTGAAAATGCCAGAAAAATAAAGGGGGTTATTGAAAATGCTTCTTGAGAATATCAGGCTTGGGAGAACTTTGGAGATTTTTGTAGAACGGGAAGACTACCGTTATCATTTTACCAGTAAGGTTGAAGACACGAACCAGAACAGGGTGTGTGTTACAGCAATTGCTTCACGCGGCAGGTTTTTTGGGTTTTTACCAGAGGATAAGGTGCGTATTTTATACCGGGATGAAGAGGTTATGTGGGAATGGCCAGGGGTAAGGCCGGGCCTTGCCAAATTGGAAGGGACTCCTGTGCACTATTTCCAGATTGTGAATCCAGGGCAGTCCTATAATAGGAGAAATGCTTATCGTGTTAAGCTGCTGGAGGATATGGAGTTTGGATATTATCAGCTTCCTGGGAAAAAAGATAAAATTGCACAATTGCCGTTTCCTTCTGATTCATCTGAAATGAGTCCGGAAGAATTGGAAAAATGGTATAAAACTATGCCAGATGCGATTATGGTAAAGGGCATGATAAAGGATATCAGTGAAAATGGGGCTGGAATCTATACAGATGAAAAACTGGAGCTGGAAGATGAATTGTTTTTTGAACTCCCATCCCCTTATGGGAATTTGCTGGTAAAGGTGTTTATTATCAGGAAAGAGGAAGTGAAGTCTGTGACGAACCGTTATGGTTTTTATTATGGGTGTGCGATTGTTGAGTCGGATCGAAGGCTTTTACGTTATATTTATGATTTGCAGAGGGAGATTTTAAAGAGGCAAAGGGCAATGGAGAATGCAAAGGTGTAAGAGATGGCAGTTGGGAAAACATTGATGATTGCAGGCGGTGAAGTGAATCTTCCTTTTGCGGGGGAATATATCAGAAAGCAGGGATTTGATACGGTGGTTTGCGCTGATTCAGGGCTTGATGCTGCTTTTAGGCTGGGGTTGCCAGTACAGTATGCAATGGGGGATTTTGACAGTGCCTCAAAAGAGGCGGTGCAGTATTATCGGGACACAGCGCAGGAGGAGGGAACACAGACAGAGTTTGTAGAATATCCTCCGGAAAAGGATGCGACAGATTCCGAGATTGTATTAGATTGGATTACAGAAAAGATGCCGTCAGAAATATATATTTTGGGGGCGACTGGGAAAAGGCTTGACCACTTCCTGGCAAATGTTAATATACTTATGAAACCGCTTTCTTATGGGATTCCGGCATATCTGATTGATGGCTGCAATAAGATTTACCTGATAGACCATAGTTATGTAATCCAGAAGAAGGAACTTTTTGGGACATATATTTCTTTCCTTCCGCTTACAGAAAAAGCGGTTGTTTCTCTGAAAGGGTTCCGTTATGGGCTTGACAGGAAGGAAATGACGATTGGCAACAGCCTTGGCGTCAGTAATGAAATAGGGAAGGAAGAAGATGCTGCATTGGTTCTTTTAGAGGAAGGCATTTTGATTGTAGTAGAGTCAAGGGATAAAGAACAGGGAGAACAGGAATGAGCACATTTAATGTAGAGCTGAAAAAAGTGGTGGATGACAGCTATGAGATTGAGACGGGGTTCCATTTGGAAGAAAAATTGCTTCGAGATTTGAAGAATGGCCTTGTTGGGAGCATAAAAAAATATGCTGTGATTACCGACAGTATTGTAAAAGGGCTGTATGCGGAAAAAATATATGGTTTGTTGCGGGATGCAGGATACCAGGCAGCCCTTTTTGTATTTCCGGAAGGGGAAAAAAGCAAAACGAGGGAGACAAAAGAGCAGTTAGAAGATGCGATGCTGGAAAAGGGCTATCGGAGGGACTGCTGTATTATTGCGGTTGGTGGGGGCGTGGTAACAGATATCGCAGGTTTTGTTGCTGGAACTTTTGGTAGGGGCATCCCGTTTATTAATTATGCAACGACGCTTCTGGCTGCAGCTGATGCTTCCGTGGGCGGAAAGACAGCAGTAGATACGCCGCTTGCTACTAATTTGATTGGGCTTTTTAACCAGCCAAGGAAGGTGTATATAGATATTGCAACATGGAAAACGCTTCCTAAAAGGCAGCTTTCTAGCGGCATGGCAGAGACTGTAAAGCATGCTTGTATGGCTGACCGTTCTTTTTTTGGGTATTTAAAAGAAAATATGGAAAAGATTTTGGAAGTTGACCGGGCTTCCTGCGAATATATTGCAGAAATGAATTGTAAAATTAAGTACCATGTGGTGGAAAAAGACGAGAAGGAGAGCGGCCTCCGCGAAACCTTAAACCTTGGGCATACAGTGGGACGCGCTGTTGAAACAGTCAGCGGCTACCGCCTTCTTCATGGGGAAGCAGTTTCAATAGGGATGGCGGCACAGGTAAGGCTTTCTGTTAAGCTGGGCTATATGTCGGAAGAAGAAGCCAAAGAGGTGATAAACCTTTTGGAAATGGCAGGTTTGCCAACGGCAGTCCCAGATTATATTGACAGGGAGGAACTTGTTAAAAAACTGTATACCGATAAGAAAGTAAGGGATGGGAAGCTGCGTTTTGTCCTGCAAAAAGGAATTGGTGAGATTGTTGTATTTGAAGATGGGGCTTATGCAACACCCGTTTCAGAAGAGACAGCAAGGGAGATTATTATGGCTTTGCCAAGGGAATCATTCGCTGTTACCACGTAAAGATATTTTAAGGGAAGGGGATTTTATGGACAAGAAGGAAGGGTATACCCATGTGACGCATACTTTTTTGCCAGTATATAATAAAGAGAGCCAGGTGTTGGTTCTTGGCTCCTTTCCATCGGTAAAATCACGGGAGCAGAATTTTTATTATGGGCATCCTCAGAACCGTTTTTGGAAAGTAACAGCCTTTCTTGCCGGTTGCCCTGTTCCACAGACTATTGAGGAAAAGAAAGAATTTTTACTGGCGAATGGAATTGCAGTTTGGGATGTGATTGCATCGTGTGATATTATTGGTTCTAGCGACAGTTCGATTAAAAACGTGGTTATCAATGATTTCAGACAGGTTCTGGAACATTCTTCTATTCATACAATTTATGCAAATGGGACAAAAGCATATGACTTATATTGTAAATATGCAAGGGAGAGTACAGGGAGGGAGATTGTAAAGCTTCCTTCTACAAGCCCCGCAAATGCGGCATGGAACCTGGATAGGCTCTGTGATGCATGGAAGGCTGTAGTTAAAAACAGGGATGAGGTTTTAAATTCTTAAAATAATGCGTAATATAGGGATGAAGTATTTATTCATCCCCAGCTTTAAAGTTATAGATTGGCTTTATAATTTGGGTGATTTCAGCCGTATCGCCAATATTGTTTACAATATCCCCCATGCCTTTATAAGCCATTGGGCATTCATCTAATGTGCTTCGGCTCACGGATGTTGTAAAAATGCCATCCATCTGTTTTTTAAATTCTGATACGGTAAATGATTCTTTTGCTGCTGAGCGGCTCATTAAGCGTCCTGCACCATGAGGCGCAGACTGGTTCCAGTCATCATTCCCTTTTCCTATGCAAATTAGGGAACCATCCCTCATATTAATCGGTATTAGCAGTTTTTCATTTTTTCTGGCGGAAACGGCTCCTTTTCTTAAAATCATGGCTTCTGTATCAATATAGTTATGGATTGTGGTAAATTGTTCTGTGATATGGAGTTTCATCCCTTTCACGATTTCATCCATCATTGCCTGCCTGTTTAATTCAGCATATCTCTGGATGATTTTCATATCATGGATATATTGTTTAAATAAATCTCCTGATACATAAGCTAATTGTTTTGGGGTATTTGTCCGTTTTGTATTTTTTAATGCAGCAATGCTTTTTTGGATTTCCCGTTTTCTCCCCTGTGCTTTTAATTGTTCAATCAATGCATTTACATCGTTATTTGCAGAGCCGTTTAATACTTTATAACCTTCTTCCTGATAATAATTGGCAACCTCTAATCCCAGATGGCGGCTGCCAGAATGGACTACAAGATAAATAGCGCCGTCATCATCTTTATCGGCTTCAATAAAATGGTTTCCGCCGCCCAAAGTACCAAGGCTTTTTTCTGCCCTTTTGGAATCAATCTGTTTATAACAATATAATTCTTCTAAATTGATTTCTTTAAAATATCTATGTGCTTTTTCACGGATATTAAACCCGGATGGTATTTTCTCATATATCAGTTTATCCAGTTTTTGCAGTTCGATATGCTTTTCTTTAATTTTAACAGTTTCCATCCCACAGCCAATATCAACCCCTACCAGGTTTGGGACAATTTTATCCGTAATGGTCATAGTCGTTCCGATTGTGCAGCCAGAACCTGCATGGATATCTGGCATTAACCGTATTTTGCTGTCAGATGTAAATTCCTGGTTAAGTAAAAGAAGCACCTGTGAAATAGATGCTTCATCTACAATATCCGTAAATATCTTTGCTGTATTATATTTTCCCTGTAATTCTAACATAATACCCCCCTGCCGCACTTTTTGCAGCCAAATAGTTAATATACAGTAGTTTTAGAATTTGCCAAAATAAGCAGCACTATAAGCCGGGTTCTGTATTAGACAATCATCTATCTAGGCCTGACGTTGCCATCAGGCTCAAGCAACCTACCCGGAACACGACGGGCCGCCGTATTATTCCTGTTCGGTCTTGCTTCGGATGGGGTTTACAGCCGCCGTCTCTGTTACCAAAGACGCGGTGAGCTCTTACCTCACCTTTTCACCCTTACCGGCCTTTTGCCGGCGGTTCTTTTCTGTTGCACTAGCCTGGGAGTCACCTCCACCGGACGTTATCCGGCATCCTGCCCTATGAAGCCCGGACTTTCCTCACCTGCGGCCTTTCGGCACTTGCAGCTGCGATTGTCTGTGCTGCTAACCTGTATTTTACCATGAGGGTTATCAAATGTAAAGTTTTAGTTATTTTCTGATGTATTTTCAAATTCTGCTGCTACATTTTCCAGAAGATCCCTAATTTCCAGATGTTGTGGGCATGCTTCTTCACATTTTCCGCATTTTATGCAGTCAGATGCTTTTCTTCCAGGCGTTGTATAGACATCGTTGTAGTAATATCCTGCGTTCCAGTCATGTGAAATTTTTTTGGCGTTCATAGCGGCAAATACATCAGGGATTGCTATATTTTTGGGGCATCCTGCCACACAATACCGGCATCCTGTGCATGGGATTAAATCCTTGTTGCAAAGAATCTCTTTTACACTGTTAATGGCTTTCTGTTCCCTGTCATCTAATGGGGAAAAATCTTTCATATAGCTGACGTTATCATTTATCTGTGCCAAGTTGCTCATGCCAGAAAGAACCATTTCAATTCCTTCAAAACCTGCGGCAAACCGGATTGCATAGCTGGCAGCGCTTCCGCCCTGTAAATCTTCTAGTATCTGTTTTGCTTCCATTGGGAGATTCACAAGGTTTCCGCCCCTTACCGGTTCCATAACAATAATTGGTTTTCCATGTTTCCTGCAAACCTCATAACATTTATGGCCTTCAACAGCAGGGTCATCATAATCAAGGTAGTTAAATTGGATCTGCACTACTTCTATCTGGGGATATTCCGTTAAAATCTGTTCCAATACTTCTGCTTTGTCATGGAATGAAATCCCTACATGTTTTATTTTCCCTTCCTTTTTTAAAGCAAATGCTGTTTCATAGGCATTGCATTTCTTAAAGTGCTGAAAAGATATTGCGCTTTGGGCATGCATCAGATAGTAATCAAAATAGCTTACATTACATTCCTGAAGCTGCCGTTCTAAAAATGGCCGGATATCTTCTTCTTTTTTAAAATAGCAGTCGGTCAGTTTATTCGTAAGGATATACTTGTCACGGCTGTAGCGGTCTGCCAGGCAGGTTTTAATTGCTTTTTCGCTTTCGCCCTCATGATATCCGTGGGCTGTATCAAAGTAATTAAAGCCATTTTCTAAAAAGATATCTACCATTTTATTTGTTTGTTCCAAATCAATTTTCCCATTTGCCATTGGCAGGCGCATAAAGCCAAAACCAAGTTTTTTCTTAATACCTTCCATTATTTTTTAATTCCTTTCTGTTTTTAGTTAATTCGATTGCTTCTTTCCCTGACAGGTGTTCAATGGATAGTTCAAGCATACAGAGATGCCCCTGTGCGTTTTCAATAACGTGGTCTCTGTTTTCTTTGCTGTCTTCTGGATAATATTTTTCTGCAATTAATTCTATCGCATTGTATAGTTCTGTTTCATCTTCAAGAATGCGGATTTTTCCAAATGCAACAACGCTTTTAAAATATGTGGTATATTCTTCTGGGACAATCTGGTCTTGTGCAATGACACAAAAGGATGCCTTGTTATGTTTTTTGACAGCGTTTATTTTATGGCCTGCCTTTGCGCTATGGAAATAAATTTTAGATTGGCAGTATGCATAACTGATTGGCACAGTATATGGATAGTCATTTTCTCCGAGTAAAGCGAGTACTCCGGATGTCCCGTTTTCTAATATGCCAATACATTCTGATTCTTTTAGTTGTTGTTTATTCCGCCGCATTTCCTGAAATACCATAGTAATCCTCCATGCCGCGCTTTTGCGGCTTAAATAGTGTGGTGGACAAGTTCATTTTAAAAATGTCGTTTTTTACTTGATAGGTTTTTATACATCCAGATATGGGGGCAGCCTTGTTCTGAATCTGTGTCCCCATATTCTTGGTAACCCTGCTTTTTGTAAAATTCCTTTGCCTGTTCCTGGGAGTGTAAATGAATACGTTTTCCTCCGTTTTTTTTAATTTCCTGTTCTGCTGCTTTTAACAGGAAAGAACCGATGTTTTTCCCCCTATATTGCTTTAAGATGGCAATCCGCCCAATTATAAAATGGCCATCTGCCCCGTCTTTAAAATAGCGGCAGGTGCCAATTGGGAGATCTCTATCATAACAAACCAGATGAGATGCAAATTGGTCTGTTGTGTCAAATTCTTCACGAAAGCCTTGTTCTTGTACAAACACAGTTTCCCGTATCTTCGCTGCTTCTGCTGGCAGTTTGCTGTAAACTTTAAAATTCATTTTTTAAAGTATCCTTTCTTTCCATTGCGCTAAATGTGCCTGAAAATTAAGTTATCGTTTTATATTATAATAAATTTGTATTTGAAATACAACCTATGATAAAAGAGAGTAGCCATAGAGCGTGTTTGAAAATTGCTTTTTGCAAGATGTGCTTCACACTTTGTGGGGTTACTATTCACAGCCAATCGTAGCCGGACTTAAGGAAATAAAAAATATCTT
>CAJUJR010000030.1 GCA_910586605.1 uncultured Lachnospiraceae bacterium | reverse complement strand
GGGGAAGATATTTTTTATTTCTTTAATTTGGTTACAATTGGCTGTGAATAGTAACCAAGCAAATGCTATTGCACTAGAGCGTGTTTTTCCTGCTTGCAATCTTCCTCTATAAAAGGTATACTTAATGAAAAGACAAAGGAAATTTGTGTCTTTGCGCTGATGGCACAAAAACAGCGTTACAAAAAGAAAAACAGCGCAGAATGGGGAGATTATTATGAAAAAGAAAAACATCGTAATTTCTTGTATTGCAGCCGTTATTATCATCGGTGTTTTCGTACTATTTTACTGGATGAAAAGAGTACAGCTTTATGACGATGAAAGCATCACCGGAAATACCAGTGGGAATTTATTAAATGGCGGCCTTTTTTGTGAACTTGATGACAAAATTTACTTTGCAAACCCCTATGACCAAAATATGCTGTACTCTATGAACAGCGACCTTAGCAAAGTAAAAAAACTATCTGAGGATAATGTCAGCTACCTAAATGCCGCTGGCAAATATCTTTTTTATACAAAGCGGAATGATAAAAAGGATATTGATACTGATTCTTTTATGGCATTAAAAAGCACGGGGTTGTACCGTACCGGCTTGAATGGCAAAGAAGTTGCCCGCCTATATGACGACCCAACACAGGTTGCGTGCCTCTTTGGAAACAATGTATATTACCAACACTACGACCAGAAAAAAGGGCTTGAGCTATATGCCGCTAAAATTGACGGCTCTTCTGATACACAGCTTTTAGAGGATGCCTGTGCACCATATGCCATTGCCAACCAGACAATTTACTTTACCGGCTATCGGAAAGACCATTCCATCCATACAATGAAAATAGATGGTTCCGCCAATACCATTCTCTTAGAAGGGAATTTCACTGCCCTTACAATCCAAGGGGACTATCTGTACTATATGGATATGGGTGATAACTATTCTTTAAAACGCCTGCCTGTTGGCGGCGGCACACCAGAATCTCTAATTTCTGAACGCCTTGCTACTTACAACGTAAGCGAGGATGGCACTACCATTTACTGTCAGGTTGATAACGGTTCAGACAATGGGCTTTATGAATTTGATTTAAATTCCAAATCATTAAACATGCTTGTTTCTGGTGATTTTAACTACCTTCACCTGACAAGCAACTACCTTTTTTACGAAAGTTTTGACCAGAGTAAACTTTATATACTTGACTTAGCAACAAACCAATCAGAAGAATGGAAATGGGAAAAATAGCTATAAAAAGCCGGGAAACTATAGTCTCCCGGCTTTTTCCTGGTATCCGCTGCTTTTTGGCAAATTCTTATTCTTCCTCTGTTTCTACAATAACTGTTTCTGTATTGCCCTCAACTGCCCTTTCGATTGCCGCCTCAGACAATTTTACAAAGTTCCCGCCGGAGTGGCTTGCCCCAGAAACAGCATCAATCGTTTTTTCTCCCTGCCCTTCTATAATCTGCTGTACATAGTCCCTAGTATACTTGTTGGGATATGTCCCCTGCTTAGACATCATATTTTTCATATATGTATTATCCCATGCCTTAATAAAACCACTTTTATTTTTTGCATTAAACTCTGCCGATACAATTTTTCCCCGTTTTACCTGAATACAGAAATATTCTTTCCAGCCATGGGAATACCCTGACATCTCTGCCGTATAATATCCATCCTTCATTGAACGGGAACTGCTGCACCCTGGCATAAATGACAAAATAAATATTGCGATAAGCATTAAAAATAACCTGACTCGTTTCATTCTTTACCTCATAAACTTTTACAAACAATTTTTTAGCTTAACAGCCGAAACAATCTGTTCTAGTTCTTCTGCCTGCTTTAGCGAAAGGGAAGCTGTTTCATCAGTTTCCTTAGCTAACCCCTGGTTCGTATCCGCAATTTCAAGGACTGTACCTACTTCATCTGAGACCATTTCCATGGCTTCCTTCTGTTCCACTGTAATATGTGCCATATTATCAGAAATCCCAGAAAAATCAGCCGCCGCTTCTTTTATAGCCAGGAAGGATTCTGCCGTTTCATTCGCAGTCCTCATCCCTTGCTCAATCGACTTGCTTGCCTTACCTATAATCTCACTTGTCTTATCCAATGCTTCCGCTGTCTGGTCTGACAAAACACTGATTTGCTGCGCGACAACGGCAAAGCCCTTTCCTGCCTCTCCTGCCCTTGCTGCTTCAATGGAAGCGTTCAAAGCCAAAAGGCCTGTCTGTGAAGCAATCTCCTCAATCAACTGGCTAATTGTAATAATTTCTTGCATATCGCAATGGATGCTGTCCATCGTAACAAGCATATCATCCATCTGCCTTTTCCCATCTTCCACACGCTGTTCTGCCACATCAGCGCTCCTTTTTACATGGCTGGCGTTTTCATCAATTTCATCAATTTTCTGCATTATCATCGCAATTTTACTATTTAACCGTTCCAATGCTGCAGTCTGCTCTGTTGAGCCATCATAAAGCTTTTTGGCATATTCAGATGTTTCTGAAGAATTGCTGCTTACTGCATAAGACGCCTCATTAATACGATACATTGTATTATTTAATGATATCGTAATAGAAGACAATGCTTCCTGGATTGCAACAAAATCACCATCAAAACGGCCTGTTACTTCCCCAGAATAATCCCCTGAGGATAGAAGTCCAAGATATGCGGTGATATCATCAATATAGGAAGCAAGGCTTCCCACCGTTTTAGACAGCGCAGTTGTAAGCACTTCTGCCTCCTCATTGCTGTCTGCAAGCAAAACCTCCTCTTTTAAATCCCCTACAGAAAGAGACGACAGCCTCTTTGACGCAATTGCCAGGGATTCCGAAATCTTGTCTGCAACCTTTACAATAAGCCTTCTGGCAAAAATCTGAAGCGCAAGGATCACTGCTATACTAATCAGGACAGACCATAAAAGGATTCCCATAAAATCTTTTCCAGGGGCGGCAATCATTAAAGTCCAGTTTGTCCCTGCTACTGGCGAATATGCTATGTAATGCTGATTCATATTAAAAAATACAGAACCAGAATCTGTCTGAAAATCTAACATAGAATCAAATATCTTTTTATTCCTGCCAGAACCATATAAATCATATAAGTTTTCACTCTTTTCCATTGCCGCTATATCTTTATTGGCAACAATGTCTCCTTCTTCCCCAACAACCAGCGCCATCCCTCCAGCGCCAATATTAATATTAGATAAAACGTCATTCAGCACATCATATTTATAGCTTCCAATCAGATATGCCTGTGGGCTTCCCTCCCTGTCCAAAAGAGGCATCCCTATAGAAAGCTGCCATATCCCATCCACATTTTCTGGTTCGCCAATTGTCAGGTTTGCCGTCTCTTGCAGATAGGGATAATGGCTCCAATCCACAATAGATGCTGGGGCATCCCCATCCCCATAAAGCCTCTGCCCTGACAGATCATAAGCGGCAATCCATACAAATTCGATACGCTGCTTATATTCACTTAAAACCTGCTGCTTCTGTCCATTTCCTAATGAAACATCAGAAAGTGCCTTTTCCTGAGCCAGGCTGTCCATCCTGTCTGCCAGCAAATGTAGGTTTGAACTGAGATTTTGTGCTGAAATCCTTGCCGTAACCTGCAAGCTGTCCTTAAGAACAGAAGATGTAGACGTTAATGATGTAACCACCATTAACAAAATAAGTACCACCCCCAAAAGGACAGACAGCATTGTCACATAATACACAATAATCTGTTTAATGTTTCGTGTCTTACTTACCTTTCTTTTCTTTTTCATTACATTTCACCCTTTACCTTGTTTTTTCACCATTTTATAAGCTGGACTTATCTATATTGAATAAATTACGTTGTTCCCGTCAAAACTTCACCGACCGATAATGAATTTTCATGAGGGAAAAGAATACATGAAACTTGCTGTACATGTTGAACATCAAAAAAGCATATAATCCCAAAAACAATCCTCTGGGAAAAAGGATGACAAAAGCCCACCAAATGCCTTGGAGACTCTTTTCCCATGTGCGCAGAAACGGTATACTATGCAAAGAAGTCCTGCCCACCTTTCTTTCGTTAGGCGCTGCCCTTTCGCATATGCACAAAAAGCAATGGTACGGAGTAAAAAAATCTCCCCTGAGGCTTGCCTATAACAGGAAATTGCCTGTTCATCCGGAAACTCTATTTTCCGGCTTAAAAGGCGGTACACCATATAATTTTCTTTAAATACCTTCCATTCTGGATGGGTATCCCTGATAAATTGCCCTACCTTGTCCGAAGCATCCTGCCCCAGCACCTGAAAAAAAGACAGCAAACGATTTCCTTCCCGATGTTGCAGCACAATATCTAAAACGCCATCTGCCATCTTTTCAAAACAACCATATAACAAATCTATTTTTCTGTCTTGTCCAAAAATCTCTTCTGCCCTGTCCCTGCTCTTTTGGTAAACTGCCCACACATTTTCTAAAACAGGAATTTCCCCAATTTCCGCCTTTTCCCAAATACTTGTGCTGCTTGGGCGGCCTATCTCTTTTTTGCAGCTTTTCATCCAAACAACTGTACTACGAAAAAGATACTCTGCAACCACCGGGCAGGATGCCGCCATTGACAAATATAGCACCCCTTCAGACTTCCTTACCAGCCTTGGATATTTCCTACAGGTATTGCAGAGCGCCTTTTCCGTTGTATTCCTTTGAATCCGGCATAAACCATCTTTATCTAGCATCGCACACCTGCCGCCCTCCCGGTTTATAAAAAAATATTTTCCGTCTTTTTCCCTGATATTAGAAAGAACATCCTTGCGCAGCCATAATGGCTCTAACTGCAAAAAACGCCTATAATCTTTTTCATCCACAAGGATGCCCCAACCTGCACAACAGGTAGAAGGGCAATTCTTGGCAAGGCACTGAAAGGAAGGGTAAAGCCCCAATGCGACCATTTCCATTAAAATAATATCTCCGATTTTTGTTTTAAAAGCTTTGCGCCTCTTGTAATCACCAGAACCCCTAACGCAATCCCGGAAACAATCATTAAAATCCCAATCACAACATTAAATGACCCTACTGATTTCATTGCCTTATATACTTTTTCCATCGAAAGCCACCTCCAAACTAATTATTTACAGCGTCTTAACACCATATTCTTCATAATAAGCATCAATTTCGTTTTTTAATTTATCATCAATAAGAACACGGCCATTACACTCCTTATTATAAAGGCATTCCACTACCTCTTCCATTGATACAATAGCATTTGCCGGAAAGCCATATTTTCCCTGAATCTCGTCCAATGCGCTGGCATTTGAGCTAAGCCCTTGTTCCATCCTGTTTAAAGATACCATCAACCCTACAATCTTTACCTCCCCCTGCGCTTTTATAATTGGAAAAGTTTCTTCAATTGACTTGCCAGAAGTAGTAACATCCTCAATAATCACTACCTTGTCCCCATCCTGTATCTTTGACCCCAATAGAATACCAGTATCCCCATGGTCTTTTACTTCTTTACGATTGGAACAGTAACGGATTTCCTTCCCATACAGCTCGCTAAAAGCAATTGTTGTTGCCACACTTAGCGGAATCCCTTTATATGCCGGTCCAAAAAGCACGTCAAAATCCTCCCCATAATGCTCATGGATTGCCTTAGCATAATACTGTCCCAGCCTGCTCAGCTGTGAACCCGTCACATATGCCCCCGCATTCATAAAAAACGGAGATTTCCTGCCACTCTTTAATGTAAATTCACCAAACTTTAATACATCACATTCCACCATAAACTCAATAAATTCTTTTTTGTACTGCTCCATCTTACTAAAACCTCCTTATTTTATTGGCTTTTCAGTTATTATCATTTCCCTTTTTCCGGACGGATTCTTTTCAACGGTTTATCCATATTCATATATCATTCTGACTTGGGCAGCAAATCACAAAAGATAAGCATAGATATACTATTTAGTATAACATCCGTACCCACTTCTTTCAACTCACAAATTAGCTTATGAATCCTGCTTTCTCATGCTGCACATAATGGAAGCGTTTCACAAAGGAAGATATCTTTTATTTCCTTAAATTCTGTTCTGGTTGGCTGTACCGTGCTTATTCCGAAGCTGTCCGCAGGCGGCGTCAATATCCCTTCCCATTTCCCTTCTTACTGTCACATTAATATGGTTTCTTTCCAGTATCCTCTTAAATTCCTCAATTTGGTTTCTTTGGGAACGCTGCCCAAGCCTGCCTTCCACCGGATTTAATGGAATCAGGTTTACATGGCAGTTCATCCCTTTTAACAGCAAAGAAAGTTCCTCTGCCGCCTGGGCAGAATCATTTTTCCCTTCCACCATACTGTATTCAAAGGTAACACGCCGGTTTGTTTTCCCTATATAATTACGGCATGCTTCCATAATTTCCTGGATTGGGTACTTATTTGCAACCGGCATCATCTCCCTGCGAAGCAGGTCATTTGGCGCATGAAGCGAAACTGCCAACGTAATAGCCAGTTCTTCTTCTGCCAAACGGTAAATCTGCCCTACAAGCCCGCAGGTAGAAAGCGTTATATTCCGCTGGCTGATATTTAACCCATGCTCATCAGAAAGCATATGGATAAACTTGATTACATTTTCATAATTGTCAAGCGGCTCGCCGATTCCCATTAAAATCACATTGGAAACCCTCTCTTCTGTAATCCGCTGGATTTCATAAATCTGATCCAACATTTCAGACGGCCGCAAAGAACGGATAAGCCCGCCAACTGTAGAAGCACAAAACCGGCAGCCCATCCGGCAGCCTACCTGTGTGGAGATGCAGACGCTGTTTCCATGCTTATATTTCATCAAAACACTTTCAATATGGTTTCCATCAGAAAGCTCCATTAAAAATTTATTTGTCCCATCGCTGGAAACCTGGCGCTGTACGGTTTTTGCACTGCAAAGCATACAGGAATCTTTTAATTCATCCCTGAACCCCTTTGAAAGGTTTGTCATTTCATCAAAAGAAACAGCAAGCTGCCTATGCATCCACTGATAAAGCTGCTTGCTGCGAAATGCTTTCTGCCCTGCCCTTTTTATAAACTCCTGTAACTCGTCAAAGCCAAGGCTTTTTATATCTGTTTTCTCTTCCACTATTCCTTCCTTTCCCAGCAGGAAATAAAAAAACCATCCGTATCTGCCATATCTGGTAAAATCTGCAAAAAGCCCTTGCTGCCTGTCAGCCCCTGCAATGCTTTTGGCAGCTTTTCCTCCAATGAAACAGGAGAAAACAAAAGATTTTTTTCAATCCACTCTGCATTTTCCTGGTTCTCTTCCCGTGTTATGGTACAGGTACTAAAAATAAGCCTGCCCCCTATTTTTGCATATTGTGACACAACGGAAAGAATCTGCCGCTGCAGCTTTGCAAGCGATAATACATCCTCTTTTGTTGTCTTATATTTAATATCACATTTTTTTCCAATAACCCCCAGCCCAGAACATGGCAAATCTGCAATTACAATGTCTGCTTTTCCAATCCATTCCTTCTTTAAAACCGTTGCATCATTTACATATATTGCAACATTCTCCATTCCCAGGCGTTTTTTATTTTCATAAAGCCTTACCGTCTTTTCCTCCGTCAGATCACAGGAAAACACCTGCCCATCCCTGCATAAATCTGCTGCATAAAAAGTCTTTCCGCCAGGCGAAGCACAGACATCAATTACAATATCTTTCTTTTGTACGCTTGCAACTTGTCCTGCAAGCATAGAACTTTCATCCTGTACCTGAAACATTCCCTGATTGAAAGCAGAAAGTTCTTTTAAAGAAGAAAAATGGGATATCTGCAACGCACCTTCTGCAAGTTTCCCTTCTTTTACTAGGACGCCTTCCTGTTCCAACGCTTCCTTTACTTGTTCTGCTGAAAACTTCCCTGCCATGCATCGGATAGAAAGCCAGTCATTCTCTTTCAGGAAGGAAGCGGCAATTTTTTCTGCCCTTTCCATCCCATAATCCCTGATAAGCTCTTCTACAATCCATCCCGGCAGCGAATACCGTACCGAAAGGTAAGAAACCGCATCCTCTTTTGGTGGATAAGAAATGGTTTCTTTTTCCCTTGCCACATTTCGGAGCACCCCATTGACAAACCCTTTCAGGTTTTTCATATTCCGTTTTACCGTAAGTTTCACCGCCTCATTGCAGGCGGCAGAATCCGGAACCTGATCCATATATAATATCTGATAAACTGAGAGGCGCAGTATATTACGGATCGCAGGCTTCATCTTTTCCACGTTGATTTTAGAAAACTGGTTTAGTACATAATCCATTTCAATGCACCGTTCCACAGTCCCTTCTACCAAACGTGCCAGAAAACTTCTGTCACGCTTTTCCATAGGATACCTTTCAAAAGCACAGTGAAGTGCCCTGTCGCAAAAAATATTTTCCTCCATAACCTGAATCAGCAAATCCAAAGCTAATTTCCTGACATTTACCGGAGACGCCCCTGCCTTTTCCTGAACCATACTTATCCCTCCGCTTTGTTATAACACTACCTTCCCTATTTTAGCACAGTATTTTCCTTTAATGGATACCCGCGCAAAAATGCAGCCGTATCCATTCTCTTTTTTCCTGCAAGCTGTACTGATAATATTTTTAAAAGCCCGTCTGCCGTTCGTACAAGAAAGTGATCCTGCCCCACTTTTACTATAGTCCCATATTCCACAGCGTATTCCTCTTCTGAAAAATCAGCAGGCACTACTTCCGCCTCCCAGACTTTAAGCATTTTCCCTTCCAAATAGCAATATGCGCTTGGCCAAGGGTTCAGCCCGCGGATCAGCCGTTCAATCTCTGCTGCTGTCTTGGAAAAGTCAATCAACCCAGTTGATTTAGAAAGCTTTTTGGCATATGTGTGCTTTTCCTCTTCCTGGCTGACAGGATGCAGTTCCCCTTTCTCTGCTGCCTCCAAAACCTCCAAAATCATCGGGCCGCCAAGCTTTGCAAGCTTTTCAAAAAGGCTTCCCCCTGTTTCCTTTTCTTCAAGGGTATATTTTTTTACAAGAAGGATATCCCCAGTATCTAGCCCTTCCTCCATCTGCTGGATTGTTACGCCGCTTTCTTTTTCCCCATCTATCACAGCCCACTGAATCGGCGCCGCCCCACGGAGTTTTGGCAGCAGGGATGCATGGACATTCAGGCAGCCATACTTTGGCAGCTCCAGTATTTCTTTTGATAGAATCTGGCCAAATGCTACTACGACAATTACATCAGGCGCCATCCTATGAAGCTCTTGTATAAATGTTTCATCCCTCACCTTTTCCGGCTGGTATACCTCTATGCCATATTCCAGCGCTACATCCTTTACCGGGGAATACTGCATCTTTCCACTGCGCCCTTTTGGCCTGTCCGGCTGCGTTACCACGCCAATTACCTCATGCCTGCTGTCCATCAGCACACGCAGGGTATCTACAGCAAAATCCGGCGTCCCCATAAACAAAATTTTCATCGTCTCCTGCCCCTCCTTTTTGGATGCTCAGGAACATCATCTTCTGTAGTGTCCATCAAATCCCCCTCAACCTTATCCACATATAAAACGCCGGAAAGATGGTCGATTTCATGCTGGAGCGCCCTTGCCAAAAGGCCTTCCCCTTCAATTATCATCTCTTCCATATCTTCATTAAAAGCCCTTACCTTTGCATAATTAGCCCTTGTTACAACCCCTGCTTTATTTGGGACGCTAAGACATGCCTCCTGCCCTTTCTGTTCCCCGGAAACCTCTAAAAGTTCCGGATTTATTAATACAAGCGGGCTGTCCCCCTCTTCACTGACATCAATCACAACAATTTTACGCAATACGCCTACCTGTGGGGCTGCCAGCCCAACTCCCTGAGCCTCATACATTGTCTCCAGCATATCATCTACAAGCTGAAGCAGGCGTGGCTTCATCTCTACCACATCCCTACAGCTTTTTTTTAAAATTTCATCTCCCATTGTCCGAATTGTCCTAAGTGCCATATTTCCTCCATTCCCGCAGGCATAAGCCTGCCTTGCCTTTCTTCATTTTAACTTTTTAATTAAACCGGAATGTAACCATACAGTCCCTGTATTCTTCCTGTCCCCCCATAAACTCCTCAATATAGTCTTTTATCTTACAAAGCTTCCGATACTGCACTGATTTTACATAAATTACCCTTCGGTAAAAATCCCTGAGTTTTGCAAGCGCCGCATCGCCCGGTCCCAGAATTACAATTCCCTCTTCCGGCCCGATTTGCTTATGTATCTGTTCAGAAAGAAACACTGCTTTTTTCTGCTCCTTTGAAAACACCAATATCTCTAGTATATTTGAAATCGGCGGATAATGCAACATCTGTCTGACTGCTATTTCCTGCCGGTAAAAACTTTCATAGTCACCGGCCGCAGCACAGGTAATGCTGTAGTGGCCTGGCTGGTATGTCTGGAACACCACAGTTCCAGGCTTATCTGCCCTTCCTGCCCTTCCCGCTGCCTGCGCTAAAAGTTCAAAGGTACGCTCTGCCGCCCGGTAATCACCTGCATTTAAAGACAAATCTGCCGCCAATACGCCAACCAGCGTTACCTCTGGGAAATCATGCCCTTTTACAATCATCTGCGTCCCTACTAATATATCCGCCTCCTTTTTTGCAAAAGCCTGAAGGATACGGCTGTGCCCTTCTTTACCAGAGGTCGTATCGGCGTCCATACGCAGCACCCTTGCTTTTGGGAAACGTTTTTTCACCATATCTTCAACCTGTTGTGTCCCAAGCCCAAACGTCCCAATATACTTTGAACCGCATGCAGGGCAGACAGCCGGCATTGGTTTCTGTGCCCCACAGTAATGGCATTTTAACAGGCTTACTTTTCCATGGTGCTCATGGGGCTTTAATGAGACAGAACAGCTTTCACAACGGATTGCTTCGCCGCATTGGCGGCAAGACACAAAGCCTGCATAGCCCCTCCTATTGATAAATAACATAACCTGCTCATTTTTTTGTAGGCAGTTTTCTATTTTTTCCTGCAAAAGGCGGCTAAACACGGAATAATTTTTTGCATTAAGTTCTTCCCTTAAATCCACAATCTGTACAGAGGGCAAAGAAGCATTCCCGGCACGCTCTTTTAATGTAAATAGTTCAAACTTCCCTGCCTCGCAATAATAATATGCTTCCAGGGAAGGTGTTGCAGAGCCTGCAACCACACTGGCAGAAAGCATTTCTGCCCTCTTCATGGCAACCTCCCTTGCATGGTATTTCGGCATAGAATCACTCTGGTAGCTTGTCTCATGCTCTTCGTCAATTACAATCAGCCCAAGTTTGGAAAAAGGAGCAAACAACGCAGACCTTGGGCCGACCATAATCTGTATATCCCCATTTTTTGCACGCTGGTACTGATCAAACCGTTCCCCTGCCGAAAGCCTGGAATGCAGAACCGAGACCTTTTCCCCAAACCGGCCATAGAATCGGTTTACTGTCTGGAATGTCAATGCAATTTCCGGGATCAGCATAATTGCCTGCTGCCCCTTACTCAAAACATGCTCAATTAAATTCATATAAACTTCCGTTTTGCCGCTTCCTGTCACCCCATAAATCAGGTAATTTTTATGGATTCCATTGTCATAATCCCTTTGGAAGGCATCAACGATGGCCTGCTGCCCTGCATTCAGTATTCTCCTGTCATCCTGCGCCCCCATTTTCCCAAGGGGGTTCCGGTACAGCCGCTTTGTAGAAATCTGTAAAACCCCAAGCTGTTCCAACCCCTTTATTACACTGGCAGGCACGCCTAAACTTTTCACAGCATCTTCATAAGAAAACCCCTCCTCCCAGGGAAGGTTTGAAGCAAGCAGCCCATCTAAAAGCCGCACCCTTGCCGTATTATGCTTTTTTTCAAACCCATCGCGCTTTTCTAGTAGTTCTCCTTCTGTTAGCAGAGAAAAAATCCGCCGTTCCACCCTCTCTTTAATTTCCCGGCGGACCGGCATAACTGCTTTAATCGCGTCATTCATGGTCGCCCCGTAGTTTTCTTTCATCCAATAAGCCAGCGAAAGCAGGTGTGATTCTGCAACCACTCCCTGCTTTTCAACTTTTATAATAGATTTTGTCCTGCTAACGTCATATTGAGGCGTATCAGACAATCCCGTAATAAACCCCTTGATTTCACGGTTGCCCCTTCCAAATGGAATCAGCACAGGTGCCCCAATAACTGCCTGTTCCTGCATCGTTTCCGGTACAATGTACTGAAACGGACGGTCAAGGCTTTTAGCCGATATATCAACAATTACTTCTGCAAATAACATATATTTATTTCCTCATTATGCAATGACATGCCGCTTCCTGTAACTTTCCATCTGTAAAGCTTTCCATGTCTTCTACTTCTGTAAGAAATTTCCATCCTTTACGACATCTGCAACAATTTCCCGCTCATCCATATGGTATTTTTTCCCATCAATCTCCTGGTAATCCTCATGCCCCTTTCCTGCCAGGACAATCACATCCCCCTCTTTTGCATGTTCAATTGCATAACGGATTGCCTCCCGTCTGTCGATAATCGTAATATAATCTCCATCCGCCCTTTTTACACCAGTTACAATATCTTCAATAATCGTCTCCGGCTCTTCCTTCCTCGGATTATCCGAAGTTACAATTGTAAGGTCTGCAAGGGAAGAAGATACCTCCCCCATTTCAAAACGGCGGTTCCTGGAACGGTTTCCGCCGCACCCAAACAAGCAGACAAGGCGTTTTGGATGGTATTCTTTTAAAGTCGTTAATAAACTGTTTAAGCTCATTGCATTGTGCGCATAGTCAATCATAAGCGTAAACGCAGAAGAAACCGGCAAAATCTCCACCCTTCCCTTTACCCTGACATCAGTAAGGGAAGAAAGGATTGTTTCTTTCTTCACCCCAAAATGGCGGCAGATTGCAATTGCTGCCATCGAATTATATACGCTGAATTTTCCCGGGATATCAATTTCTACTTCTGCATCAATCAGACCGCTTAAATGATAGGATACACCAAGGCTTCCGCCCTTATCCGCCAAATGTACCTTGGAAGCCCTTAAATCCGCTTCTTCTGAAAACCCATATGTTTCCACACTACATGTATGCCCTTTTAAAATCTGTCCAAGATGGCTGTCATCCGCATTAAAAATCCCATGCTTACACTGCTGAAACAACAGGCTTTTACAATAGATATAATCCTCCAGGTCCTTATGTTCGTTTGGCCCGATATGGTCTGGCTCCAGGTTTGTAAAAATCCCATAATCAAAGACAAAACCGCCTACACGGCTTAGCATCAGCCCTTGGGAAGACACTTCCATTACCACACATTTACAGCCGGCATCCGCCATTTTCCGAAATGTTTCCTGTACAACATATGACTCAGGCGTCGTATTTGCCGATGGAATTGTTTCTTCCCCAATTATTGTTTCAATTGTCCCAATCAACCCCGTCTTAAAACCAGAATGTTCCAATATAGAACGCACCATATAAGTTGCCGTTGTCTTCCCCTTTGTCCCTGTAATCCCAATCGTTGCCAGTTCCTTTGCCGGATGCCCAAAATATGCCGCAGAAGCATATGCAAGCGCTGTCCTGGTATCCTTTACCAGAATTATAGTTACCTCTCCAGAAACCTTTACCCCCTTCTCTACAAAAAGGACGCTAACTCCCTTTTCCACAACCTCCTGTGCAAAATCGTGCCCATCCCGCACCGCACCTGATATACAGACAAATACAGAACCTTTTTCTGCCTTTCGGGAATCATATACAAGCGTTGTGATTTCCCTGTCAATTTCCCCTTGAATGCACTGATAGTCCATTCCTTCCAGTAAATCTGTTAATTTCATATTCTGCTAACCTCATTTCCCTAATAACTGCCTATAGCCAACAGTTCCTTCACATTTAACAAACTGTTACTATTTACTTTATATCTATCTCTCCATCACAAATAATCGCCGCAGGCCCTGTCATCCAGACTGTGCCATCTTCCTCATAACGCAGCAAAAGGTCGCCCCCTAAAAGATGAACTGTAATCTCACGTTCTGTTTTCCCATTTTCCACGCAGGCTGCGGCTACAGCACAAGCACCTGTCCCACAGGCAAGCGTCTCCCCGGAGCCTCTTTCCCAGACGCGCATACTGACTTCTTTCCTGTTTAACACCTGGACAAATTCTGTATTCACCCGGTCCGGGAACATTTTATGGTGTTCAAACTCTGGTCCTATTTTCTCCAAGGGAAGGATTTTTGTATCTTCCACAAAAGTAACCGCATGGGGATTTCCCATCGAAACACAGGTAATATGATACTCCTTGCCAGCTACGTTAACTGCATAGCCAATCAATGTATCTATATCTGCCTCCACTGGGATTTCCGATGCAGTAAATACAGCCTTCCCCATATTAACCTTTACAAGTACGACTTTCCCATCTTGTACTGTCAGATCCAGCTCTTTAATGCCTGCTTTTGTTTCAACCGAAATCTGCTGTTTCTTTGTTAAGCCATATTCATATACATATTTTGCAATACAGCGCACCCCGTTCCCGCACATCTTTCCCTCAGAACCATCTGCATTATACATCTCCATCCTGAAATCTGCTATATCAGACGGGCAAATTAAAATCAAGCCGTCTGAGCCAATCCCAAAATGCCTGTCGCTTACCTGGATTGCTGTTTTTGCAGGATTTTCTATTATCTTTTCCATACAATTTACATAAATATAATCATTTCCACATCCATGCATTTTCGTAAACTTCAATTTTTCATTCCCCCTCTTTTCATTTTTCATGAATTGTACTATATTTAATTGTAACCTATTTATTTGCAATAAGCAAGATTAGGCTGTAAATTACATTGCCTTAGTATTCGTGGCTATTCAAACATTATTTGTGAATCCGGCAGCTTTTGTTTTACTTATATTACATAGAACAGCCTGCACACTAATTTCAGAAAAGGAGATATAGCACCATGCGGAAAAAAATTATTTTAATGGTTGGAGGGACAGAAACACTTGATTACTTTTCCAGGCAGCTTGCAAAAGGCTTCCAAATGCTTGGCTTTAGGACCTTTCTATACGACCAGCAGGCAGAAGAAGAAAACAGTGAAGCACTCGCACGTTTTGCCGGCTTTTCTGATAGCATCCTTGTTACCTTCAACTTTGAAGGCATCCACTTTGAACCTGCCCTCTATGACGGAAATGGGCAGTCTTTCTGGGAAAAAAGGGAAATCCCCTGCGTCAACATTGCCGTAGACCATCCTTTTTATTACCCAGATTTATTGAAAACCAAGCGGAAAAACTTTTATGAGATATCAATTGACCGCTTCCATTTGCAGTATATGAAACAATATTACCCAGATATTCCCGGAAATTATTTTCTCCCGCTTGGCGGCACCTCCCTCTTCCCAGATGGCAACTATCTCCCTCTTTCCAATCGGAAATATGATGTCGTCTTTACTGGGAACTTTACGCCAAAAGAAACCTTCGACTGCCATATTGACCGCCTTGGGGAAGAATATGCTGTGTTCTACCGCTCCATTATTGAAGAATTAATCCAAAACCCTAAACTCCCAAATGAAACGGTTATTGAAAAACATTTAAAAAGGGAATTTCCTGAAATCAGCAGGGAAGAACTAGCAGAAACGATTCCAAATATGATATTTATTGATACTTATCTCCGTTTTTACTTCCGCGAAAAAGCAGTCCAGGCATTGGCAGATGCCGGAGTCCATGTACACTGCGTTGGATTTGGCTGGGAAAAACTAACTTGCAAACACCCTGAAAACCTTACCTATGAAGGGAATAAGCCCTCTTTAAGCTGCTTAAAACGGATTTCCGATGCAAAGCTTTCCCTCAACGTTATGCCCTGGTTTAAAGACGGCGCCCATGACCGGGTTTTTAATGCAATGGCAAATGGCAGCATCTGCATCACAGACCACAGCCGTTATCTGGATGAAATCCTGTCTGATAAGAAAAATGTTATTTTCTACGATTTAGAAGAAATAGGTCACATGCCGGAAAAAGTCAAAAGCCTTCTAAACGAGCCAGAAAAAATGGAGCATATCGCCCAAAACGGCTACCGCCTTGCCATAGAAAACCATACCTGGTTCAAACGTGCGGAAACACTTTGTAAAATGCTCCTCTATCAACTATAGCAGCACTTCACTCTCACTTTTACCCTGTGCCATTTTTTTCTCCCTTTCTATGACGTCTTCGTTAACCCAAAATGCAGGTAAGCCGCGTCAGACGCCGCCCGCCCCCGCGGCGTCCTGACTAAAAGCCCGTTCTGCACAAGATACGGCTCATAAACATCCTCTAATGTCCCTGCATCTTCACCAATTGCTGCTGCAAGCGTTTCCAGGCCTACCGGCCCGCCGCCAAACTGATTCAGCATCGTCAGTATAATTGTGCGGTCCATGCGGTCCAGCCCCAGCTTATCCACCTCTAGTAAATCTAGTGCAAAATCTGCCACTTCTTTCGTGATTTCACCATCGTATTTTATCTGTGCAAAATCACGGACACGCTTTAAGAAGCGGTTTGCCAGCCGGGGCGTCCCCCTGGAGCGGCGCGCAAGTTCCAAAGCCCCTTCTGTGTCAATCTTTACATCCAAAAGCGCTGCAGAATGCGTTATGATTTCACAAAGCTCTTTCGGCGTATAAAACTCCAAACGGCTGACTACGCCAAACCTATCCCGGAGCGGCGCCGAAAGCATACCCGCCCTTGTCGTCGCACCTACCAGAGTAAACTTTGGCAGATCAAAGCGGATAGAACGTGCTGCCGTCCCTTTCCCAATCACAACATCTATTACATAATCCTCCATCGCCGGATAAAGCACTTCCTCTACCGGCCTTGGAAGGCGGTGGATTTCATCTACAAAAAGGACATCCCCATCCTTTAAATTATTTAAAATGGCAGCCATCTCCCCAGGTTTTTCAATTGCAGGCCCTGCCGTTACTTTTAAATCAACACCCATTTCATTGGCAATAATCCCTGCCAAAGTTGTCTTCCCAAGCCCTGGCGGTCCATACAAAAGCACATGGTCTAACGGTTCCCCCCGCTGCTTTGCCGCTTCAATATAGACCTTTAAATTCCGCTTTGTCTGTTCCTGCCCAATATACTCCTTTAAATACTGTGGACGGAGGCTTGTTTCTATTTTTTCATCTTCTTTTGTAAATTCCGTTGTAATCATTCTTTTCGCCATGCATTTAACCTCATTATTACAGTTCTTTTAAACTCTGTTTTAACAACTCCTCCACTGTCATATCCTCTGTGGCCGCCACACTGCGGACAGCCCTTGCTGCATCTGTTTTCGCATAACCAAGGGCTGTCAGGGCTTCAATCGCATCCTGTACAATCCCTTTTGCTGCGCCTGTCCCAGCGAATGCCTGTCCCTCCTCTGCCTCAAAACCCTCTGTAAGAAGTTCTTCTGCCTCAAATTTATCCTTTAACTCTAATATCACCTTACTGGCCGTTTTCACCCCAATCCCCGGCGCTTTGGCAATTGCCTTTGCATCCCCGGCAATCACAGCAAACCGGAGTTCATAAGCGCCCAATACCCCTAAAATCCCGAGCGCTGCCTTTGGTCCAACGCCATTTACCGTAATCAATAGCTGAAAGACTTTCAAATCCTCTTCTGCCAAGAAACCAAAAAGCTGCATTGCATCTTCCCGCACATTCAAATATGTATGCAGCAGGATTTCAGAATTTTCCCCTGCAACTGTTTCCACTACAGATACCGGGACAATAATCCGGTAGCCAATCCCATGGTTTTCAAGCACAACTTCATTTTCCCCAACAGAAACCAAAGTTCCCCTGATAAAGCGTATCATCTTTTCCCTCCATCATAAAAACTAATCATTATCCGGAAGGCGGCTGAAAACACCATTTACTGTGCCCAGCCATCCTTCCTCCATAAACTTTAAAATCTCATACGGATGGATTCCCAGCTCTTCGGAAATCTGAAGCGCATTGCTGTTAGGATATTGTTTCAGATACTGTACTATGTCATCTAACTGGCTGTCATCCACGCTTCTGCATTCCTTACAGCAAAGCGTCCTGATTTTCGAGCGGAAAACCTTATGGCAGTGTTTACATACGTTTGTATATGTCATTTTCATCCTCCAATTATAAGCATCTAGAGCGTTTTTATAAATTATTTTTTATAAAAGGCTAACCTACCTTAAAACAAGGTAGAAAACAAATTTAAAATCGGCTGGACAGCTTTCCAGCGGAGCGGCCGGTTCTCCCACTCTTCATAACTGATTTCATTCCCTGTTGCAAAAAGCTCTTCAAAATCCTTCCGGACCATTTCCTGGATTCTTTTCCCTGACATCCAGACGCCATTTTCATAATGCAGGTAAAAACTTCTGTAGTCCATATTAATTGTTCCAACAATCGCTGCATTTTCCGTTACAATCTGCTTTGCATGGATAAACCCTGGCGTATATTCGTAAATACGGACTCCTTCCCGTAAAAGGATGCCATAGTTATAATTCGTTAAAAGCTTAGCATTCTTTTTATCCGGTATATTTGGAGTTACAATCCTCACATCTACCCCACGGTGGGACGCCTCAATCAGGCTCTGCTTCATATAATCCTCAATAATCAGGTATGGCGTTGTAATATACAGGTACTCATCTGAAAAAGTAATCATCTGGTTATAAACGCTTTCAATTGGGTTCACCGGATTGTTGGCAGGCCCGTCTGAAATCACCTGGCAATACGTATCCCCTTGGACAGCCGGAATCTTTTTGTATTTCAGATAATCCACATGCCTGCCATCCTCCCCACAGGCTTCCCACATCTGTAAAAAAACCACTGTAAGCCCCCAGACAGCTTCCCCAATAATCCGGACGCCTGTATCTTTCCAGACGCCAAAACGCTCAATCAGGTTTGCATATTCATCTGCAAGGTTAAAGCCTCCAGTAAAACCAACTTCCCCATCTACTACAACAATTTTCTGATGCGAACGGTAATTCATATAAAGCTCGCCTGTATACTTATGCACCGGGTTAAAAATCCGCACTTCCATCCCTTCATGTTCCAAAATCTGCTGGAAAAATTTCCTAGTACGTACCGCCGCCCCAAAATCATCATATAAAAACTTAATTTCCACCCCCTGGGAAAGCTTTCTTTTTAAAATCTCATGGATTTTATCCCAAAGCGCGCCTTCTGCCACAATAAAAAAATCAATAAATATAAAATGCTCCGCTTTTTCCAACGCCAAAAAGATATCTTCAAAAGCATCCTCCCCCATAGGATAAAACTTAACCTTATTCTGCCCAGTCAACGTAAACCCCTCATTGACCATATACTTAACCATTCTTCCCGCAACCGGATGCTCTTCGATATATTCCTCATAAAGTTCCTTATCCTGTACAAGGAATTTCTGTCCATAAGATATCTGGCGTAGGATATGCTGGTCTAACTTCCTCTTCTTTTTACTTTCCATTCCCCATAGGTAAAATAAAATAAATCCAGAAACAGGCAGCAGCATTACTATTGAAATCCATGCAATCCGAAACGACGGGCTCTGGTTTTTATTTACAAGCGTAACAATCGCAATAACTGAACAGATTTCCAGTACAAAATAAAAGTACACCGTATATGCCTGCAGCAAAAATGGCAGATACAGCACCAACAAAAACTGGATAAGCACAAGAAGCGCTGTCGTAACCAGGCGTAATACGCCGCTTAAATTATTTTGTATCCTGCCCTTTAGATCCTTTAAATAACTTTCTTCCTTCTCTTCCCCTTCAAAATAATTTGCCGTTCCCTTGTTTTTATTTTTCCTGTCCCACTTTTCGTACGCTGCATCAGAACGAAACAAGTTCTCCATGCAATCCTTCCCTTCTAAACTGATATAACACAGTATAATCCATGGCTTCCCTACACTTTTAGGCAAAACCATCCATAGTTTTATATTATAGCCTATTGCAACTTTTGGCGCAACTCTATAAAAATTTATGATATAATGATACTAGTACATATAATGGAAGCGGCAAGCGCCAACAAGAAGCAGATTTACTACCTCTTAATATTTAACTTTTTGCAAAGGAAGAACGATATGAAAACAATATACAGTACCATTTCAAGCCCCATTTATCCATATACTTTTTTACATCCCCAGGATAAGACTGCATTTTTTGATATTGAGACGACAGGCTTGTCCCCAAATGCCTCTTCCCTTTACCTGATTGGATTATTGCGTTTTGATGCCTCCCGGCAGCAATGGACGCTCTGCCAATGGTTTGCAGACAACTACCAAAGTGAAAAAAAAATCATCCAAAGTTTCTTGGATGCATTATCAGATATTGAATTCCTCTATCATTTTAACGGACAAACTTTTGATATCCCATATCTCCTGAAAAAATGCACACGCCACTGTATTTTCCCTTCTGCGCAATGCAATAGACTTTTAGAGGATAAAAGCGGCAGCCATTCAATTGACCTGCTCAAAAAAATCCGCCCTCTCCGCCATGCCCTTTCCCTGGAAAAATGCAAACAGGCTGATTTGGAATGTTATCTCGGCCTCAAACGTACCGATATCTTTTCTGGAGCCGACTTAATATCTGTCTATTCAGAATATATGCAGCAAAAAATACTATCTCCTAAAAATGCAGAAAAACTCGAACAGGTACTGCTCCTCCACAACCATAACGACATTGAAATGATGTTAAATCTTTGCAGCCTATTAACTTATGAAGAATACCTATCAGAAGAAAAAACAAACCGACTTATTTGCAATGAAACATTAAAAACAATTAAAATCAGGCAGGAAAACGGACAGCTTTTTGTAACCCTTTCCCTTCCTGAAGCTGTCCCAAAAAATATATCCATAACTGCCTGCTATCCGCATCCATCTTCTGTTGAAATAGATGCTGTAAACCTGCTTCCGGAAGCAACCCTGGCATTCCGGGATAAAATTGCTTCCTTTACTTTTCCGCTCTATTGCGGTACATTAAAATTCTTTTTCCCTGATTATAAAAACTACTATTATCTCCCAGCCGAAGATACCGCAGTCCACAAAAGCGTTGCAGAATTCGTTGACCAGGAATACCGGAAAAAAGCGACTGCTGCAACCTGCTACATAAAAAAAGAAGGCACCTTCCTTCCAAATCTCTGCCCAACAAAAAAAGCAAAACAAAAAACACCCGAAAACCAATACCCCCTGTTCTGCCATCAATATAAAGACAAACTTTCCTTTTATGAACTTACAGATAAGCTTATTTCCAACCATGCATTTTGGGCAGGGTATATAAAAGCACAACTGCCCTGCTTTAAAAAAACACAAAGTTAAGGTGTGTTTGCCTCCTTAAACACTCCCTCTTTTAAGAAACTATTCGCCTTCTGAATATATTACTAAGGCGGTTAAATATCGAACGAATTTTAACCACCTTAGTATTACCATTATGGCTTTATTGCAAATTCTTTATCCTGCATAAACTGTATGGTATTATAAAGGACAAGAACCTTTGTTGGCCTGAATTTTCTTAAAAGCATAGACATGCCTATATTAAGATGGCGCATATCTGCTACAACCACTTTCCCATAATCCTCTGCAAGAAATGGAATCATACAATTTGCAAAAGAATCTTTAATAACCAGCAATGTTTCTTCCTTCTTAGCGCCTCCGGATATCTCAAGAACCGCCTGGTTACCACCAAAAAACACGCTGTATTTATCTTTCTTCTTTAAGTATTTTTTCTCATAAAAGGTTTTCCCGGTCTTTTCCCCAAGGTTATATACAACCTTCATCTCATGTTTTGGCTCATAAATATAGATTTTATCTTTTTGGGAATATATATTTACCTTAGAATAAGTTGTACCAAGGAAATTATCTGAAACCTCTTCTAAGTCTTTCTTAGGTTCTGCAATTTTACCATCCTTTTTACAAGATTCCAAATAAGATACATATCCATACCAGGCGCCAAAAGTCGTCCAGTGATGGTCTGTTTTGTAATAAATATATTCTTTCTTATGATTCTGCATCATATCACAGACAGGTACCAGCACGGATTCCGGAAGCTCCTTTTCCAATTGATTGTAAAAAATAGCTTCATCATATGTTTCTGCAAAAGCCGGCAGATAATTATCAAGTGTATATGTTTTCGATGGAACCATCATAACCTTAACCTCTGCCGACTTAGAAGCCCGTTTTACAAATTTTCCAAGAGCTCGGACATTTTTATTTACAAGTTTTTTATCGAACTCTTCTTTCGTATATTTTTCTAAAAGAAATCCATCTTTTCCAAAATATACGCCATTTGACTCTTTTTTGCCAAATACCCTTTCTGCGGTTGTCTGGAATTTCACCCATAAATCCCTTTGTGGAAACTGGTCGCTAAGATATGTTTCATATTTTTTCTGGAACTTCCCATTCAGAAGCCTTTTAACTGAAAGCTTAGGAAATTCCTGCAGCATCCTGTTTTCTGCAGAAGAATACGTTTTATCCTTTTGAACTATCCCTACAGCCATTATCGCCAAAATCATGGCAAAAAATACCAATGACGGTACTAACCGAAAAAAACGCTTCATAACCATTCCTCTCCTGCACATTCTTATTTCCTTTAAATCAATTATTACCCACAGCCACTCTTTTTTCAGAAACGGACGTAGAGCATTACTTAAAACCTGAAATATAAAAACGGATTATACGTACCATTTACCAGATAAGCGACCGATACTAAAAATACCCCAACAATAAACAATGTTTTCAAAATAACAGCAAGAACTTCATTTTTTAAACACACCCATGTCCCCAGCTTCGCCGGGATATTCGTACTTCCAATAATAAGCAGGGCTAAAAGGACAGCATTGCTTACAACCAAGTACATCGTGTTATTATTGACAAACCCTGCGCCAGCACTTCCAGTCATTGCCTTTATAAAAACCCTGTGGTGTGCGATATCTTCCCATGCAAACAAAAGCCAGCCAAAATATATAATTGTTAGTGCATAGACACGGCTTACCAAAGCCGGAAGCCTGTCCAGGATTTTCAGAAGCCCCAGCTTTTCCAGCACAAGAAAAAGGCAGAAATAAATGCCCCAGGCTATAAAATTCCAGCTAGCTCCATGCCATAAACCTGTCAGGAACCATACTGTAAATATATTAATAAAAGTCCTTGCCATGCTCTTTTTGCTTCCGCCTAATGGTATATATACATACTCTTTAAACCATGTACCCAGCGATATGTGCCATCTGCGCCAAAATTCCGTAATGCTTTTAGACATATATGGGTAATCAAAATTTTCGGGAATATCAAACCCAAAAATTGCCATAAGCCCAATTGCCATATCAGAATACCCGGAGAAATCAAAATAAATCTGTAGCGCAAACATCAGCATACCAAACCATGCAGACACAGTCGTAAGGTTTTCCCCTGAATATGCTGTCACTGTCTTAAAAATTTCCCCCGCCTGATTCGCAAAAATCACTTTTTTGCCAAGCCCTGTCACAAATCTAAGAACGCCATATGACAGCTTTTCAATGGAACCTTTCCTTTCACGCAAATAAACAGAAATTTCTTTAAACCTTACCACCGGCCCAGCAATAAGCTGTGGAAACATCGAAACATAAGCGCCAAAATTAATAATATTCCTTTCCGGTTTGGCGTCTTTCCGATAAACATCAATTGTATAGGACATTGTCTGGAAGGTATAAAAAGAAATGCCTATAGGCAACGCAAGCTCTTTTACCCTAATATCCATTCCCGTCACCTGGTTCCAGATGTCAGTAATAAACCCTGTATATTTAAATACTCCAAGAAGCGATAAATTTATTATCACCGATAATAACACAAAAACCTTTGCAGCCTTTTTGTTTTCCCTTTGGATAAAATATCCTGCCAGCCCTCCATTAATATAATCCACAACTGTTGAAAATAGCATTAGGACAATATAAATTGGCTCCCCCCATGCATAAAATACAAGGCTTACCAAAAATAAAACCAGGTTTTTCCATGTATTTTTCATACAAGAAGGCGTTATAAAATAAAGGATGAAAACACATGGCAGAAAACGGAACAAAAACAGCAAACTACTAAATACCATAAATATCTCCATTCTGCCGCCTCTGGCCGGCGGAGTAACAGCATTGAAAAACGCTGCATTGGCGCTTTCCTGTGTGAAACAATCATCATTCTATAGAGACATATTTTGCCTCTATAGAATGATCTTTCACACTTTCCTTTTTCTACTTAAACAGGGAATTAATTACAGAAACTGCCTTCTGGTTTTCTGCCTTATATGCCTTTATAATCTGCTCTTCCGTCATTGATTCCGCCGTTTTGCTGTCAACTTGCCCAAGCATAATAAAGAACACATAATTATCTTTTTCATATACCCTTGATGCCTGTATCTTCAATAAATTCATAGGATACTGGCATGTGTCCTTAATAAGGTTTGCCCTATAATCTGTAAGCTTCTTTTTAATCTTTTTCTTGGATGTTTTATTTTTTGCTTTTGCAATAATAAGCGTATCAACATGGGCGCTCATCATAGGTACCTCCGCGATAATATCAGAATACCAGGATGAGGAAATCCCATACCTCTGTTTAATTTCTGTTTTTGTCAAAAGCAAATCTGCAAGATAATTGTTACCAAACTTTTTCATAATCGCCTGACGGATTTTTTTAACAGTAGGCGTCTTTTTCTTTGCTGCTTCCGCTACCACTTCTGTATTTCCTGGCATTGGGACAGCCCCTAGGCTTCCTGCTGTTAATGATACTGCCAATAAAGCTGCTACTAATTTTTTTCTCATATCCTATTACCTCCATTTCTGTCTTACCCATTCTTCTTAAGCAATATGTTTGCACCCCGAATGATTCTTACTTATATCATCCTTCTTATAAAAATGATATATATGATAACCCTATTATACCAAAATTAGCAAGGAAAGTAAATTTTATTTTGTTAATCGAATTGCTTTGCTTTTTAAGTTTTCTGCAGATGCGCGCACGGACAACTGCCTGAACCGAAAAACAACCCCCATCCGAAAAAACCGAATGGGGGTTTTATTAACAGTAATTTACTGTAATTATTTATAAAGCTCAACCAGTTTCTGTAAATGCTCATAACGGGCTTTTGCAGCTTCTTCAGACTCTTTAAAGAGTTTTTCAGCACGCTCTGGGAATGGTTTTACCAGACGTGTATAACGTGCTTCGTTGTTCAGGAAGTCCTGATATCCGCCAAAATCTGTCTGCTTCTCAGATGCGAAGGTAAATGGATTCTTCCCTTCTGCCTTAAGCTGTGGGTTGAAGGAGAAGAGGTTCCAGTAACCAGCCTTAACAGCCTTCTTCATTTCATCCTGGCAGTGATTCATGCCGCCCTTTGCGATACCATGAAGCTCGCATGGAGCGTAACCAATAATCAGGGATGGTCCGTTATATGCCTCAGCCTCTGTAATTGCCTTTACTGTCTGTGCAGGGTTTGCGCCAAGGGCAATCTGTGCTACATATACATAGCCATAGCTCATAGCGATTTCAGCAAGGCTCTTCTTGCCGATTTCCTTACCAGCAGCAGCAAACTGGCAAACTTCACCAATATTAGAAGCTTTTGATGCCTGTCCACCTGTATTAGAATACATTTCTGTATCAAATACCATTACGTTTACATTTTCACCGGAAGCAAGCACATGGTCAAGTCCGCCAAAGCCGATGTCATATGCCCATCCGTCACCACCAAAGATCCATACAGACTTCTTAGAAAGATAATCTTTCTTAGCAAGGACTGCTTTGGATTTTTCGCATCCACATTTCTCAAGCTCTGCAATCAGGGCTTCTGTTGCAGGTGCATTTGCTCTGGTATCATCCTTTGTTTCCATATATTTATCAATTGCAGCCTTTACCTCAGCAGATGCTTCATCTGATGCTGCAATTTCCTTTAATGTTTCAATTGCCTGGTCACGGAGATACTTCTGCCCAATATGCATACCAAGACCATGCTCTGCATTATCCTCAAAGAGGGAGTTTGACCATGCTGGACCCTTCTTAGAATCCTTATTTACTGTATATGGTGATGTAGCTGCCGGATTTCCCCAGATAGAAGAACATCCTGTAGCATTGGAAATATACATCTGCTCACCAAACAACTGTGTAATCAGGCGGGCATAAGATGTCTCTGCACAACCTGCACAGCTTCCTGAGAATTCAAGGAGCGGCTGGTTAAACTGGCTTCCCTTTGGAGTATCGTCGGCAAATCCGCTTTCCTTCTTGCCAACATTAGCAACTAAGTAATCAAATACCGGCTGCTCTGCTGACTGTGACTCCTGTGGAACCATCTTAATTGCACCCTTATCTGCTGCCGGGCAGACAGTAATACACTCGCCGCATCCCATACAATCAAGTGGGGATACGCTCATTGCAAACTTAAATTCACTAGCTTTAGGCTTTGTATCTGCCGTCTTAATATTTGAAGGCGCAGCCTTTACTTCATCCTCGCTCAGCAAGAATGGACGGATGGTAGCATGGGAACATACAAATGCACAGTTATTACACTGAACACAGCTTTCTGGATCCCATACAGGTACCGTTACAGCAGTACCACGCTTCTCATAAGCAGAAGCGCCTGTCTCGAACTGCCCATCTGGGTTCTCCATAAATGCTGATACCGGAAGGCTGTCACCGTCCATCTTGGAAATCGGCTCAAGAAGGTCTTTTACAAGTTTAACAACTTCTGGACGGCCTGTCAGTTCCTTAGCAGGAGCGTCAGCTTCTGGGTTTGACCAAGATGCAGGAATCTCTACTTTATGTACAGCATCCACACCTGCGTCAATTGCTTTGTAGTTCATTTCTACAACAGCATCACCCTTCTTAGAATAAGACTTCTTAGCTGCCTGCTTCATATATTCAACAGCTTCGTCAATTGGCATTACATCTGCTAACTTAAAGAATGCAGACTGGAGAATTGTATTAGTACGTTTCCCCATTCCGATTTCGATTGCCTTGTCAATTGCATTAATTGTATAAAGCTGGATATTGTTATCTGCAATATATTTCTTTGCTTCTGCATTTAATTTTGTTTCTAATTCTTCGTCAGACCACTGGCAGTTAATCATAAATACACCGCCTGGCTTAACATCCTGAACCATCTTAAAGCCATTTACAACATAAGATGGGTTATGGCATGCTACAAAGTCAGCCTGATTAATATAGTATGGGCTCTTTATCGGATTATCGCCGAAACGGAGATGGGAAATTGTAACACCACCTGTTTTCTTTGAGTCATACTGGAAATATGCCTGGATGTATTTATCTGTATGATCACCAATAATCTTCGTAGAGTTCTTATTAGCGCCTACCGTACCATCACCGCCAAGTCCCCAGAACTTGCATTCTTTTGTACCTGGTGCAGAAGTAATCGGAGCTGGCTTAACTTCTGGAAGGCTTAAGTTTGTTACATCATCCACAATACCAATTGTGAAACGAGGCTTCGGATCATCCTTTTCCAGTTCCTTGTATACTGCAAATACAGAGGAAGGAGGGGTATCCTTAGAACCAAGGCCATAACGTCCGCCTGTCAGGATAATATCTGTTTTGCCAGCTTCACGGAGAGTTGCTGCCACGTCCAGATATAATGGATCACCCAGGGAACCCGGCTCTTTTGTACGGTCAAGCACTGCAATCTTCTTAGCAGTCTCAGGAATCACCTTTAAAATTGCTTCCGGAGACCATGGACGGTATAAGCGAACCTTAATCAAGCCAACTTTTTCGCCCTTAGTAGTTAAATAATCAATTACTTCTTCTGCCACGTCACAAATGGAACCCATAGCGATAATCACACGGTCTGCATCAGGAGCGCCATAGTAATTGAACAGGTCATAATCCGTCCCTAACTTCTCATTGACCTTCTTCATGTACTTCTCTACAACTGCAGGAAGTTCATCATATGCTTTGTTACAAGCCTCACGATGCTGGAAGAATACATCACCATTTTCATGGGAGCCGCGAGCTGCTGGATGTTCTGGGTTCAATGCATGGCGGCGAAATTCCTCAACCGCATCCATTGGACACATTTCCTTTAAATCCTCATAATCCCACTTTTCAATTTTCTGGATTTCATGGGATGTACGGAAACCATCAAAGAAGTTAATGAACGGAACTTTCCCTTCCAGTGCTGCCAAATGGGCAACAGGGCTTAAGTCCATAACTTCCTGTGGGTTTGTCTCTGCCAACATAGCAAAACCAGTCTGACGGCAGGCATAAACATCGCTGTGGTCACCAAAGATGTTCAAAGCATGTGTAGATACCGTACGGGCAGATACATGGAACACGGAAGGTAACTGCTCACCGGCAATCTTGTACATATTCGGGATCATAAGAAGAAGTCCCTGAGATGCCGTAAACGTTGTAGTAAGAGCGCCTGCTGCAAGAGAACCATGCACTGTACCGGCAGCGCCTGCCTCAGACTCCATCTCTACAACCTTAACTGTGTTGTCAAAAATGTTCTTCTGTCCTGCTGCTGACCACATATCAACTGAGTCAGCCATTGGGCTTGAAGGTGTAATCGGATAGATACCAGCTACTTCTGTGTAGGCGTATGCTACATGAGCTGCGGCTGTATTACCATCCATGGATTGTTTCGCTCTAGCCATTTTTATATATTCCTCCTTAATATTTTAATTCTGCTCACCATTTTAGCACTTAGACGCAAAAAAGTAAAGAAGTGAGTTAACTGTTTTTGTCGGAATTTGAGAGAGTTCACAAAAATTTTATATACTTAGGAACTATTTGGAAAAAACATTGTATTTTGCAGAAATTATCCAATCAATACCTTCTTTCCCTCAAAGGCGAACCCATACTTCCTGATATGCCCTTCCGGAATGCCACGCTTTTTAAGTTCCTGCCCATACCCCTTCTCCTCAATCTGCTTTAAGGCAGACTGAACCGTATCTTGTAATGTTCCCCCATCCCCCGGGTCATGGACTTTAAATTCTATAATAATGCCATCCTCTTCTTTATTGAATGGCTCTAACAGCACATCATACCTTCCAAATCCGCTTTCCCGGTTTGAAGTAAGCACATAGCGGTCTGCCAAATCTACAAGCAGCCCAAGTACAAAGCCATGGTAAAAACGTTCTGGCTCTGCTAAAGAAGGGTTTTTCCCTGTATCAAAATAACTGAATGTATTTAACGCTACCCGGTTCATATATGCATTCATTGCCTTCAAATCCCCAAGAAGCAACGCTTTTAAAAAAGCATTATAATCTGAATGCCCCTTCTTAAACCAACCTTTTGCCATCTTAGCAAACATTAAGCCCACTTCATGGTTTGTCAATGCCAACTCATACTCTTGCCCACTAACGCCAAGGACCTTTAAGTACCCACCCGCAAGAAGAAGGCTCCATATTGCTTCATCATCGTCATCAAGCTGGGAATACGTAATTTCTTCATCAACTTCACTTTTTATCGCTTCTCCTTGTAACAGCCGTTCAAAATCCTCTTTAATATCAGTGCTTCCCTCACGGATAATTTTACTAATCAAACCATTACTGCTGCTGTTTGCCCAATAGGCCGCAAATTTTCCCTTGCTTAAAAAATTAATAATTGACCATGGATTATAAATATCCTTTTCTTTCCCAAAATTGAACCCGTCATACCATTCTTTTACCTCTTTTTTTTGGTTCTGTAACCCCATTTCTTCCATTGCCATAAAAACTTCTTTTTCTGTAAACCCAAAAACATCTGCATATTTATCTGATGTTGTTGTGACTACCTCCAGGTTATTCAAATCAGAAAAGATAGACTCTTTGCTAATCCGGGTGATTCCAGTCAGGACAGCACGCTCCAGATACGGGTTCGTCTTAAATGCAGAATGAAAAAGCCCACGAAGCAGCCCAACAAGCTCCTCCCAATATCCCCCCATATATGCCTCCTGCATCGGCGTATCATATTCATCTAAAAGAATAATAACTTTTTTCCCATAATATTGGTATAAAAATTTTGATAGCTGGTAAATTGACAACTCTGCATCACTATTTTTCATATCAAAAGCGATACGTCCAAAATATTCCCTATCCTTTTCATCCAAGACACCCTCGTCCTTTAAAAAACACTTTTCAGAATATAAATTAGTTATAATTTGAAAAATTTTCTCCTTCACATTCTGATAATCACTGCCTTTCACATTCGCAAAAGAAAGGTTGAGCACCGGATATCCCCCCTGCAGCTTTCTATACTCCTCGTATCCCCATATAGAAAGCCCTTCAAAAATCCTTCCCTGCCCTGCATACCTGTTTGAAAAAAAATATTCCAACATGCTCATTGTCAAGGTCTTTCCAAACCTGCGCGGACGGGTAATCAATGTAACAACATCCCTATTTTCCCACCATTCCTTTATAAAATATGTCTTATCAATATAAAATACATTCTCTTTTAACAAATCACCAAAATCCTGATATCCAATCCCTACTGTTTTGTCCATATTCCACCACCTTCTGATTGTTATACGGCCATTATGTTTTCATTATTATATCGGATTTAATATATAGTGTAAAGCTGGCGAAAGTTTAAAATTTCTCCAATCATGTTACTATTCACAGCCAATTGTAGCCGAATTTAAGAAAATAAAAAATCTCTTCCC
>CAJUJR010000029.1 GCA_910586605.1 uncultured Lachnospiraceae bacterium | reverse complement strand
TTTGTTTTCAGCTTCTGATTAGCGCGCTTACTCCCAAAACTCACCGAAAACAACTATCCTGGAACTCTGTTGTTTTCGGTACTTGACTTGAGCTGATGGAATTAAGAGAATGTTCCAAAAGAATTTATGACATTCCAAAATTCATTTTTTATGCATTAGGATATGCGATCCAGGCGTGTCTTTGCCCGATTCTATCATTGGTGAATCCTACCGCAAACATCGCCTGCCAATGCTCCGAACCTCCACAATTTCATCATCCATTACCGTTTTTGTGCCTTTTGTGTCAAATACAACTTGCACTAGTTCACCATCTTCAAAAACAGCAATGCTATTTTCAATATATTTGCTACCTGGCGAATCATCCAACAGCCATTCGTTTCCATCCACAGTCTCAATAACTAAGTAGTCATAGTAATTACCACACATTACCCTTTGCTCTGGATAGATTTTTTCCTGTTGTATGGTTTTTATTGGTTCTGTTGCCGCCTGTGCATCCGTTTTCTGGTTAGTAACTGTATATCCCATCCAGAAAACACCAGCTAACATAATTCCTACAGTTGCAATAGTTCCGGTTTTCTTGATGGATTTAATTAACTTATTTTTCTTCATAATATATTACCTTCCTTTCTTTGTTACATGGGTGAAGCTTTATTTAGTTAAGCTACACCTAATTTGCTTGCACTTGTAATAATACCTTTTGCTCTGTCTGGCGAACCCCCTTCTAAAATAAAAAAGTGCAAAGCCTTGGTAATTGGATAGGCTTCACACTCTGTAAGGATGATATGTTATTCTGTTGTTGTTATGATATGTTTTGTAGCTTTTGGGTGTGTTCTTGGATTACTTTGTTGAAGTATAACAAGATTCTAGCGTATTTAATCAAGGTAAAATCTTTTCTTTAATTAAGTCCACCTCAATCCGTTTCATTCTAATTTCAATCCGTTTTAACTTCCTGTCCATCATATCAGATATGGCTAATAGTAATTCATTATCTGTCATTTTATCACACTCCTTTTTGGTGATGTATAAAGTATCTGCATAATACACGCTTAGAGTATAAAGTCTATTCAATTATCAAGGTGCTTTATATCAGGGTATTTGGCTTGTTTATTGAATTATTGTACATATAAAAATGTACCTTGTAAATATTAATAATACACAAAAAAATGTACTTCTCTATGGGGAAAGTACACAATAATATATACTTATAGTTGATATAAATAAGGTAATATGTTATAACTTATATGGGCAAATTATATATGAAATGGAGGTTTGATACCTAATGTTTGCAAATACGGTAAAAGAAATAATAGACGATTTTAAAAGAGATGGAAAAAACTTAACACAGAATGAGCTTGCCAATGTTTTAGAAATGACAAAGCAGAGTTTTTCTAATAAAATGCAAAGAGATACTTTTACAGCGGAGGAGGTAGTAAAAATTGCAGATTACTTAAATATGGAAGCTGTTTTAAAAGGAAACAAAGAATATTTAATAAAATAATCATTTCCCGTTCTTCTGTTGTCAGTCCTTCCCTTGCGTAAATATCGCCAAAAGCAAACTCAACAATGAATTTTCCTAAATCAGGCGCTTTGTCTTCAAGGGAATTTATAACATTTTCGCCCCTTTTGCCGTCAATTGCCTTTAACTGTTCCGTGCCCTGTGTAAACCTTGTGTTTTCCATTTGGTTGATCCAGGTAAGGCGGAATGACGCTGGCAGACGCTGTTATGATGAAAGCGATATAGAATGGATAAGATTTATCAAACGCTTGAAAATGCTTGAAAGGCACAGGGAAAATGTGCTGGGGCAGCAGGAGAAATGGGCGGAATATCTTAGCAATCTGGATGATAAGATTGCTTTTTACAGGGATTCAATATTTTGAGGGACATTACGTGGATTTGGAAGGAGAATGGTAATGGGATTTAAGCTGATTTCTGTAGCATCCTTAATTGCTTTTTATGGCTGCTATTTTATAAAAATGTTTCTTCAAAAAAAGCAGGGAATACAGACAGACCAAATTGGAAAGGGCAAAGTCGGATTTGTGAAATTTGTGGAAGTCACAATGAAGGTTGCTGCTGTCCTTGTTTTCGTAGCGGGACTTGTTAGTATTTTCATTGGGACAAACTATGGCTCTGTCACTGTTCGGGTTATGGGGGCAGCGATAAGCGTTGTTGGAACATTTGTATTTATTGCCGCAGTACAGACTATGCGTGATAGCTGGCGGGCGGGAGTTTCCAAAACTGATAAAACAGAGTTAGTAACAAAAGGTATTTACCAAATTAGCCGTAATCCTGCTTTTCTAGGATTTGACCTTTTGTATATTGGTACATTATTGATGTTTTTTAACTGGATTTTGTGTATTCTAACCGTTTTCGCCATTATCATGTACCATTTGCAAATTGTCAATGTGGAAGAGGAGTTTCTGCTTGCCACATTTGGAAATGAGTATCTGCAATATAAGCAAAAGGTCTGCCGCTACATTGGCAGAAAACGATAAATTTCCATTTACAGGAAAAAGGGGGGAAAATCCAATTTGCAGATAAACAAGAGGAAATAAAGGGTAATTGCCTAATTAACTGATGGTTGGTTAGGATGAATTTAAGCAGTAACTTGAAAAACATATCCTCCTTAAAGTTATCCCTCGCTGCAAGCAATAAGGGTTCTTAAGAGGGATATGTTTTTTGTTGTGGAGGGTGTGGTTTTAAAGCAGATTAAAATAATTTTATGCCGTCTTCCTGCCCATAAACCACGAATCCGTCAAAGCTTTGTGTTTCCAGTTTGTTTAGGAATTTCCCAAGCTTTTTTGGCCGTTCAAATACAGATACCATATAGTCCTTCCGCAGTTCTTCCGCATAGGAAAGTGCTGGTACATAATCTGCTGCATCATAGAATACAGCAATTCTCTTTTTCTGGCCTGGGATTTTGTATCCCTGTTCCATTAAAATGCCAAAAATGCGTTCAAAGCCAATGGAAAAGCCAACCGCAGGGATATCCTCATTGACAAATTTCCCAATCAGGTTGTCATAGCGTCCGCCTCCGGCAACGGCTCCGCTATACCCGGCTGCTTCGATTTCAAAAATAGTCCCGGTATAATAGCCCTGGCCACGTACCAGTGACGGAGTAAATACAATTGGGAAAGAACTGCCGGAAACAGCATTAACGGTATCAATAATATATTTCAGGTTTGAGATATATTCTGCATCACAGACTTCCCCAATAGAATCCAGGTTTAAACTTCCGCTTTTAAACAGGCCAATAAACCGTCCTATTGCTTCTTGGCCAAAACCAGTTTCAGTAAGTTCTGTTTTTATCCCTTCAATCCCAATTTTATCCAGTTTGTCAAAAATAATGGCAAGGCGTTCATAATCTTGTTCTTCAAAGCCTGCATAAGCAAAGATACTTTTTAAAATACGGCGGTCATTGATTTTAACTTGGAATTCTGAAATCCCAATGCGTTTTAATGCCTTTGTAGTAGTAAGGATTAAATCAATTTCAGCATCAGCAGAAGGATTGCCAATGATGTCAATATCACATTGGGTAAATTCCCGGAGACGCCCTTTTTGCGGGCGTTCAGCACGGTACACCCTGTCCATTTGGATTACTTTAAATGGCGTTGGGAGATTGTTTCGGTTATTGGCAAAATAGCGGGAAAGCGGAAGGGTTAAATCATAACGCAGTCCCATATCAGAGAGGGAAGCCTCGCTGATTTCTGTGCCATTTAAAGCAGATGAAAATTTCTGCCCTCGTTTTAATATTTTAAATATCAAGTTTAGGTTTTCACCGCCGTCGCTTTTGTCCAGGTTAACGGCATCTTCTATTGCCGGGGTTGCAATCTGGAAAAAACCGGCATCCTGATATGTTTCCAGAATAATGTTCTGTAAGTAACTGCGGATTGCCATTTCTTCCGGAAGATAATCCCTTGTTCCTTTTACTGGGGTAGATTTCATAAGTAAAATCCCTTCTTTCTTTATGGTATAGTAACATTTCTGTTGCTGCAATTTACAATCTATACTGTAACCTTTGTTACTTTACCATAAACCATGTAAAACGGCAAGGGTATATCATGGCTGTTGCTCTGATTGGCTGTAAATCCATAACTAATGAGGCGGCTATTTGTTTGCCAGTATAATAGCGCCAGTGGAAATTTGTGATATTACATACAAGGCACAGAAGATTTCCCTGGAAACAATGAGAGGCGTGACGGCATTTTTTGCCTGTCCAATGCAAAAGTCTAATATGCTTTTTATATCATCCAATGCAAATCCCAGGGAATCCCTTTTTTGACGTATTCTGCGGAAGAGTGGAACATTGTATGTCCCTTCGTGTCAAGGGTAATTTTTGAAAGCTTTTTTTGACTTCCTGGCAGGAATAGTGTAATATTAGTAAAAGTATGTTTCAAAGGAGGAAATATGGACAAGAAATTAAAAGTAGGTATCCTTGGCGGTACCGGAATGGTAGGACAGAGATTTATTTCATTATTAGAAAACCATCCGTGGTTTGAGGTTGCTGCGATTGCTGCAAGCCCGCGCAGCGCTGGGAAGACATATGAGGAAGCGATTGGCGGGCGTTGGAAAATGGCAACGCCAATGCCAGAAGCAGTAAAAAAGATTGTGGTGGAGGATGTAAGCCAAGTACGCGAGGTTTCCTCCAAGGTTGATTTTGTTTTCAGCGCTGTAGATATGACAAAGGATGAAATCAAAAAGATTGAAGAAGAGTATGCAAAGGCGGAGACGCCTGTTGTTTCCAATAACAGTGCGCATAGATGGACGCCAGATGTGCCAATGGTGGTGCCAGAGTTAAATCCTGAGCATTTTGAAGTAATTGAGGCGCAGAAAAAGCGTCTTGGCACAGCAAGAGGATTTATCGCGGTAAAACCTAACTGTTCCATCCAGAGCTATACACCGGCTCTTACTGCGTTAAAAAAGGCTGGGTTTGAGCCAAAGACAGTCGTTGCCTGCACATACCAGGCAATTTCTGGCGCAGGGAAGACATTTAAAGATTGGCCGGAGATGGAGCATAATATTATCCCATTTATCGGCGGCGAGGAAGAAAAAAGCGAACAAGAGCCGCTTAGGATTTGGGGACATGTTGAAGATGGGCAGATTGTCAAGGCAGAAAGCCCTGTAATTACTACACAGTGCATCCGCGTTCCGGTTCTGGATGGCCATACGGCAGCCGTATTTGTGACATTTGAAGAGGGCAAAAAGCCAAATAAGGAACAGATTCTGGCGGCGTGGAAGGAGTTTAAAGGGATTCCGCAGGAATTAGGGCTTCCGAGCGCACCAAAACAGTTTATACAATATCTTGAGGAGGACAACCGTCCGCAGGTTGCGCTTGATGTGGATTATGAAAGAGGATTTGGCGTATCAATGGGCCGGCTCAGGGAAGATACTGCCTTTGATTGGAAGTTTGTGGGCCTTTCGCACAATACTGTCCGGGGGGCGGCAGGCGGCGCAGTTCTGACAGCGGAACTTTTAACGGCGCAAAAATATATTACGGCAAAATCAAATTAAGGAATACCAAGGGGGATGTGTATGGCAAGTAACAGATATCGTATTTTAGTAAAGGGGATTGTCCAGAGGGGGAATAGATATTTAACAGTTGAAAAATGGTATGATGACAATATTGCAAATCCTTACCAGTGGGAATTTATTGACGGAGTTGCAGAGTTTGGCGAGTCACCGGATGCGGCAGTGGTACGCATAATCCAGGAGCAGTCCGGGCTGACAACTGTTGTTGGCCGTATTCTGTATACATGGACCTTTATGATTGGCTCAGAGTGTAACCTTGGGCTGGCGTATCTGTGCGGGACAGACATGGATGAGAATTCCGTATCGCTTACAGAAGACTCCAGGGCTTTCAAATGGATAGAGGCGGACGAGTTTTCAGAATACATCCATAATAAAGGGATGTTGGATGATTTGGAAAGAGCAGAGTTATATTAATATGTTTCGGGGGCATCTGGCGGGTGCCCTCTTTCTATAAGGACTTAATTTCTAAGCAGTTTAGTTCCTAAAGATTGTAAAGTGAGGAGATATATGGATAGGATTTTAATAAAGCAGGGGCGATTAATTGACCCTGCAAATAAAAGGGATATGGTATGTGACATCCTGATCTGCCAAGGGAAAATAGAGAAAATTGGAAATGGGCTTCCAGCGGAAAATGCAGTTTTAATTGATGCCGGCGGAAAGATTGTAATGCCTGGGCTGATTGATTTACATGTACATCTGCGGGAGCCGGGGTTTGAATATAAGGAAACCATTGAAACGGGGGCGAGGGCAGCCGCGCATGGCGGCGTTACGACAATCTGCCCAATGCCTAATACAAACCCGGCAATTGACAGTCCAGACCGCGTAAAAGACCTTTTAAAGCGTGCAGAGGCTGCTTCGGTGCATGTCCTGCCGGTTGGGGCGGTGACAATTGGGCAGCAGGGGAAGGAACTTGCAGATATCCAGGGGATGAAGGAGGCTGGTGCTGTTGCGCTGAGCGAAGACGGCAAATCGGTTATGGATATAGCGCTTTACAGGGAAGGGCTGTATAAAGCCGCAAGATGCAATATTCCGGTTTTTGCACACTGTGAAGAGAAAAGCCTTGCAGGGGATGGCGTTATGAATGCGGGGAAAAAGGCGGAGGAACTTGGGCTTCCAGGAATTAGTAACGCTGTGGAAGATGTAATTGCCGCAAGGGATATTTTTCTGTCAAAGGAAGCAGGGAACAGGCTTCATCTCTGCCATTGTTCTACAAGCGACAGTGCTGTGCTGGTAAAAATGGCAAAAGAGCAGGGGCTTTTGGTAACAGGTGAGGTTTGCCCGCATCATTTTACTATGGCGGATGATGAAATTACAGAAGACCATGGAAGGTTTAAAATGAATCCGCCTCTCCGCAGCAGGGAAGATGTCCTGGCGTTAAAGGAAGCATTGCGCGATGGCGTAATGGATATTATTTCAACGGACCATGCGCCGCATGGGGAAGAAGAGAAAAACCAGTCTATGAGGCAGGCGCCATTTGGCATTGTTGGGATAGAGAATTCATTTGCGCTGGGTTATACAGAGTTAGTTAGGACAGGATATCTTTCACTTTCTGGACTTATTGAGAAAATGAGCGTGAATCCGGCAAAAGTGCTGGGAATTGAAAAAGGGGACCTTGCAGAAGGGAAAGCTGCTGATATCGTTGTGGCAGATATCACAGAGGAATATGAAATCAATCCAGAGGAATTTTTCTCAAAGGGGAAGAATACTCCATTTGCAGGGAAAAAAGTGTTTGGAAGAATTGATGCCACAATCGTGGATGGGAAAATTGTATATCAGAGAAAGCAATAAGTATTGTATTATTTTTAGAAAAAGATTGAGGAGGATTGTATTATATGATTCGTAAACTGATTGAGCAGATTACCAGGAAAAATGCACCAGTGGTCGTTGGGCTGGACCCGATGCTTAGCTATGTGCCAAAGCAGATACAGGAGGCGGCTTTTGAAGAATTTGGAGAGACGTTGGAAGGGGCGGCTGAGGCAATCTGGCAGTTTAATAAAGGGATTGTAGATTCTGTCAGTGATTTGGTGCCTGCAGTGAAGCCGCAGATTGCGATGTACGAGCAGTTTGGGATTCCGGGGCTGGCTGCATTCCAAAAAACGGTAGCTTATTGTAAAGAAAAAGGGCTGATTGTAATCGCTGATGTAAAAAGAGGGGATATTGGTTCTACTTCGGCTGCCTATGCTGTTGGCCACTTGGGGAAGGTTACGGTTGGAAGCAAATCATATTCTGTCTTTGATGAAGATTTTGCAACAGTAAACCCATATCTAGGAAGTGATGGCATAAAGCCTTTTTTAGAGGTATGTCAAAAAGAGGACAAGGGGATTTTTGTCCTGATTAAAACATCAAACCCATCTAGTGGGGAGTTCCAGGACCAAAAGGTGGATGGAGTGCCCTTGTATGAATTAGTGGGAAGAAAAGTTGCCGAATGGGGAGAAGAGTGCATGGAGGGTGATTACAGCAATGTTGGCTGTGTAATTGGCGCAACCTACCCAGAGATGGGGAAAATACTGCGTAAGCAGCTTCCAAAGACTTATATCCTTGTGCCAGGATATGGGGCGCAGGGCGGAACTGCAAAAGATTTGGCATTATATTTCAATGACGACGGGCTAGGGGCGATTGTCAATTCTTCTAGGGGGATTATTGCGGCATACAAAAAAGAAGAATATGCAAAGTTTGGCGAAGGGAATTATGCGGAGGCGTCACGCCAGGCAGTCATAGATATGATTGAGGACATCAATAGTGCAAGATAATAAGGAACTTTCAATAAATTAACGTTATGTTAAGTATTGGCAGTTCCTAGGAATGGAGCAAAGATATGGCGGATAGAGAAAAAAAGAAGGGCACAGCAATCATAACAAACCAAGTGATGCTATCAGAAGGGATTTACAGTATGTGGCTTGAGTTTCCTGAAACAGGGGATGTGGCAGCATCAGCAGTTCCAGGACAGTTTATTTCCATGTATAGCCAGGATGGAAGCATGCTGCTTCCACGGCCTATCAGCATTTGTGAAATTGACAGGGAAGAGAGGCTGCTCCGTGTTGTATACCGTGTTGCTGGAAAAGGGACGGAGGAATTTTCAAAGAAAAAGGCAGGGGATATCATAGAGGTTGTCGGCCCGCTTGGAAATGGTTTTTCCAAGAGAGAGGGAAAGAGTATTTTAATTGGCGGTGGAATAGGGATTCCACCAATGCTTGCCCTGGCAAAGTCCCTGAAAGGAGAAGTCAGCATAGTCCTTGGTTACCGTGACAACAACCTGTTTTTAAAAGAAGAATTTGAACCATATGGCAACCTTTATATTGCAACAGATGACGGCAGCGCAGGGACAAAGGGGACGGTAATTGATGCAGTTATAGAAAACCATCTGGCAGCAGATGTCATCTATGCTTGCGGCCCATTGCCGATGCTGCGCGGCGTAAAGGCATATGCGGCAGAAAATAAGATTGCTGCGCAGGTTTCGATGGAAGAGAGGATGGCATGTGGAATTGGAGCCTGCCTTGGCTGTGTATGCCGGTCGAAGGAGATTGATGGGCACAGCAATGTAAAGAATAAGCGTGTCTGCAAAGATGGGCCAGTGTTTGACGCACAGGAAATTGAACTTTAAGTTATTATTCGCGGCCAATTTCTGAACAAAGAACGGCCATGAATAGTAACACTGTAAAGCAGCAGATAGTGATGGAAGGAGAAAAAAGCATGGACCTTTCGGTTAATTTTGCCGGAGTTACTATGAAAAATCCGGTTACAACGGCTTCTGGAACCTTTGGCTCCGGCGCAGAATACAGTGAATTTGTTGACTTAAGCAAGCTTGGGGCTGTGACAACAAAGGGTGTTTCAAGTGTTCCTTGGGAGGGAAATCCGACGCCAAGAATTTGTGAAACATATGGGGGGATGCTGAATGCAATTGGCTTGCAGAATCCAGGAGCAGACGTATTTGTAAAAAGGGATATCCCTTTTCTGAAAAAATATGATACGAGGATTATTGTAAATATCTGTGGAAGGACGACAGAAGAGTACGTTGAGGTGGTAAAAAGGCTTGCAGCCGAACCAGTTGATTTGCTGGAAATTAATATATCCTGTCCAAATGTAAAGGCAGGCGGCATTGCATTTGGGCAGGACCCAAAGTTTGTAGAAAAGATTACAGATGAAATTAAGCAGAGTGCAAAGCAGCCTGTTATTATGAAGCTGAGCCCAAATGTTACAGATATTGGGGAAGTAGCCAAGGCAGCAGAAGCAGGCGGCGCGGATGCCGTTTCCCTGATTAATACCCTGACAGGGATGAAAATTGATATCCACAAGAGGACATTTGCACTAGCAAATAAAACTGGCGGCATGTCAGGCCCGTCAGTAAAACCGGTGGCAGTGCGCATGGTATATCAGGTGGCAAATGCTGTTAAAATCCCAATACTTGGTATGGGCGGCATCTGTACGGCAGAGGATGCGTTAGAGTTTATCATGGCAGGCGCGACGATGGTTGCAGTTGGGACAGCAAATTTTCATAACCCAACTGCTACAACAGACATTATACAAGGGATTACAGATTTTATGGAACAAAATAAAGTAACAGATATACGGGAACTGATTGGCTGTGTAAAATAGCCGTGAATGGAAATAATAAAATAGCAGTTTAATGTCTCTGAGAATGTATGGGTTTTATAGTTTTGGAAAGAAGGTGGTCAGAAATGAAGGAAGAAAAAGAAATACAGCAAGAAATTACAAAAAAAGGCAACCCAGGGAAACCGCAGGGGGAAGAAGGCGTACAGATGCTCCAACGTATGAATGAAAGCCATTATGCAGTGACAGGCTGGGCGCTTGGATTCCTTACATTCCAGGAAGACAACCAGGTTTTAGATATTGGATGTGGCGGGGGAGCAACGCTGAAACGGATGTCAGGTTATATAAAGACTGGGCATTTGACTGGGGTGGATTATTCCAAAGTATCTGTAAGCCTGACACAGGAGCTAAATAAAATAGATATCCAAAATGGCAAAATGGAAGTTTTGGAAGCATCCGTTGAAAACCTGCCGTTTCAGGATGGTGCATTTGATAAAATCATTACAGTGGAAAGTTTTTATTTTTGGCCAAATCCATTGGAAAGCTTAAAAGAGGTATTCCGTGTATTAAAAGAAGGTGGCACATTTTTGCTGGTTGCAGAGATTTACCAGAAAGAAGGTTTGGGGCAGGAGGCAGTGGAAAATGTAGCCAGATACCATTTGTTGAACCCGACGCCAGAGGAGTTCCAGGAGATGTTTGAACAGGCTGGTTTTTCTGGTGTACGCATCCATACAAAGGAAGGGGAGGACTGGATTTGTGTGGAAGGGGATAGGGGACGGTAAAGTTATTTTTTACCGTTCGTTATCTGGATTTTCTTTGGGAATGCCCCATTTTATAATGGTTTTCTTAATGGGGAAATGTGTTATCCTATATTTCCCACATCAAGTTACACCGCTTTGGATTGGCTGCATCTAGAGCTGTTTCACAATTTATAATAATGCAATAGTATCTTTAAATACGCTGTAGCTCCAAACCACAGTAACCGCGTCTTAGGATGCTTTCTGCAACGGACAGGTGGACAATGACAAAGGGGCTTCCTTTAGGGTTTTTCAAGCAAAAGATGCCAGGTGATTTTTTTGCAAAATCTTCTTCTTTGACAAATACAGCACAAGGCAAGCCATTGGAGGCATAGGTAACTTGTTCTGGCTGATAAGAAAGGGGTGGAAGGAACCAGAAGGTTTTCTCTGCCTTTTTTTGTGGATCTACAAAGGCACAGGGCTGCCATTCCTGTTCTAGGAGGTATTGTTCCAGAAGAAGTTTCATTCTGTCGCTGACAAGGGCTTCAGCAGAAAGGTAGTCAAATTTATCTAGGGAGGAGATATCTTCCATAATACGGATGGAAGGCTTCCCTGCCTGTCGGTTTTTCTCCTGTGGAACTTGAATGGTGCCAGATTGCCTGAGTAAAAAATAGTCCATGTTTATATCCCTCATTTCTGTATGCTTTTTGAGCCGGCAATTTGGATGGATTGCCGTTGTTTTTCTGAAAGTTTAAAATATAGTAATTGTGGTTCTAAAAAAATTGCGTTATCCATTACTGCACCGGTAAAGTCTGCATCCCGGATTTGGGTCCTGCGGAAATCTGCACCAGTCAGGTTGGCATTGCAAAACCGGACTGGCTGGTAGCCGGTAATTTTCCATTTTATATGGTCTGGTACCCCGGCAAAAGCTTCCGTGGCAATAAATTTTGCATTTGTAAGGTTTGCCTCAGTAAAATCTGCTTCATGTATCATGCAATAGCGCAAGTCGGCGTCCGTTAGGTCGGCATGGCAGAACCTTGTTCCGAAAAGCATGGAGTCTTGGAAATCAGTTCCAATTAGTTTTGCATAACGTAAATCTGAGTATCTTAAATCAATTTCTGAAAGGTCAGCTCCTGAAAAATCAAGTTTCGTAAAATCTTCAAATGCATATTCATATTCTTGCCTCTGGGAAAACCAGAGAAGGGATTCTTCTGAATTGCGCTGCCTGTTTTCTTTATAGATTGCCTCGGTGTATGACATATATTCCCCTACGTTTATTTCAAACCGTTCTGCCCTGCGTACAGTAAGGAATGGCTCTGTACCAATACAAGGAAGGATGGAGAAACGGAAGGCAGAGATAATATAACTGTAAAAGGAGCCTGCACAGGAAAGCAGGAATGCCTTTACTTCTTGTGCGCTGACTTCACCAGCAAATTGCTTTCTGTAAGCCATGAGTTCTTCTGAAAGTTCATGGTATTTTGTGAATAACGCAGAAAAATCAAAATGCCCAACGATGTGCTGCCTGCTGTCAAGATACCATCTGTTATTATAAACGCGCACCTCCGCAGTTTCTTTTTTTGTGAGTAGGTTGCTGTAAAGAAGGGTATATTCCAGGTAGGAGATTTCCTCTAATTCTTTGGCTTGCTGTAACTTTATGATGTTTTCACAGGTTGTATTAAAATGTTTTTGGAAAAGAGGGATAAAGCTTGTAAATTGTTCCTGGTAAATTTTTTCCATTTCAAATAACTTTTGTTCCCTTAACTGGACAGCATATTTTTCAAACCGTTCAACCATCTTTCTATATCCCCTTTGTATTTTCTTGTTGGCATTTGGTGAACCAACCATTATTATTACTCCGGCGGTTAAATATCGACGTTTTTACTTGCTTAAATTTCCATCTGCCGCGTTGTTATCAATCGTTGTAGCACTCGCTACAACTCATTCTTCCGCCTTGCAGATGAAAATTTATTCTACGTAAAATTCATCGACATTTAACCGCCGGAGTAATATATCGAATTCTTTTACAATACATTATAGTGCAAAATACAACAGGGAAAAAGCAGAAAAAGTGTCAAATTGTGTCGTAATATGTCGAAGTTTGTCGGTTAAAACAGGGTATGGTTTCTTCAAATCACTGACTGGAATTATTATAATTATGGAAAGAAAATATAGTTATATGTAGTTGTTATCAGAGAGATTTTGTATATGGAACTTTACTGTTCCTAAGTCGGAGGGAACCATATGGGAATAATTGAGCAGACAAATCGGACGATTTTGTTCGACGTTGTAAACCCGGAAGTCTTTAATATGTTTAATATTATGTCAGATGTGGATGAAAATTCCAAAAGCCTGACAGATGAAAAAGTGGCGGAAATCAACAATGCCCTTTTAGTGAATAATTTTGATGAATTTTTAAAGAAATTCCAGCCAACAATTTACAGTTATTTTGACCAGGAACGCGGCATGGTATATGAGCTGACAAAGCCTGCCGGAATACCGGAGCCGCTGGTGAAAAAAATTGTAATTGACCGTAATAATACGTTTTTGAAGATGTTCATTTCAATTATGGACAATAAAAAAGCGTCAGGGGCAACGAATGCTTCTTTTAACTATGAAAAGGTGACAGAGATGCTTGCCCCACATAAAACGTTAAAAGAAATTAAGAAGCTGAAAAAGGATATTGCTTATCTGGAAAATAAAAATGCAGAGTTTGAAAGCGATTCCCCTTCCAAACAAGATGCTGTCTTGAAACTAAAGTCCAAGCTGGACAAGACTAAGAAATACTATAATGAAACTGCTTCCCAGCTTACGCTGATGCTGGGGATGATTAAGGATAATTTAGATACGGCTGTGAGGGCATCTGAAAAAGGGATTACAGAATTTAACCCAGCTCTCCCCGTAATCGAAGATGCAGAGATTATTGCCCTTGAGGTATCTGACCAGCCGGCAGCCCTTTTGACAGATAAGGGCAGCGCAGCAAAAGAAGAGAGCACAGAACTTGCCAATACATCAAAAGGGGAAGTAGCAGTAACGGCCGCCCCAAAAAAGGAAGTCATCAGCTATAAAGATTTGTCAATTTCTGTGATTGAAGAACAGTATAACGAAAGCATGCAGACGCTTTATGAATCTGTAGGGCAGGAATATGATCCGGAATCTTCTTCGGCTTCGTTGTCAAAAGAATTAATTGTTGCAGCATTTACTGATAAAATGCCAGATAAGCTAATGGCGATGGACATTAGTGATAAGGTAGAGCTTTACAATAAATATTCCGCGATTAATACGCTATGGCAGAAGTCTTTTATTAGGACGGCAAAGCTTTTGATTGAAAAAATACTAAGTGTCAAGGCTTTTTTTGACCAATACCAGCCAAAAAGCCCAATGATGCGCCCGTCCCTTTTGATTGTAAATGCAGATATGTCAGAGATTTTAGAAGAAAAGAACCTGGAGAACCTGAAAAAATATCTGGAAACTGTCAATAACAAATCAGATTATAGTAACACGGTTTGGTTTGGGATTGTTCCAAATATTGAGTATTCCGATGACAGGGAAATGGATTTGGATGAAGATACAATGCGGCAGTTTGGCTATACTGGGGATATTTATACTGGGGTTTCGATTATGCCGACGCCGATTTCAGATTTGCAATTTTTGCTGGATGAAATCAAAGATTATAGGATTCAGGTATTCTTTTCATTTGAGGCAAGCGAAGACACGACATTTTTAAAGCTTTCCACACATGGAATGGATCAGTATATGGAAAATACGCAGGAATTGGAAAATTCAGATTATAGCCGTTATGCAGTTCCGTGCCTGCCGAATTTTACGGTAATCCCAAGTGATAAATCCCGTGTGGTACTTGGTTCTAAGGCAATCCGCAGGGAAGACGGAAAACTGGAATTTTCTACGGATCGCGATGATTTTATGAAATTTTGGATCTATGGCGTATATATTGGGGCTGCTTATGTGGCTGCGGGAATTGTGGCAGCGTACCAGTGCCCGAACTTTTTAACAGCAAGGTTTGGCGGGAAGATAAAAAAAGAATATCCTGGCGTGCGTTTTGATATTGAAGCGGGGGATAATGCACTTTACGTTACGACAACGATGCCAAAAGAGATTGCAGGTTATACAGCAGATACAAAAAATATTATTAATGAACATAAATATGGGTTTGTTTTTTCATCGGATAAAAATCAGTTAAATGGTAATTCCATTAACCTGATTACTGTATATAAATCCCGCTGTATGAATGAAAGTAAAAATGGCGGATTTGAAAGTATATTCCGCGAAACAACACGTACTTATCTTTACCGTATGATTGGGGCGCTGACAAGCGATTATAAAAAAGACAGGATTGACAGGATTTTTGAATCTGGTGGTAAGGTAAAAGAGTGGCAGCTTTCGCCAAATTATGTAAATTCAATACTCCGCGAAGGGGATGGGATTGAAAAAGGTGACTGCAATGATACCACCTATAATATTGAGATTAATTTTGCGGGTGTTTCTGAAAATATGGAACTCCAGATTAATACTGATTAAAGCATTGTGTATGGTTAACAGAGGAAATCTTTTATCTGTTATCTATATAGTAACCTGAGGCAGAGCAGTTTTTAAACTGCACCAGTAAAAATGTTAGGAGGAATGTACATGGCATACAAAATCGTAATTGCCGACGTAACGGAACTGAGCGAAGAGATTATTGATGTTTCTTTCAGTTCAAAAATTCCAGAGGATTCTTTTGCAAGGTCTTCTGACATTGAAGCAGAGCTTGTTATCCGTGGGAAGGTTTCTTTCGATGCGGACAAACTGTTCATGCGTGACGCTGCAAAAAGTATGGCAGTATGGGCACTGGTAAAGCCAGAGAGCGCAGATGCATACAAAAAGGTAACAGTAGAGTACCAGCATGCAACAGCACCAAGGAAATATGAATTTTCCCATGCTTTTGTAGTTTCCTATCAGGAAGAGTTTACAAAGACAGACGGTGAGTTCGTCCTGGTGTTAAAGCAGAAGAAAGACAGGATTGACGGCGTAGTAATTGAGTAAGTTGTAAACCATATCTGTATCTGCAGTATGGTTTACATACTATTGGCACATGGAAGAGGATGCAGAAAAAGAATGGATTTACAGAGGCAGTTAGGAGGGCGTGCAGTTATTGTACGCCTTTCTAAGGAACTACGAATACATAGCAAAAAACTGTTTTTGTTATGTATCCGCAGTTCCTTGGAATCAGGAGTGGATATGAAAACGAACCAGATAGTTAGCAGATGTATTTTAGCAGGCATTTTTCTTTACCTGCTGTTTCAGATTTATTATTTATCCTGCGGTTTGTTACCATCTGTGGCAGGGGAAACGTTAAAAAGCGTAATCTGCCTTTTGATTGCGCAGTCTGCACTATTTGCAGCGGCTGTGTTTTCTATTTTTATTGTTTCCGTTTTTCAGTACTGGAAAAAGAAACGGTATTCGCCTTTTGAGGCGATGCTTCTTATTTCAGGGGAAGGGAAAGTAAAAAGTGAAATTTTACTGCAGGGTAAAAGTTCCCTTATGGTGACAGGAAGGATGGAAGGTAGGGAAGTTTTTATAGAAAGTGATGGGGAAGCCAAAGAAGGCAGATATCTCTATGGTATCTGTAATCTTGTCTGTGGGAGCTGGTATTTTGAGGCTGCTCCTGGAAGCCGCCCAGTAGGGCTGAAAAGAGGGGCAGAAAATAGGATTTACCGTTTGAAAGAGGAAATCCCATACCGCCTTTCAGAGCAGGATGTCCTTTATGCAGATACCTGTAAAATCGTGATAAGGCAATAAGGGACGGTAAACAATTTATTACAGTTCCTAATAAAATCTGGAGGAATCAAAATGGGTCTGATTCGTTGTAAAAATGGTCATTTATTTAGTGAAAAAAAGCATGGCAGCATATGCCCTTATTGTAATGTAGCGGTTAAGAAAAACAGTAATCTGGAGGAGGATCCACAAGGAAAGTACAGTGATTTAGTTTATCTGAATGATTTGGAAGTTTTAAAACCGGTAACAGGCTGGCTTGTCTGCTTAGAGGGGCCTTCTCATGGAAGGGATTACCGGATTATTGCAGAAAAGAATTTTGTAGGGCGTTCTGGTGATATGGAGATACGGATTATCGGGGATGATACCGTTTGCTTAAGAAACCATGCCATTATTGTCTATGATCCTGAAAAAAACAGGACAATGCTCCTTCCAGGGGATGCACAAGGGTTGGTTTATGTGATGGATGATGATGGGGATAACTGGGATGCCGTTTTTGAGCCTCATTTGTTAGAGGCTGGAGACCGTATTAAAATCGGGCAGAGTATTTTTATTTTTGTCCCGCTTTGTGGGGAAAATGATGGGTTTGTATTTAATTGGAAAGAGAATGGTTAAGCGTGCAGAATACATATAGGATAGGGAATGCCCAGACAATAGGCAGCCGTCAGGTCCAAAGCAACTATTTTTCAACACGGGAGGATGGTTTTGCATTGGCTGTGTTAGCAGATGGGACAATTGACCATATAAATGGAAGAAGATGTGCAGTGCTTGCAGTAGAGGCATGTATGCAGGAATTTTTTGCACAGCGGGAAAATACAGGATTTTTTATAGGAAGTGAAGGTTTTTTGACTTTTTTTGACGCGCTTGCCGTAAAGATACAAAAAGAAACCAGGGAATATATTTATACAGGGAAGACGCCCAATCTGTCGCTAAGTTTATTGGCAATAAGGGACAAGAAGCTGTTTTATTATACAGTTGGGAACAACCAAGTATTTCTCTATAATGGGAAAGATTACAAACTTTTAAGTGGGAGGGATGGGCAGGCTTCTTTTGGTGAAAAGATGACTGCAGGCATAGTTTCTGCAGGAGTTTGGGAAGCGCTGCAGGAAAAAGAGATGGTTTCTTACCTGAAAAAAAAAGGACATCCCTTTGACAAGGCACAACAGATAATTCTTGGCGTCAGGCAAAAGAACAGAAAGAAGGCGGGGAATGCAACCGTCATATTAATTGAGGATGCTTTATGAGAAGGTTAAACAGTAAGCTGGTGATGAATTTTATATCGGAGAAAGGGAATGACAGGATTGAAAAAACATATATTGCCTACACTCCGCTTGAAAATTATATGTGCATTGCCATAGCGGAAAGCTATGACAATGAAACAGCAGAAAACAGCGCTAAGCTTGCTGTAGAAGCTGCCCTAACTGCATTTGAGCGAAAGCCATCCCTGAAACGTGTTGCGGAATATATCCGGTATGCAAACCGGCAGCTTTGCCTCCACAGTACCCGTTATCCATTAAAGGCAAGCATTACCCTGCTTGTAACAGATTATACAAGGATGCGGTATGGGGTCTGCGGCAATACAAAGCTGTATGAGATGTATGAAAATTTGTTTACCTTGGTAAGCAAAACGCAGACAAAATATCAGCAGCTTTTAGAAGAGGATGGCAGAGCTGTACCAGATGTATCGGAAATCCATAATTTAACGGAATATCTAGGGAAAGGAAAGCGTGTTAGGCCATATATTTCTAGAAAGATAAAGCTTACAGAAGGCTCTGTCCTGCTTTTTGCGACAAGCAACCTTTGGGGGCGGCTATCTGAGGTGGAAATCCTGGATGCTTGTGAAAATGCAAAGACAAATGAGGAGTTTTTAGACAGCTTGCAGGAGCTGCTTTTAAGCTTACAGGAACAGGATTCGCAGAAAATAGGGAGTTATACAGCGGCTGTACTTTCCATTGAGAAAGTTTTCCAGGAGGATGTGCAGAAGGAAAAGAAAAAGAAGCGGCGGATTATCCTTGCTGTTGTAGCATTTTTTGTGCTGCTGCTTATTTTATTGATTGCATTCTTTGTGATACGGGCAATGGACAGGCGAAAACTTAGGGAAATCAGGGAATATGATAAAAAGGGCGTCCAATATACAGAATATGGGAACTATGCAAAGGCGTTAAAAGAATATGAACAGGCGTCTGAATTGGCAGGCGGGCTTAACCTGTATAATTTTCAATATATTGATGCGAAGAAAGAACTGGCAGAAGATGTTACAGATAAAAAAGACCTTCTTACGATGTTGCAGGAAGCCGAGGCCGCTTTTACAGGAAAAGACTACGAACAGGCTAAGAAGCTGTATGGGCAAATCCAGAAGGAAGCAGCTTCCCTTGGGCTTGATGTACTTGGGGAGGATGTCAGGGAAAAGCTTTCAGAAATTGAACTTCATATGGAAATTGCCCAGCTTGTCCTTTTGGGGGATATGTATGCTTCAACAGAAGAGTATGGGGAGGCGTTGGGCAAGTATGAAGAGGCGTTAAAGCTTTTAAACCAAGTTAGCGATTTGGAAACACAGGCAGAAGTCCAGGCAAAGGCTTTCGACTTACGGCAGAAGCAAAAGGAAGCAGAACAAGCTGCACAGGCGGCAAAAAAAGAGAAAGAGCAGAAAAAGAAGGAAAAAGAAGAAGAGCAAAAGCAAAAAGCTGCAAATAAAATAAAGATTCAGATTAATACGTTAATAGACAGTGCAAATAAGGCGCTGGAGGAAGGGCGCACAGACAGGGCGAAAAAGCTGTATCAGCAGGCTCTTGCCAAGTATAAAAAGTTTCAGGGGACAGATGAGGATGCAGAAAAGATTTATACAGATATAGCTGCGCTAGGGCAGGCGATTATTGAAGCAGAAGTAAAGGCAGAGGAAGAGGCTGAGCAGGAACAGCTTACGCAGGCAGCAAAATATATCCTCCAAGCAAAAGAGGCAGCAAAAGATAAGAAGACAAAAAAAGCCATCAGCCTTTACGAACAGGCTTTAAGCATCTATCAGGAGCTGAATATCTGGGATGAAAGGGCAGAGGCGGTTTATGATGCCATAGCAGAGCTAGAGGAATAAGGGAGGAATGCAATGGAGGATGAGAAAGAGCTTTTAAGGTCCAGGATAGAAAGGATTTCCGACCCAGTGCAGAAGGTTCTTTTGCGGGATGTCCTGGCAGACGTGTTTGGGGAACTTCTCCGTTATAGCAATGAGCAGTTTAGTCAGCTTGAAAAAAGGTTGGATGCGGAAATCAGCGACCCTTCCCGCCTGTATTATATTGATACAGGAGTTTGCAAGAAAGACGGACTGGATGATACCAGCCAGTGCCTGTTTGGGATAAAAGCAGGAAAAGTAAGGGAAAAAGGGTACCTAGGAAAATTATTCCTTGCTTGTGATTATCCTGCTATCTGCCAGTGCTTGCATAAGCCATACCAGGCTTTGGTGGAGACAGACCAAGGGGAGTTTAAGACAACTGTTTCCCTAAAGTATTGTAGAGATTATCTGGAAACGTTCGGGAACTTATACAAGACATTCCTTGCAAACCAAAAGCAGTGGCATACAGTTAATTGCCCATTCCTTTATAAATTCTTGTCCATTATGGACAGGGAGGGGGTTGTCCCACAGGATGCTTTGGTCCAAAGGGTAGAAATTATGTTGGGGGAGCTTTCCCGTTTTGTCGTTAATGACGCTGTGCCTGTATGGAATGTGCAGGAGGATTTTTGCAAGCCTGAGGTAGAAGTAGCAGCGGCAGGGCAGAAGGCGGTTTATGTACATAATATCCATCTACCGGATGATAAAGCAGGGTACTTGGCGGCGCCAGAAGGAGAGGATTTTTTTCAGACGGTTTTTTCAGATGGGAACTTTTCGGTGCGGACAGAAAAAGAAGCGCACAAAAACATGAAGCTCTTTAAAATTGCCAGCATAGATTATAACAGGGATGGGACAGAATTATTGTATCCATTGCAGACAAACAGGAGAAAGATGCGTTTTGTTGACCGGCAGGCGCAGGTTTGCCCACGTTATTTATGGACAAGAGGGGAAACTGAGCGCATTTTAAGTTCATACGAAGTATTCCAAGATTTTGTGTTAGTAGATATCTGTACTGATTTACCAGGAGAATTAGAAGGGCTTGACTTAAATCCATTTATAAAAGAGAACTCTTTGTTACAAAAGAAAAGGAAAATAACAATAATTCTTCATCCAAAGGATGAAACAGATATTTTTCGGTATGAAAAAATGTTTTTCCTGCTAGCAGAATTGCAGCTATGTACAAAGGAATATCAATGGACAGGGATTTTACGCTGAAATCTTACTGCAGGCAAGATTGTGTTTGGCTTATTGCGTACGCGAAAACAATAGGAGTTGCCTGCGTGGCCAGTGTAGGGGAGCATTATGGAAGATAGAAATCAAATATGGGGGCCGTATCTTGCAACAAAACAGCAGGAAAGGAGTACGGCGGAGTTTTATTATACAGTAAAGAATAACAGGGTTTCGCCTTATCTGGAATTGCAGGCAGATGATTTATATGGAAACAGGTATGGCAAGGGCTTTTCAAAACTAGATGTAAATCCATATATCCGTTTTTTTTCGGTTTTTGATTCGCTTTTAACCCCAGATGATTTGGGATATGAGGAGTTTAACCAGGCGCTTTCAGATATCCTTCTCCATTATTTGGCGGATTTGGATTTAAAGCTTGGTATGTGCAAACAGGATTTTTATCTTGGTTTCCTTGTAAAGGATATTGAGGAAGGGGCTTTTGGCAGCCTTGGCAGGTTAAGTAAATTTACAGGGGCAGAAAAATATGAGGTGGCAAAGTGGCTGCTTTCTTTTTATCAGACAGGGGACAGCGCCTATTGTCTGTCAGGGGCGGTAAAAAAATTATTGCCATCTTGTGAAATGGTTATCCGCGAGGGGGAGGAATTTGTCTTTTATATGAGGGAGCCGCGGAATATACATACAGAAGAAAGGCTTTTCTTTTTCATACAGTTGTTTCTCCCTTTTTCTTCCCCATATGTTGTCCACTGGACGGAAACCTATGGGGTGATTGGCTATGATGGGACAATGCAGCTTGGAAGTTTTGTGTTGGCGTAATGCCCTGTGTGGGGCAGTAGATATGGGAACGTAGGGGCATACATAAAAAGAGGTGTGATGGATGTTATATCAGACTTACAAATTAGGGAAAATGAAAAAATCTCCGGTACGCCGGTTTTATACATGGGAAGAATTAGAGTCCTATGAACTTCCAAGGCTGCGGGAAATCTGCAGGACAGAGCATATTAAGCCTTCTACAGTTGAGACCTACAGTGATAAGAAAAAATTGGCAGAGCTTCTTTACCGTTATCTTGGGATAGCGAAAAAAGATAGGATTACTTCCTGGTCAGAAGAGGGCGGCCGTCTGCTGGAAGAGGCGTTACGGGAAAACGGGAAGGAAAAAGAGGCAGAAATTAATTTACCTGCATGCATGGAGATTTATCAGGGGCAAAATTCCCTGACAGGCTCCCCATATATTATTACAGGGCCGATGGAAGAAACTGGGGAATATGTATTTTTAGAAGATAGCCAAGGGAAGATTCAAGCGGCTCTTACTGCCAAAACAGCCGGAAATTGTAGGTACAGGCTTTTCCTTTCTGGGGAAAGAATGTCAAGTGAGATACCTCTTGGGCGCTTTTATGGCTGGAGCCTTCTTTTTACAGGGGCAGATTCGTCAGAAGAAGCTGTTAGGAGATATCTGGGGAAGGGAAAGAAAAAAAAGAAGTTATCCTATGTCCGCTGCACTCTGCCAGAGGTTTTGGTAAAAGAAGCCCCGGTATCAGAAGAACCCTTAATCATAGATTTTGGAACCTCTTTTACAACGGCAGGCACATATTCTGAGATTGACAGACCGCAAAGGATTTCTTTCCTGGCGGCGGCAGAAACTGGGACGTTTGAGGAAGAAGGCGCTCCATGCAGCCTTTGCCCAAGTGTTATTGCGGTGGAGGAATGCAGTGGGAAGACAGAAGAGGACATGCTTTTTTTATATGGCAATGAGGCTGTCCTTGCTTTAAAAAGACAGGGCTTTCTTGCAGGGAACAGTATTTTTTATGATATGAAGCGCTGGGTTGGCCGTTACAGGGAGCATATTTTTGTATCGGATTTGGAAGGGAATACTTGTGGGACAGAAAGGATCTACCTGATACGGAAGTTTTTGCTATATGTAATCCGGCAGGCGGAATGGCAGACAAGAAAGCATTATACAAAGATTTGCTTTACTTGCCCAGTAAAGCAAAAGGGCCTTTTTTTAAAAATGTACCGTGAAGCTCTTCCAGAATACCAGATTTTTTCAGAGGATGAAGCAGATGAGGCAGTCGCAATAGCATATCATTTCCTGGAGCAGAGCATACGGGAGGCAAGTTATGAGGATGGTATTTTAAAGAGGGCGTTTATCCTTGACTGTGGCGGAGGTACAAGTAACTTAGTAAGCTGCGATTATAAGATTACCGATGAAGGGATTACAAACCGCCTGGATTTGCATGTTGCTTTTGCACATGGCGATACCAATTTTGGCGGAAACCATCTGACTTGGAGGGTGCTGCAGTTTTTAAAAATCCGTTTGGCGGAACAGATTGCCCAGATGCCTCCTGTTTCATTGGATAACCTGTTTCCAGGGATTTTTTCGGATGTTTATGGAAGGGTGGATGATGAGGGGGCCGAAAAGGCATACCTTACATTTACAGAAACGTATCAGCAAGCAGAAGCAATCATCCCAACCTGTTTTTCCCTATACAGGAACCAGGAGGAAACAAAATACTTAAAAGCAAGGGGAAATTACTATTTTTTGTGGAATTTGGCGGAGGCAGTCAAAGAGAAGCTTTTTTGCAAAACCGGAATCTGCCGTTTGCCGCTCCGTTCTCTTTTTGCCGATTATAGCGAACATCCGGTGTTTGATGATTTCCATCTGTCCATCCAGACAAAAGAAGGAATCTTGGAAACGGATACCCTTTGCCCAGAACTTGTCCTGGAAAAAGAAGAGGTTACGCTCCTTTGGAAGCCAGATATTTATGGGTTCCTGAAGAATTTTATTGAGCCTTGGTATGAAAATGGCAGCCTGATGGAGGTTGAGAGAATCGTATTGTCTGGGCAGAGCAGTAAAATTGAGCTTTTCCGGGATGTTTTAAAGGAATATATAGCAGGCAGGAAGGCGAGGGCGGCAAAGGAGGATAGCAGTATCAGGAAGCTTATGTGCATTGATGGGGCGTTGGCATACCGCCAGGATAAAAAGACAGGGAGAATCCGGGCGTTGTTAAGCTATGAGCCTGCAAGGGTGCCGTATTCTTTGACGGCGGAAGACTATGAGTCAGGAGGACGGGAAAAAAGGCTTTTGGAGAAAGGAAGCCTGATGGGGCAGGTCTATGGGCGCATATCCCGGCCAGTAGAGGCAGAAGAGGTTTTGTTCCATTTGAAAGACGGGACAGGGAAAGAGGTCTGCCGCATCCCATTTTTCTTTCAGAAAGAGAATTACAGGGAAACGGGATATGATGAAATTTGTGCAGGCTACCCAATTCTTAGGCAGGAAGATTTAGACAGTATTGAAAATGGGGAATTAAGGATTTTTATTTTTGCAGATGATGAAAACTGGGGGTTTTCTATTTTGGAAACAGCCCGTAAAGATAATATGCTGTATAGTTGTCCGCTGAGTTTTATCCCATTTGAGGCAGGAGCCTGGGAAACTGATTTTTTTGATGGGAGGCATTAATTGATGCAGGAATATAGAAAACCATTGTTTCAGAAAGGCAGGGTACTAAAAAAGGAGGGGCTGGAAGCCTTGCGGGATTTTCCATACCGTTTTATAGAACTTGGTATGGATGGCTGGGCAGATGGAATCCTTTTTGGGTTTGATATTACGTATAGGGAAGGGAAGGATGGAAAAGGGGAGCTTACCGTTTCTGCTGGTGCTGTATGGCATCAGGGGCAGGTTGTGCTGGCAGAGAAGGAAGTTATCCCATTTGCTTTATTTGATTGCCTGGTAAGAGTGAAGCTTTGCTTTCGCGAAGGTTTTTCGACGGAAGATTTTTCTGTCTGCCCCCTGGAAATTCATATAGAGGAAGGGAGCCAGGAAAAAAATGGGATGGAGCTTGGCAGGTTCCGTTTGTCAAAGGGAGCGCGTCTAAGGAAGGATTACCGTGATTTGCAGGACTTTTGCACTTCTTTTAATACGCTTGATATTACGCAGGTCCCTTATGCAGGGCCTGGCGGCAGTACAATTGCCCCAATGCTTTTGCAGGTGTTTGCCAGGATGGTTCTGGAAAACCAGTCGGCGAAAGAAACAGATATCAGCTTTGCATTGCTTTGCCTGGATCATCCGCCTGTGCCAAGGGACTGCCTTCTTTGGTATATTAGCCGCAGGCTTGGCAGGCCATATCAGGAACTGAGCCAAAGTGAAATCTACCAATGCTTAGTGCAGATTGCAGGCACAGGGAACAAAGTAATGCAGCAAAGGCAGAGGAAGCAAGGCCCTGCTGTATTTTAGTATGTGTTTGGTAATAAAAATGGAACGAATTATTAGCTTTGGCAAGTTATAGGAATGAGGTGAGGTTATGGGTCAATCTTATGTAGTAAACGGGGCAAAAGTAAGCTGTACCATGGGGACGGTGGATGTTCCGCTCCGGACAACGCCGGGGCGGCGTGTAAAGCTGAAAGGGAAAGACAGGGCAAATATTATGGACTGTATTCCATATGTCAATGTCGGGCCGTTTGGCGTATGTAAAACGACGCATTTGCCATGTACGCCTGCCTGCGTGGTTTGGCTGAATGGCAAGAATAATGTATTGGTTGGAGGGATGCCGGCTCTTTTAAATAAATCTATGGCAGTCTGCCCAGTAGGGGCTGGCATGTTAAAAATAAAAGACGATGGGCAGTAAGGGTGCTTTTTAAAAGAGCACTGAGAAATGAGGTGGACTATGAAAGAGTATGGGGATGAAGGTTTTATTAACCTTTTGCGGGAAGAGCGTGAGGAAACGGTAAAGAATATTAAGGATGGAACCGTTTTAGTGGCAGGGGAAAATATTGATTTCCAAGAGCGGGAAGTGCTCCAGGGAAAGATGTGGATGTGGATGCCGGATGGGTTTGGGCCGCTTAGCAAGGAGCTTGCCAGGTTAAAATACCCAAACGAGAACCGGCCAGACGTAATTTATACAAATCAAGAAACTACGGTAAATATTACATTTTCCCATAAAAGGGAAACTTTAAAGGAAGGGCAGGAAGAGGAAATCCGTGGTTATATGAAAGAGATTGTCGAAAAAGTCCAGCCTGCTTCTGAAATGTTAGAAGCGGGGACGGTGGAAGCAGAGAAAGGTCGTTTGGCATGGTTTGATTTTGTGACGCCGGCGATTGATACAGATATTTATAACCTGATGTTTTTTTCAGCTTTAAAAGGACGTTTGCTCATTGGTTCCTGCAATTGCCTGGAGGAAGACTATGAGGATTGGAAGGGACTTTTTTTGCAGATGCTTGGGACAGTACGCCATGCCTAAACAGGCTGGCAGGAAGGGGTGAATGAATATGGAATTGCAGGAAGTTGGAAGGTATGAGGTAGAGCCGTTTTCAATGGAACGGATTACAGAGCTGCGGTTGCTGAAAAAGGCAAATGAACATGCAAGGCTGCATTTCCGGGGGGTTTTAAAAGAGGGAGAGGAAGAAAGCCTGATTGAGGAAGACTGGGAGGAAAAGGCAGTTACATTGAAAGAAGATGGGAACACGCTGTTTTGCGGCGTGGCAACCGATATTGGCATTGTCTGTGAGAGTGGTGTGTATTATCTGGAAGCGGAAGCTGTATCCTGGACCATTAAGCTGGATAAAGAAGAGAAAAAACGGTCTTTCCAGGAAAATGGGATGAGTTATTATGCAATTGCAAAACAGCTTGCAGGGGAAGCCGGAGGGAGCGTTGCGTGCCATGCAAAAGAGAAGACAGTAAAAAACCTTCTTTTAGAATACAGGGAGACAGACTGGGAATTTTTAAAAAGGCTTGCTTCCCATAGTAATAGTGTCCTTGTGCCAGACCCAAAGGAAACAAAGCCTTCTTTTGCTTTTGGCGTGCCAGAGGGAGAGGAATATAAGGATGAGGCAGGAGAAGATGCTGATTTTTCTGTAAGGAAAAAAGTGTCCCGTTACCGGAAGCTGTCCCAGTGTAGCGAGGTTTCTTATGAAGAAGGGGATGCTGTGGAGTATACATTGCAGACAGACCACGCTGCACTGGAAGTTGGCGATATGGTAAAGAGGAAAGGGAAGGCGCTGTATGTAAAGGAAGCTGATATTTCCCTGAAAGGCTCTGTCTTTACCTGCCGCTACGGCCTGACAACAAAGAATGGGCTGTCTGTGAAAGAGGCTGTCCACCCATATGCCAGCGGCCTGACGCTGAATGGGACGGTTTTAAAAGCAGAGGCAGATACGGTGATTGTGCACCTGGCGGTTGATGGAAGCCAGGATGCAGGAAAAGCATATGCATTCCCTTATGCAACGGGGTATTCTACAGAAGGGCATACTGGGTGGTATGTGATGCCAGAAGAAGGGGACACGGTGCAGGTTGTCTTCCCGACAGAGGACGAAAACGACGCATATGCGGTACAGTCTGTCCGGCAGGAAGACACAGAAAAGACGGCAGACCCACAGGTAAAATACCTGCGCACGGCGCTTGGGAAGGAAGTTAAGTTTGATAAGGATGAAATACTGATTACAGCAAATGATGATGTTACGTATATCAGGATAAACCAAAATGGGGGCGTAGATATTATTACAGATAAGGCTGTAAATGTTACGAGCGGCGGAAGCGTTACTGTTACAAGCGGCGACCAGATTTCCATGACCAGTACAAATGATTTTAGCATCCATTCTGGGAAGAATTTAATTGTTGATGCGGCAGATTCGATTACAATGACTTGCCGGGAAAATAATATGAAGTTTGAAACGCCTGCAACAGGGATTGAAATGTCTGCGGCAAAACCGATAAAAGTGACAGGCGGCGATACGATGGATATAGAAAGCACAGGGAAATTTACTGCGAAATCAAGCAATGAGATGCAGATTGTTGCAGACCAGAAACTGGAAACGGAGTCAAAGCAGACCCTAGAAATTAAATGTAAGGACAATGAAGTAAAGTTAGAAAGCGGCGGAAAGGGCGTAATTGTGTCTTCTGGAAAGGCAGTTGCTATAGATGCAAAAAAGACAATGGACATTTCAAGCACAAAGGCAATGAATGTCTCATCTTCCCAGAACCTGGAAGTATCTTCTGGGAAAAAGCTGTCGCTGTCAGCCTCTAGTACATTGGAAGAATCCTGCAAGGGAAGTTCCATTAAAATGAATGGGAATATTGACATGAAGGCAACTCTGATTAAGGAGAATTAAAAGGGGGCGGTAGTATGGGCTTTCTTAGCGGGATTTCATCCTTTGTAAAAGAACATTCAGGCGCAATTCATGGGGTTCTTGATGTGGCAGGCTTTATCCCAGGCGTGGGGGCGGTGGCGGATATGGCAAATGCCGCAATTTATGCAGCAGAAGGGGACTGGATGAATGCAGCGTCCAGCGTGGTTTCTGCGATTCCTGGGGTCGGCGATACGATGGCATTGGCAAGTAAATCTGCAAAAGCTGCCAAAGCTGGGTTAAAAGGGATGAAGGAAATGAGCGCCTTGTCAAAAGCCAAGGGGATGAAAAAAATGCTGGGCGCATTGCGCGGAAAAGCAAAGACCGGGGCGAAAAAGGCAGGGCAGAAGTTAAAAGACCTATGGGGGAAATTTAAAAATTTATTTAAGAGAAAGTGTACCGGCGATAAATGTTTTACTGGTGATACTCCTGTTTTTACTAGCCGTGGATACCGCCCTATCAGGGAAATGCAAAAAGGTGACGATATTTATTCCAGGGATGAAAAAACCGGGGAAACCGGAATCCAGGAAGTGGAAGAGGTATTCTGTACCGGGACGCATACGGTTTACCATATCTGGCTGGATGGGGAGGAGGAAATTAAGACAACTGCATACCATCCGGTTTATGTAAAGGAACAGGGCTGGGTATCGGCCATTAACCTGCGGGAAGGCGATATTGTAGAAACGATGGACGGCCCGGCGCAGATAACGAAAATTGTAAAGGTAAGGCATGAAGAGAAAGTGCCGACTTATAACCTGCATGTGAAGGAATGGGCATCTTACTTTGTAGGGAAAGCGCGGGTTTATGTACATAATGGCAAGGGGCATCGTGGCCATGGAAGAAAAACTTCTAAAAATTCAAAGATATTAAGGAAAAATTTGGCAAGGGAAAATAGGCCTGTAGGAAAGAATCAGGCAGCGGCACATCTGGTAGCATCTACTGGTAAAAAAGGGCATTGGGCAGCGGCTGCGGATTCGAGAAAATTATTGGGAAAATATAAAATTAATGTTAATGATGCTGCAAATGGTGTTCCATTAGGACATCCAAGACCACATAATTTAACACATACGAGAAAATTTCAAAAGCAAGTAAATGAGAGATTGCATCAAGTTGAAAAAAGAATGAAGGAATCTGGACGTGGACAAAAGGCGACAAGAAGAGCTTTAAGGGCAGAATTAAGAAAAATAGGCAGAGAATTGTAGCATGATTAAAATAAAATTATAAAGGAGAAAAAGGATGGATATCAATTTAGAAAAAAGATTAGAAGAAGCAACAAGAAAGGCAATAAAGAAATTATTTAGTGAGAATAAAGAAAATTTTTATTATTGTTCTTTGGTTACTGATGAGGAAGGAAATTGTCCAGTTATTTCTGCATGGTCAGAGGAAGCATTGGAAAGGGTATTGGAGGAAGAGATAGAGCCAGATGAAGATATAGAAACTGTTAGATTAGAGTATAAATGGTCGTATGCAGATTCACCATATTATGCATATGGTGAAGAGTTTTTTGAAGAATTAGAAGAATTGTTTGATGATAGAATGGAGGATTTGGATGATGAACAGATAGAGGAAGAAATAGATCTTAGAATTGAAGCAATGGAGAGAGTGATGGCAGTGCTTGATCAAGAGGGGCTTTTTGGTATAGGGGATGATAGGATGAAAATAGTAATCAATGCCGAGATTATGCCACCTGTTTATGAAAATACAGAACGAGCAATTAGGCTTAATCCTAAAGAGGCATTAAAAGAATGGTTGGAAGAAATAGCAGAATTTGAATAATATTGAGTATAATTCAGAGCAATTGAAAGTGGTTTTTGGAAATAATACTACTTTTCCTTTAAAGCTTAAAGGAAAAGTAGTTACAAGAAGAATAGAATTGCAAACTAAGGAAAATGTCGGAGTGATGAATAATTATATGGTATGATTGTCCTGAAAGTATCGGTCGTTTCTGTTAGATAAAGCTTCAAATTATCTAGGTTAAGTTAGTCTTTCAAGAAAATTTAAGGAGGATTTTCCAAATGTTGCAAAAGACAATATATGGATTGTTTTGAAATTTGAAGAAGAGCCGCCACAATGAATTCTAGAGTTATGTGAAAAAATTGTGCCCTGGGCAGAAGATAATGGTGTAAAATTTGTTACGTGTGTTGGAAAGTAGATGGAGAAGTTGGAAGTCGTCTTGGGATTATAGCATTTTGGATTATCATTACTATGCACGGCCATTTTTTTTCATGCGATAGACCCTCTGCCTTTGGCATAGGTCATTGCTATGCAATTTTGTCTATCTTATGAAAAAAGAACAGTCTTTACAGTCAATTTCTGGGAAAAGGCTAAAATTCTTATATGCAAGCACAACGATTTTAGCCTTTTTCCAGAAATTGACTGTGAATAGTAACGAATCGTCAAAAAATATACATGGAGAGGAAATATGGAATTAGAGGACGAACTATACGATAAAATTGTTGAATGGAGTGAAGATGGCGATACGCTGCTTGAAGAAGAGGATTATGAGGGTGCGATTAAAAAGTATCAGGCAGCGCTTGGACTATTGCCTGAACCAAAATATGACTGGGAGGCAGGTACATGGTTATATGCTGCTTTAGGAGATGCTTACTATTTAAGCAGCAGGTATAATGAAGCAGAAAGATGCCTGCAGGAAGCACTAAAATGTCCTGACGGCATAGGGAATCCTTTTATTTTACTGCGTCTTGGGGAATGCCATTATGAACTTGGCAATATGAAAAAAGCAAAGGAAAATATTTTACAGGCATATATGTGTGAAGGGGAAGATATTTTTGAAGAGGAAGAAGGAAAATATTTTGATTTAATAAAAGATATTATTTAAAAATTGGAGGTTATTTATGGGATATGTCCAAGGGGAATTAGGGAAGAAAATTGAAGAATTAATGGATGAGAGCTTTAACTAATATAAGCAGGGAAAGTCGCCTATGAGTCTGGCGATTTAAAAAAGGCAAAAGAATGGCCTTTCCTACTTTATGAATCCGTCACAGTATGTATCGACCAAAAACTGATATTCCGATTTCGGGATGGGACGGAAATTTCGGTACAAATGCCAAAAAGCAAAAAGATAAAATAATACAACAGCACTTTAACGATGCACAGCCTGGCTGTGAGTAACTTATGTATTAAAAGCCTGCCGGATTGATCCCGTGGGTTTTTTAAGGGAAAATCTACAACCAGTTTTTTCTTAAAATACTGTTTATATTTAGCTCATAAGATGTTATAATAAAGTCAGATGAAGTTGTGCATACCAACACCCATCTATGATAGATGTTTTAAATATGAGAGGAGGAGATTAAAATGAGCACTCTCCAAAATACAATCTCTATGATGCAAACTCTGCCAGAAGCTGATTTGATTAAAATTCAGAATTTTACGAAGAAACTTTCCAAGCGTCGCGAACTTGAA
>CAJUJR010000028.1 GCA_910586605.1 uncultured Lachnospiraceae bacterium | reverse complement strand
TCTCTTTCATCCACCGCAAAATCATAGATATCCTCCCATTCATCATTTCCGGCAATTGTAGATTCTCCATTTTTGGGCAGAATTACCAGATATTTTAAGAAGCCGCCTGCCCTTTTCACAGGACAGGCGGCTTCTTAATTTATCACCAGAATTGTTAAAACATAAATTTCCCTTCAAAATACTGTTCCAAATCAGCGATTTTTACACGTTCCTGCTCCATTGAATCACGGTCGCGGACAGTCACTGCCTGGTCTTCTACAGAATCAAAATCAAATGTGATGCAGAACGGCGTACCGATTTCATCCTGGCGGCGGTAACGTTTTCCGATATTCCCACGGTCATCAAACTCACAATTATACTTCTTACAGAGCTTTGCATAAATTTCATCTGCCTGCCCAGAAAGCTTTTTAGACAATGGAAGCACTGCAATTTTTACCGGGGCAATCGCAGGATGGAAATGCATTACTGTACGCACATCGCCTTCGCCGATTTCCTCCTCATCATAAGCCGCGCAGAGAAACGCCAAGGTAAGACGCTCTACCCCAAGGGATGGCTCAATTACATATGGAAGATATTTTTCATTTTTTGTATCATCAAAATAGGTCAAATCTACTTTAGACACTTCCTGATGCTGTGTCAAATCATAATCCGTCCGGTCAGCAATGCCCCAAAGCTCACCCCAGCCAAACGGGAAAAGATACTCAATATCTGTTGTTGCCCTGCTGTAGAAAGAAAGTTCTTCTTTTTCATGGTCACGCACTCGCATTTCCTCTTCTTTCATGCCAAGGGACTTTAGCCAGTCAATGCAAAACTGCTTCCAATAAGCAAACCACTCTAAATCCGTATCAGGCTCACAGAAAAATTCCAGCTCCATCTGTTCAAACTCACGGATACGGAAAATAAAATTACCTGGTGTAATCTCATTCCGGAAGGACTTCCCTACCTGCCCAATCCCAAACGGGATCTTCTTGCGTGAAGTGCGCGCAACATTTTTAAAATTCACAAAAATCCCCTGTGCTGTTTCCGGACGGAGATATACAGTACTTTTTGCATCCTCCGTCACGCCTTGGAATGTTTTAAACATCAGGTTAAACTGGCGGATTTCTGTAAAATTATGCTTTCCACAGCCCGGGCATGGGATTTCATGTTCTTTTATATAACTTTCCATCTCCTCATGCGTCCATGCGTCCACGCTTCCCTCTATTTTAATTCCATTTTCCGCCATATAATCTTCAATTACCTTGTCAGCCCGGAAGCGTTCATGGCAGTCCCTACAGTCCATCAAAGGGTCTGAAAAACTCCCAAGATGCCCAGAAGTAACCCATGTCTGCGGATTCATTAAAATAGCACTGTCAATACCAACATTGTATGGATTTTCACGGATAAATTTCTGCCACCATGCTGACTTAATATTATTTTTCAACTCAACTCCAAGGTTTCCAAAATCCCATGAATTTGCAAGCCCTCCATATATCTCAGAACCTGGGTATACGAATCCCCTTGCCTTTGCAAGGGCAACTATTTTTTCCATTGTCTTTTCCATAATCTAACCACGCCTTTCTGTTTTCTGAGCCGTTATCCACATCCATTTTCCTAAAAAGGGCAAAAAAACTTGTATGCAAACACAATGATTGCAGCATTTTTCAAAAATTGGCTGTAAATAGCAACTACTTTCAAAATATACCATTATCCCTCAAAAATTGCAAGTTATTAAATAAAATCCAATGATTTAAAATGGTGTGGCAGATACCTTCCCAGGTAACTCTTCATAAAACGTTCCAGTTCCTCTTGCACCGAATCTTTGACTGTAAAAGAATACAGCCTTTCTAATGGCGATGACAATATGTATTGCAAAGAATACAGGGCATCTGCACTAAGGATAAATGGATAGATGCGGTTTAACTCTTTATCTTTTGCTGCACAGCCATCACAAATCAGTCCGCCTTCTGCAAAATAAACAGCCCTTGTTCCTGTCTGCCGGCAGCGCAGGCATTCAAACAATTCCAGCCCCTGCCCTGCTGCCATCATCATCCGCATTTCATAAATAACCCGTACCAGCCGGAACGGGACACGTTTATTCTGCATTGCCAGAAACGTAACATATAAAAGCAAAAGTTCCTCTGGCGCTTCCATATTTTCTTTTGTAAAATATTGTGCCATTTCCGCAAAATATGAAGCATGGCATGCCATTTCATAATCTTCCGCAATATCCCCAAAGAACTTTTTAATTGCTGCCGACTTGACATTATAGGAATTACGCCCTTCATACAAAGAAAATTCCCCAAACGCAAAAGGGATCGTACATGCAGACAGGGCGCTGCCAATCTTCCGTGCGCCCTGTGCAAATGCTGATATCCGTCCTCTTTCCCGGGTGAGAAGCTCTACCCGCCTATCGTATTCTTTCATAGGAGATGCCGCTAATATCATCCCTGTAAGTACTACTGTCTCTCTCATGTTCCCTGCTTCCTTCTGCCGGAAAGCTGCATTCTGTTTCCCCTGTTCCATTCCGGTATTCCAAATAGTCCATTACTTTGCCTGTCGCGGCAAACTGATTCCAACGTTCTTCCTGATTCATTATCCCCGCCTTGCCTTTCTAATTGATTTACACTTCTGTATTTCACTGTCTATAGCATGGCTAAAGATAACTTCACCTATACGCAACAAAATTTACCAACCCATCATTCCCCTTGCCTTTGCAACCACAATTGCCGCTGTTTTACGCTGGGTAACCTCAGTAGGATGCCAATATGTTCCAAGCCCTTCCTCCTCCTTTTGCGGCGACAGGGCAATAAAATCTGCATTGACATCAGGGCAAGCTGACACAAACTCCCTAACTGCTTCTCCCACTGTCCCGCAAAGCCTCCCATCCATTGTCCCTACCATGCAAAGTACAGCCGAAGCAGGATGAAGTGTATGTATTCTCTGTAAAAAAGCAAGATATGCTTTCTTAAACTCCTCATTCCGTTCCGGAATCCCACGCGTATAGCTGGCGTCATTTGTCCCAAGATTAATCAATACCAAATCTGGTTCAAAGTTATTGTGCCCCCATTTTTCCCAGCCGCTTTCAGGAGCATGGAAATAGTCCCGTTCACAGCCTGCATCAGTATACTCATAGAGCATCGGCACAAGCCAGCTATCATCAGCCCTTTCCGTATCCTCTCCAATATATGCTGAAATAATGCCCTTGCCATTCCATGCAACTATTTCCACCTCTGCATCCAGCTCCAATGCTGTCAGCAAGGAGTATGATTTCCTTGGGTTTTCTATACATGTACGGTGAATGGCATCTTCCACGCTTCCCTCCACGCCAAATCCACAGGTAATGGAGTCGCCTATAATTTGAATTTTCCGTCGTTTTCTTTCTGGGGGCGGGAGCAATGAATCACTGTCTGTTTCCAGCCACTTCAACCCCAAAGTCCCATATTCCGGCTCCGTATACTTCATTAATGTAACAGTTACTTCCTTAGGGACATCTGACTCAAATAAAACATAGTCTGCCTCTGCATAGCTGATTTCAAACCGTTTATATGGCTCTTTCCCGTCGTCTATAAATACAGCCGCCCATGCCCTCTGAAATGTTTCATAATTCTCAATGTCAGAAATAATATGTGCAGCCGCTTTCTTTCCACAAAACCGAAAAGAAACGGATGTGCCGCTGTATCCTAAAAACCGAATACCATCACGGAACAGAGTCCGCCCCGAAATTTTCGTGTGTTCTGAAACCGCTTCAAATCTCATAGATCCTCTCCTTTAACTCCTTTATAACTTCTTCAAAAGCACTTTATACTTTCTATTTTCTGTCGTAAATAAATCCCTATTCCTCAATGTCACTTTTTCTGTAGCCAAAATTCTTAATCAAGAAATCACTGTCACGCCAGTCTTTTTTTACCTTTACCCAAAGTTTTAAATTCACCTTGCAGTCCAAAAGGTTCTCAATGTCCTGCCTTGCCTGGGTTCCGATTTTTTTTAGCATCGCGCCCTGTTTCCCAATAATCATTCCTTTATGGGAATCCCTTTCACAGACAACCGTTGCATCAATATCTATCAGACGCCCTGAACTTCTTTCCTCCATACGCTCCACCGCTACGGCAATCCCATGTGGTATTTCATCATTTAGGTTCCGCAGCGCCTTTTCCCGGATTAACTCTGATACAATCTGGCGCTCTGGCTGGTCTGTAATCGTATCTTCATTATAGTAACATGGGCCTTCCTCCAGATAATCAAACATTACCTTTAAAAGCTCCTCTGTATTTTCTCCCTGCAATGCCGAGACTGGGATGATTTCCTGAAACGGCGCTATATCCTTATAAGCGTCAATAAATGTTAATATCTCCGCCTTAGCTACCATGTCAATTTTATTAATCACCAAAATCACCGGAGTATCCGTTTTTCTTAACTGTTCCGCGATATGGCGCTCTCCCGCCCCAATAAAAGTAGTTGGCTCAACAAGCCATAATATCAAATCTACTTCATGCAAGGTACGTTCTGCAACTGTTACCATATATTCCCCAAGCTTATTTTTTGCTTTATGGATGCCCGGCGTATCCAAAAAAATAATCTGCCCTTCCTCGCTGGTATAAACTGTCTGGATTCTGTTCCTAGTCGTCTGAGGTTTATTGGAGGTAATCGCAATTTTCTGTCCAATCAAATGGTTCATCAATGTTGATTTCCCCACATTTGGACGCCCAATCAACGTTACAAAACCCGACTTAAATGTTCTCATCCTGTAACTCCTTTATCCATATTTTATAAAATTTAGGATTATGCAAAACCGCAATATTAAATGTATTGCAAGAATCTGCATAACCCCTGTATTTACAACAAGTTATGACAATGGTGTAACAGATGCAAATAACTCTTTCTCTTTTGCAATATGCTGCTCGTTGCCAATCACGCAAAGATTATCACTTTCCGCCACTGCCCGCAGCACTGGCGCAAGGTTATGAATATCCTCCAGGCTGCAATTTAACACCTGGTCGCGTTCCTTTTGCAATTCTTCAATTGTGACGCCTGAAAAATACCCTGTCATGGAACGCCTCCCTTTCATATTTGGGGTCAATGGCATATCCATGCCGCTAATTGTCCCAATAATCGTCTTAGTTACTTCACGCTCCTGTGCTTCATATCCCTCTAGGAAATCAGCCGCCTTTTTATACACGTCAACTGTTGTGGAAAGATTTGGGTCCCGATAAGAAGTAAAATAGCCCTCCCCTTCTCTGTTAAACTGGCATGCCACACCATATGCACCGCCCTTTACACGCACCTCATTCCAAAGATATCCATAATTCAAAAGATGCCTTGCAACCCGCAGCGCACCAAAATTATATGGCACATCGGCAAAACTCCCCCCAAGGGCAACATACTGGATTTCAGCCGGGGTAGAAAAACCCTCCTGCTTGCGTGAAGGCTCCGGAACATACCTGGCAAGCCGTCCCAAAACTTCACTTCCTTCGCATGCCGACTCCTTTTCAAACGCGGAAAGCCTCTCTAAAAACGCCGGAAGTTCTGCTTCCAATGCTTCAAAAGCACTGTCTTCCCCGGTAACAGACACAGAAAGCCCGCCACAACGGAATATTCTGGCAAGAAGCGCCTTACACCCTGTAACCAGCGCCTCCTTCTCTTCCTCAAAGTGTTCATCTAGCTTTGCCAGATAGCTATAGTACCCAATCCCAATATAGTGGTCATTTAGCCATGCACTCTTTGAAAAATATGAAACCGCCCTGCTTGCCGCAGCCTGATGCCCTGCTGAAAGAAGGCGCATTTTTAGGCGGGAACGGCCTTCTGCTACAACCTCTCGCAAATGCTTCTCATCTGTAAACAGAGTTTCAAACATCATTTCTGCCATTAAATCAAGCGCTTCTTTTAATTTATCCCTCAACACCTTTGTATTTACCTCAAATTCAATCCGGTAATCATTGCTGTTATGGTTTTTGCAATAGATATCAACATCTGAAGCTATTCCGCCAGTGTAAAAATTTGTCTCGGTATCAAACTCGGTATACGTGTGCTTTTTAGTATTCATATAACCAAGCAACGTCGTCAGAAAACTAATCTGCGGCAAATAGTCTTCCAGCCCATTAATATCAAAAAACATACGGAGGTATACAATATCATTCGTCGTAATATTATGGTGTATTACTTTTACTCTGTCAATCTGTTTTTCCTCATTATAATAAGGCTGTACCTTTTTCCCAATATCCTCACGCTTTAACATCGGAATCTTTTCCAGGATCTCCTTCGGGGTCGGCTCTTCCTGATAGCGTTTCAAAGCCTTCGTCGCTTCAACCAGTTCCTCCAGTTCCTTAACAGAAAGGCTTTCTTTATATGCTTTCAGCTTTTTCTTTGTCTCTTCCTCTACTTTAAGCGCGAGGCCGGGTTCCGGAACCATCTCCACCAATACTGCATGTGGGTTGCCTAAAAGATATTTCTTAATTAACTGTTCATAGTAATCCGTATCCAACTGCTTGCGGAGAAAATCATAATATTTTTCATAACATAATGCTGCATATGGGTCATTGTCATCATACAGCCATGTTTTAAAAGCCCTAATGCTATATAACAGCCCTTTTGGGGTGGAGCCATAATCTGCTTCCCTTTCCCGGAACTCTATGCCATTAATTGCAGCTTCCAAGGCTTTGCGGTCAATCCCTTCTTCTACAAGCTTTTCAAGCGTACTGCGGATAATCTGGTAAAACTCCTTCTTTTGCCCTTTCTTAGCATTTTTGGTTGAAATAGCAAAATAACTCTGACGCAGGATATCACAAAAATCCACATAAATATCAGAGCCAATCCCTGCATCTAAAAGCGCCTGCTTTAACGGCGCGCCCGGCATCTCAACTAATACATAAGACAAGAGATCAAATGCCCTGCAAGTTTCCTGGCTAAGCGTAATATCCATAGCAGCCGCATAGGCATAATATGTCTTTTCTGTACAGTCAGCATCCTTAGCAACCGCATATTCTTTTGACAAATCCTTCATCTGTGCAAACGGCTTCTGTAGAGGGATCTCAGAATGAACGGTAATTGCCGGGAAATTTTTCAGGTAATTTTCATCCAAGAACTGCAAACGCTCTTCAATATCCATATTTCCATACAAGCAAATATAGCTGTTCGACGGATGATAATATTCCCTGTGGAAATCCAGATACTTTTCATATGTCAAATCAGGGATGCATCTTGGGTCGCCTCCAGACTCTTGGCCATATGTGTTGTCCGGAAAAAGGCTGTTCATAATAAAACGTTCCAGCACGCTTTCTTCTGAAGAAAAAGCACCTTTCATCTCATTATACACTACGCCATTATAAGTAATTTCGTCTTCCTTGCTTTCCAGCTCGTAATGCCAGCCTTCCTGCTTAAAAATTTCCTCATAATGATAAATATTCGGATAAAAGACAGCATCCAGATAAACATGCATCAGGTTTTGGAAATCCTTATCATTACAGCTTGCAACAGGATACATTGTTTTATCCGGGTAAGTTGTCGCATTCAAAAACGTATTTAATGAGCCCTTTACCAACTCTACAAATGGGTCTTTTGCCGGAAAATGTTCAGAACCGCAAAGCACCGTATGTTCAATAATATGCGGCACGCCCGTCTCATCCTCAGGCGGTGTGCGGAACCCAATATTAAATACCTTGTTTTCATCTTCATTGCTAAAAACAAGCACCCTTGCCCGGCTCAGCTTATGACGCAGTGTCATGGCAAAGCTGTTTACCTCTTTTACAAATTCTCCTTTTTCTAATTCGTAAGCCTCTGGAATTTCCACCTGTGAAATATCTGTTATACTTGCTGCCATTTTAATCCTCCATTTCATTTATACAATGCACTAAAACGGGCATATGCTTCCTGCCATGCTTCCCTATCCTCAGGAAAATACTCTGTCGTCCCAAAAGAAGCTGCTAAGATATTATATTTATCCCCTTCAGACTGATATGCCCCAACCGCCCGGAGCTGAGACATAACATTGCCAACCGCTGTTGCCTCACTAGCGCCTGCCATTACCGGAATCCCAAGCGCATTTGCCGTAAATTGGCAAAGAAGCCTGTTCTGTACTCCGCCACCCACTATATACAGCTTTTCCTCCCATGTAATATACGGCTTTAATGTATCATATACCTGCCTGTATTTTAATGCAAGGCTTTCTAAAACGCAACGGATTAACGCACCATCTGTTTCCAGCACTGCCTGTTTTGTCTTTTTACAGTATTCCCGAATCTTCTTGGTATAGTCGCCCGGCTGCATAAAATCATCTGGGCAGGCAAAACACTGTAATGGCTTTTCTTTAGACGCCAACTCTGCCATCTGCGCAAAATCATACTCTTTTCCCTGCGCCATAAAATTCCTGCGTAGCTCCTGTACCATCCAAAGCCCAATAATATTAACAGTCGGGCGGTATCCGCCATCTGCCGTCCCTTCATTAGAAATCTTACTGCGGATAATCGCCTCACCCTCTAAAAGCTTCTTAGATGATATCCCCATCAAAGACCATGTCCCACTGGATAAAAAAGTAAATTCTTCTGTCTTTGCTGCCACTGCCGCCACTGCACAAGCTGTATCATGCCCTGGGGCAGATATTACATGAAGCCGCCCCTGCTTTACTTCTGCTGCCACGTCAGGACGCAGCTTCCCCAAATCCCTGCCTGCAAGGTTAACTTCTGTAAAAAGGCTTTCCTTTAATCCAAGTTTCTCAAGGATAGGCCTTGCCCATGCCTTCCTGTGCATATCATAAAGCTGTGTCGTTGATGCAATAGAATATTCTGTATGCTTTACCCCTGAAAAAAGATATTCTAAAAGATTTGGCATCAAAAGCATTTTATCTGCACAGTGTAAAAGCGATGGCATATTTTTCTGCATATAATACAATCGGTAGAGGGTGTTATATGCAAGGCTTGCAATTCCCGTCTGCTCAAAGGCATACCGCTCACCGCCGATTATTTCCAATGCCTCTGCCATATTCACATCATCCAGCGCTGCATCCCGGTAACTTCCTGGCATAGACAGCAAGTTCCCTTCCCTGTCAAGCAGGCCGCAGTCTACTCCCCATGTATCAAACCCTATGCCGGACAAATCCTCTTTGCAAAACATAATTGCATGTTTTATTTCATCTGCCAGATGAAGGATATCCCAATAAGCATGGCCAATTAAGATACTGAAATTATGTGGGAAACGGTGTTTTTCCTCCAAAGTGATTTTTTCCCCGTCAAAACGAGCCAGCATCCCCCGTCCGCTGCTCGCGCCAAGGTCAAAAGCCAATACATTTTTTGTTGCCATAATCCCTCCTGCTTCACCAGCTCTTTCTTAAATATCTGCCAAAAAAGGCAACAGTCCACATTCTGCTGCCATATTATTAACAATCACCAGCTTTACATCTGTTACATTACGAATACTTCTTATATCCCGGATGTTTGCCAGTTACCTGATACTGTTCCCTCATACGAATCAAACGGTCAATGTTCTCGCGGGAAAGTTCCTGCGCCCCACCCAGCAAATGTGCATTAAGGCTGATTTTAGCAAACAGTTCCAGTGATTCCATACGGTAATACGCTGTCAGGACATCCGCCCCCACTGCCAGCGCACCATGATTTTGTAAAAGCATAACATCGTGTTCCCCAAGATATGGCGCAATTGCATCTGGCACTTCATTTGTAGAAGGCGTACCATAAGGAGTTACTGGCACAGAACCAATCGCAATTACCGTCTCTATCATAGAATATTCATCCAGAGGCACATTGGCGACAGCATACCCTGTTGCTACCGGCGGATGTGCATGCAAAACAGCACCCACATCCTCACGTTCTGCATAACACCTTAAATGCATCTTAATCTCTGACGACGGCCTGTAACCATCTAACCCATCCAGAATATTACCATCCTTATCAATATGTACCAACTTTTCTGGCGTAATAAAGCTTTTGCTGATTCCTGTCGGGGTTGCCAGAAAAGTTCCATCCTCCAGCTTTACAGAAACATTTCCATCATTTGCTGCCACCCAGCCAAGCTGCCACATTTTATGGCAAATATCACAGATTTCATTCCTCAGCTCCATATTGCTTAATCCTAATATTCCCATAGTCTCCTCTTTTACATAAACAAATTAACAATCCCAATCTAAGTATAATACAAGTGTTCCCCATTTTCCACTACAAATCGAAAAAAAATTACATAACACCGAAATACGCTTATCCACAGTATCCGAATATTGCAAAATCCCCTGTCCTAAAGTCTGCTGCATATATTCTGCCTTTTTCCTGCTGTTAAACATTACCTCATAACCTACGGAAAAAATAATATGCCTTCCCACCCAAAGCGTCTTTATTCTGGAGCACTAAGTAAATCCCTGTGCAAAGGCAAAACAATAACATGAGTATCTGCAAGAAGCCCCCCACACAAATTATAGTTACGCAAATGCTTATTATAAAACCGGCAAAATATTTCTCCACGCCAACTCAGACGTTGTTGCCACAAGCAAGAAAAACAGCATTTTGATATAAATCCTGTTTTTCTGCAGCAAAAGCCGGTTTTTTAAATAGAAACAAAAAACACACCCGGCTAAGATAATTGTCAAAAGTCCATATGCCAAACTTAAATCCATAAATTTTCCTTCTCCCATAAACTACTCCGGCTGCTAAACACTACAAATTACAGTATTTAACAGCCGGAGTAATATTACTTCCCATATTATTTCTGGTATATATGATAGCAATTCTTTCCACCATTTTTAGAACGGTACAAAGCGCTGTCCGCCATCTTATATACAGTTTCAAAATTCTTTTCAGAATCAAGCGCCACTGCAATTCCCACACTGCTTGAAATATCAACAGAAACCGTCCCATTTGTATATGTACGCCTGTTCACCTCGCATATCTTTTCCGCCTTTTTCTTTATATACTCAAACATGCTCTCTTTATCAAATGCATCATAAACAGCACATACAGCAAATTCATCACCACCCAGGCGTCCAACATATGCATTGTTCGGAAATAGCTCTGTGAGTAAGTGAGCTGTGTCAACAATCGCCTTATCCCCATAAATATGCCCCAGCTTATCATTTACATTTTTAAAGTTATCCAGATCTACCATGAAAAAAATACAATGGTTATTGCCTGTTACCCCATTTAGCGCACTAGCTACCTTTTCTTCCATTGTTTTCTTATTTAAAATGCCTGTCAGCAAATCATTTTCTGCCCTCTGCACCAAATCCTTTTCTTCGGCAATCTGCTGGTCGGCATTCTCAATTTTAGCAACAAATTTAAGGTTTGTGCCAAACCGCTTATCTTTGATTACTGTCCCTGAAATACGATACCAACCATAACTGTCCGCCCCATTTTTTATACGGATTTCCGCTGTGAAAACAGAGCCTTCCTCTTCATCATAGAAGCGGTGAATCCTTCCACGTACAGACTGGTCATCCTCATGCACATATTTGTATACGTCAAAGACTTCCTCGCCATTCAGCACAATGCCGTTTTCCTCCCCAAACATCACCTTTGTATCGCCAAAAAACTCCAGCCTCTTTGGAGAAAATGACATTTCTAAAATAATTGACTGTTCAAGGTTATAAATAATTTTGAACCGCTCCAGTTCAGAACGGAAGCCAACATTTTTATATACTGCACGCATAGCAAACACCATGACTACAGCCCAAAAAGCAATCCCTATAGCCAAAAGGATAATCGTTTTAACTGAAAATGAAAAACGCTCCTTGTAAAAATTATCAGCCCTTTCTATAAAGCCAAGATGCCAGTTTCCAAATTTGCTTGGGCAAAACCGCCCAACATAGCTTTTGTTAATATAACTATACCGGACAGAAAAAGCCTCCTGCTTTAAAAGCTCCCTTTCAAACTCAGCAATGGACGCTATCTCCCCTTTTAGATTGCTGTTTGTTAAATATGTAAAATAACTGTTTGCCTTTCCTCCCAAAACGTTATCAAACTTTTTGCCGCTGCTTAGATAACTCCCTTTATTGTTCATTACAAAAACACAATCTTCCTCTGCATACCCCCATCTATCCATAAATTCATCGATCCCTGAAACCGGAACCGTCCCAAGCAAAATTCCAATCACCCCACCCATACGTTCCAATGGTGTACAAAGGACAATTGACTCTTGGCCATCCTGTTCTTTAATCTTTCCTCCGTAAACAACGTTCTCCCTGTCAAAAACCAAAGAATCCAACAATCCGCCTTGTGTAAGGTCTATATCTATAACATCACCATATTCTCTGTTGCCTTCAGTGTTTAAAACCTCTATCGAATGGAAAATCTCCTTGTAATCATCAATTATCTCCTGTACTTCCTGCTGGCTACTGGCAGCCAGCTCTTCCAACCGCTTCCCAAGCTGGTTAAGATGGCTAAGGTCTTGGGAAACCATGTCATCAAAATAAGATGTGAACAGCCTTGCATCATCTTCCAGGTTTTTTACTGCAACTTCTGCGGCGCTTTCATTTACATCACCGCATACAGACGCTATAGCAATAAATGAAAATATTAAAACAAATAATAATATAAAATAATACTTGCCAAAATCCCAAAACCTCTTTTTCATCTCTTATCTCCATTCTCTTCTTACCGAACAATATACGCATTTTCAGTATATCACAAATTCGACAAAAATTCCATACATTTATTGTTCTTCCTTCGGACAGAAAACCCCGAAAAGGAAAAAAGAAGGATATCAATTAAGGTATATCCTTCTTTCTTCCCTTATATTATTTTTATTCTGCCAGGGCGCCAGCCATACCTGAAACATAATGGCAAAGTTCTTTCCCTGCCTGTTCCCCATGCTGCCCTACAACCCTTACAATTGCACTCCCGACAATTACTCCATCTGCAATAGAAGAATACTTATAGACCTGCTCCTTTGTATTAATGCCAAACCCTATAGCAGTCGGCGTATCTGTTACACTGCGGATGATATCCACAATCTCCGCAACATCTGTTGTAATCTCATCCCGTATCCCTGTTACCCCCATAGAAGATACTACATAGATAAACCCTTCCGCCTCTTTTGCCAGCATTTTAATCCTCTCCTTTGATGTTGGGGCAATCAGCGTAATTACATCCACATCATACCTAGAGGCAATCGGTACCAACTCCCCCTTCTCCTCAAATGGCATATCTGGTATAATTACGCCATCCACGCCACACTCCCGGCATCGTCTGCAAAAAGCCTCATATCCATATTTATACAGGGTGTTCAGATATGCCAGGAAAACCAATGGGATTTGTGTCTTTTTCCTCATAGATGCTACTGTGTCAAATATCTTGTCTGTCGTACACCCCGCTGTCAGCGAACGTATATTCGCCGCCTGGATTACCGGCCCATCTGCAATCGGATCAGAAAACGGGATGCCAAGCTCAATTAGCGCCGCCCCTCCCCGTTCCATTTCCAAAACAAATTCCTCTGTTTTTTCCAAAGTTGGGTCGCCTGCTGTTAAAAATCCAATAAACGCCTTTTTATTATCAAATGCCTTTTTTATCCTATTCATGTAAATCAACCCCCCTGTATCTAGCTATTGCAGCCACATCCTTATCGCCGCGCCCTGAGAGGGTACAGATAATAATCTGATCCTTCCGCATCGTTGGCGCTATTTTCATCAGATGGGCTACTGCATGGGAACTTTCAATCGCAGCAATAATCCCTTCTTCCCTTGCAATATATTCAAATGCCCTCACAGCCTCTTCATCTGTAACCGGCACATATTCTGCCCTTCCAATATCTTTTAAATATGCATGTTCCGGCCCAACCCCCGGATAATCTAAGCCTGCAGAAATCGAATATACTGGAGCGATCTGCCCATATTCATTCTGGCAAAAATAAGACTTCATCCCATGAAAAATCCCTTCTGTCCCAACGGCCATTGTAGCCGCCGTCTTATCCGTATCAACGCCATGCCCTGCTGCCTCGCAGCCAATCAGACGCACGCTTTCATCTTTGATAAACTCATAAAAAGAACCAATTGCATTGCTTCCGCCCCCAATACATGCCATCACTACATCAGGAAGCCTCCCCTCTGCTTCAAGAATCTGCTCCCGTGCTTCCCTGCTAATCACACTTTGGAAATCACGCACTATCGTTGGGAATGGATGTGGCCCCATAACAGAACCAAGCACATAAAGCGTATCACTTACCCGTGCGGTCCACTCTCCCATACAGGCGTTTACCGCGTCCTTCAATGTCTTTGTCCCGCTTTCTACCGCATGTACTTTTGCACCAAGCAATTCCATCCGGTAAACATTTAATGCCTGGCGTATCGTATCTTCTTTTCCCATAAAAATTTCACATTCCATATCCAACAAAGCTGCTGCGGTTGCAGTTGCGACTCCATGCTGCCCAGCCCCTGTTTCTGCAATTACCCTTGTTTTCCCCATTCTTTTTGCAAGAAGCACCTGCCCCAATACATTATTAATCTTATGGGAACCTGTATGGTTTAAATCTTCACGCTTAAAATAGATTTTTGCCCCTCCAAGCGCCTTTGTCATTTTCTCTGCAAAGTATAAAATCGACGGGCGTCCCGCATATTGACGGTTCAGGTTATCTAACTCTGCTACAAATCCTGCATCATTTTTATAATGCTCATAAGCCTTCTCCAAGCCATGGATCTCATTCATCAAAGTTTCGGGGATATACTGCCCCCCATGTTTTCCAAATCTTCCTTTACTCATCTTTCCACCTCATTCCAATCTCTTTCATATTAGCCAGTATCTCTTTCACATTTCCTGAACGCATTAATGTCTCCCCAATCAAAGCAGCATCCACATGGTTTTCTGCCAGTCCCCTGATATCTTCTGCTGTCTGGATGCCGCTTTCTGATACAAAAAGAACATCTTCTGACACAAGCTTCCGCAGCCGTATGCTGTTTTTAATATCTACCGTAAATGTCCTTAAATCACGGTTATTTACCCCAACCACGCGGGCGCCTGCCTTTGATGCCTGCATAACCTGCCCTTCATCATGCGCCTCCACCAAGGCTGATAAGCCAAGGCTGTCGGCAATCTCAATATATTTTTTCAAAACTGTCCCATCCAGCAAGGAGCAGATAAAAAGTACCGCCGATGCCCCCATCACTTTTGCCTCATAAATCATATATTCATCTATGATAAAATCTTTACGGAGAAGCGGAAGCTGGACAGCCTGGTGTATTTCTGACAAGTATTCATCCGCCCCCTGGAAATAATATGGCTCTGTCAATACAGAAATCGCACTGGCGCCTGCCTCTTCATACGTTTTCGCAATCTCCACGTAGGGGAATTCTTCTGCAATCAACCCCTTTGACGGAGATGCCCTCTTTACTTCACAGATAAAAGAAACCCCTTTTTGCCTCAATGCTTTTTCAAACGGGAACCCAGTATCACAATTCATTGAAAATGCCTCTTCCTTTAACTGCCTAAGCGTTTTCCTCTCTTTGCATAAAACCATGCGCTCCCTTGTCTTTTGGGCAATTTCCTCTAGTATATCCATATCTCCACTCCATTCTGCCTGGGCAGGGCATTTGCGCCCCTTGGCCACTATTACAATACGGTTCCCAAAAACATAAAAAGCCCTTGGCTAACGCAATATTACTGCGTTAGTCAAGGACGGTTAATCTTACTATTACCGCGGTGCCACCTTGATTTATGGTTTCCCACACTCTTAGCGAAATACAAACATATTTCCGGTAACTAACGTATACCTGCACGTCATGGAATACTCAGGCAAAATACCCTTTGACCATGCCCTCAGTGGTCCATTTGATAAACTGCATCTCTACAGGTTTCCACCAGTCCCTGCTCTCTGTAAGCGCATCTTCTATCGTTATCTCCACCTCAACGGTTTGATATCAAATTGTTATTGTGTATACCATTATACACGGCAGCCCTTATTTGTCAAGTATTATTTGAATCCCTTCCAAATTTTACGCATAATGGTTAGAACAGCCATGAATTGTAACCTTCCTGCTGTTTTGAACAAACCTTTGGATTTTTTCTGGATCTTTTCCAGGTTTATCTTCATACTCCACCCCAGAAGAAACGTCTACTCCATCTGGGCAAAGTATGCTTGCTGCTTCCCAGACATTCCCAGGATTCAGGCCTCCGGCAAGCAAAAAAAGCTTCCCATCACGCGGAATTTGGCTTACCAAGTTCCAGTCAAACGTTTTGCCGCTTCCAGGCTCTGCTGCATCAAAAACATAACCAGACACTTTATCCGAAGCATGGTAAAAAGAATAATTACCCATATCCATAACATTAAACGCCCTTAATACTGGAAGCTGGAACTGCTCTAGCAACTCCCCGGGAAGCGCCCCATGAACCTGGATATAGTCAAAACGGGCAGCCGATGCTTCAATCTGCCTGATTTGCTGCAGCGACGGCGAAACAACTACAGCGACCCTTTTTACAGCCATATCAAGCGCCTGCGCTATCATTTCCGCCTGTTCTATTGTAATGTTCCTCTTACTCTTTGGATGGAAAAGGACAAACCCTGCAAAATCCACCTGATACTGGTTTAGATATGCCGCTTCTTCAACCCTTGTCAGCCCACAGATTTTAATTTTCATGTTCTTCCTCAAATGCCATATTCCAGAGCCTGGTATCAAGGCACTCTTCATAAGCGTCTGCCGCTGCGTCATATTCTTCCTCGTCCTCAATGTCCTCAAGTTCAAAATCATCCCCACCAAGGTCTTTCAGGCGGAACACATAATATTCCTCCACGTTTTCCACATCCCCAGGAATCAATGCAGCATAAAGTTTTTCCCCAACTTTATATATTTCATCAATATAAAAGTCCCGGTCTTTGCCATCTTCATCGGCCAAAGTTACCATTGTCTCTTCAAAGTCATATTCCTTCTTTTCTTTTCCCAATCAATCATCCCCCAAAAAGCACTCTGTTTATTCAACTGTTACAACCTTTGCAAGGTTTCTCGGCTTATCAACATCTAAGCCTTTGTCCATGGAAACATAGTATGCTAAAAGCTGCAATGCTACAGAAGCTGGAAATACCATAAACTCATCTGCCATAGCTGGAAGCGTAAAGACGTCCGCATACTCTGCATCTGCCAGTTCAAACCCATCCTTTACCATCAATACAACGCTTGCACCCCTAGACTGGACTTCACGGATATTTGAAAGCTCCTTATCCTTTAGCTTTGTTTGTGTAACCGTCGCAACAACCGGCGTGTTTTCTGTAATTAATGCAATCGTCCCATGCTTTAACTCCCCTGAAGCATATGCTTCTGTATGGATATAGGAAACCTCTTTCAGCTTCAATGCCCCTTCCAGCAAAATAGAATAATCCAGCCCGCGGCCAATCATAAAAGCATCCTTTGCATCCAGCATCTGCCTTGCAATTTTATGGATATCCTGCCTCTGATCCAAAACCTGCTGCATTTTGTCCGGCGCCTGCACCAGGTTTTCCAAATATTCCTTTTCAGCCGCGTCATCAAGCAGGCCGCGCACCTTTGCCATTCGCCCAATTAATAAAAACAATGTAATTAACTGCGTTGTATAAGCTTTTGTGCTTGCCACTGCAATCTCAGGGCCTGCTGCCGTATACATAACATAATCGCTTTCCCTTGCAATAGAAGAGCCTTTTACATTAATGACTGCTATGCTCTTTGCTCCCTTTTTCCGGGCATATTTTAACGCTTCAAGCGTATCAATAGTTTCCCCAGACTGGGAAATTGCAAGCACTAACGTTTTATCATCAATTACAGGGTCTCCATACATAAATTCCGAAGCATATTCTACCGCCATATGCATATTTAGTTTCGACTGTACCAGCACTTTTGCTACCAGCCCAGCATGCATCGCCGTACCGCATGCCACAACGCATATCCGTTCACAGCCTTTTAAAACTTCATCTGGCACGCCGTCTGCCGACAAATCAATCATCCCATCAACAATACGGGATTCCATTGATGCTTTGATTGCATCTGGCTGTTCCATAATTTCCTTTTCCATATAAAATGGATAGCTGCCTTTCCCACTTCTTGTCGTATCCCAGTCAATTTCCATATAGTCTGCTTCACATGGCTCGCCGTCCAAATGGAACAGTTTGATTTCTTCTTTATGGAGTTCCATAATGACATACTCTGGCACAACAAGATATTTCTTTGCAGATGCGCCAAGTGCAACAACATCTGACGCTAACACCGACCCATTTTCATTGCAAGCCGCTACAATTGGGCTTACATTGCGGATAGCATAAATTACATCTGGCTGATCCTTAAACATAATAACAAGTGCGAAAGTCCCTCTTAAATACTTTACCGTCTTCCTGATTGCTTCATGTGGGTCCCCCTGGTAAAAACGGTTTAATACAGCCGCCACCACCTCAGTATCTGTCTGCGACTTCAACTCCTTATGGAGCATAAAATGGTCTTTTAATTCCTCATAATTTTCAATAATCCCGTTGTGTACCAGCAAAACATCGCCATTGCGGTGGGGATGCGCATTTTCATCGCTGACGCCCCCATGCGTTGCCCACCTTGTATGTCCGATTCCACAAGTAGAAATCTTTTTATCCTTTTTACAAAGCTTACGCAAATCATTTACCCTTCCAGCACATTTGCGTAGCTTCACCTTGCCAGTCTCCCCATTGAGGGTTGCAATCCCTGCGCTGTCGTACCCACGGTACTCTAAAAGTTCTAATGAGTCCAGAAGCTGGTTTGTTACCGACTCCCTACCTGTATATCCTACAATTCCACACATATGTTCCTTTTCCTCCAATCACTTTCTCTACTCTATTTTTATGGCTTACGCTGTCTTTGTGTTCCATTATCGCTGCTAATAATTTATGGCGTCTTATTGAAACTGCCCATTAACACCCATTTCCTGTTCTAATTTCCTAATTTCCTGTTTCGCTTTAGAATTCCCCTTCTTTTTTGCCTTACACAAAAGCCTTATAGCCTCTTCCTTATTTCCCTGCTGCAGTTTTTCCATCCCCATTTCATAATAGCACGCCCCTGACAGCTCCTTTGTCCAGGAAAGGCCACTCTGCCTGTAATTAATGAGCGCCGCCTTATACTCCCCCATCTGCTGGTGCACATAACCTTTCGCAAATGGATAAAATGGCGTACGGGTAAATAAAAATATACTGGCGGCAAGTAAGACAAGGAACGTAAGCCTCCTTCTCCAGACAGCAAAACTTTCCAGCCGGGCAATTTTTCGCCTACATATGCTGATATGCTTTTTTGCCTCCTGCGTATACTCCCCTCTTTTAGAAACACGCTTAAATTCCGTGATTGCATCCGCATAATCACTTTTATATTTCGCCTGTTCCTCCCTTCTGACAGCTTCCTCAAAAACTTCCCTGGCGCCTCTTTCCGCTGCCTTTGCGGCCGCAGCTCGGCATTCCTCCATCCGTGCCTTCGCGTCCTTATAGTTCTCCAGTTTCTGGAATTTCCTCGCTGCGCTTCCCAAAGCAGCTACTTCATTTTCAAAACGCAAAACACAGGAAACCGCTTCTTGTAAATCCCGCGCCTCCCTGTATATTTTCTCTTCCCTGGAAATTTTCTTTTTAAATAATTCTTCCGCCATCAACAGCCTCCAGTGGTGAAATCAAACCTGAAACACTCTAACTATACCCATCTTTTTAAAATATGTCAATTCCAAAGGACAATTACAAACGCCTTTTTATACTCTTGTGTAGAATTTCTGTCCAGATACAGCCTTCCGCCATGCATTTTAACAATTTTAGAAGAAATACTCAATCCAAGCCCACTGCCCCCTTTTGTACTACGCGATGCATCCCCCATGACAAATGGTTCAAAAATATGTTTTGCAATCTCATCTGGTATCTGCTCCCCTGTATCTCCAAAAAGTATGGAAACCCTTTCCCTGTCCTCATCCCATAGTAACCGGATTACAACCATTTCACCCTTTTCCACATGGCGCAGTTCATTATTCAAAAGATTCGCTACCGCCCTTGAAAACTGGATTTTATCAATTTCCCACCAAATACACTGTTCAGGGATGTCCAATTCCACTTCGATTCCCTTGCGCTCAAAATCTGCATAAAATAACGCCACATTTTCTCTCAAAACCTCTACAATATCAGCCCGCTCCTTATGGAGAGAAAAACCTTCACTGTCAATCTTTACATATTCAAAAAGCAGGGTAATCAAATCATCCATTCTTTGTGATTTATTACATATGGCATTCAGATACTGTTTTTTCTTGTCATCCCCCGTCACCACTTCATCACGCAGAGCCTGCGCATACCCGTTAATCGTAGTAATTGGTGTTTTTAAATCATGGGCAATATCTGACAACATAAGGCTTCTACGCCGCTCATATCCCTGTTGGCGTTCCCTGCCCTCTTTCCAACGCTGCTCCATCTCTTTCTGAATCAGGCGCCCAAACTTTACAGCGCCTGCCGCATAAGGGAGAAGGGCTATGAAAATAAGTAAAAGCAGCAAAATAAGACAGCCAATATAGTATAAATTCCATATCTCCTGCCCGCTGTCTTGCGACAAAACCCCTATTTCCTGCGGCAATATCCGATAAAAATACGTGTTAATAAAACTCCTGACGGATTTTGCTGCGATATCTGGCAGCAAAAATAACAAGGCTTCGCCAAAGAACCAGAAAAAAGTAGTATATAAAGCACTTGAGCCATATATCCCATCCCCCAGGTTTTCAAAAAAAGGCCCCCCGATTTTATTCCGCAACCCAGGAAATACAAGACTTGAATACAATAAATTAATAATAAATTCGCAAATTGCTATTTCAACGATAACCATTAAAAACTTTTTAACCAGAAAACCTTTTAAGCTGTTTTTTTCTTCCATCCCAGTTATCCCTCTTCAAAGCGGTACCCAAGCCCCCTTACCGTGCGGATATACCGGTTGCTGTCCTCTTGTGAAAGTTTTGCCCGCAGTTTACTGATACACACCATAATATTGTTATCTGCAATAAAATAAGCTTCCTGCCAGCCATATTCATATATCTGCTGTTTCGTAAAGATTTTCCCCGGATTCCCCATAAATAATTCCATAAGCCTGTATTCTGTGGAAGAAAGTTCAATTACCTCTTCCCCTTTCCGCAAAATACAACCATCCAAATCAAGCGTCAAATCCTTTACCTTTAACAGGCGTTTTACTGTCTGGGAATCATTTGCCCCCAAAGAATAAAACCTCCGGATATTGGAATTGATACGTGCAACTGCTTCCAAAGGATTAAACGGCTTAGCAATATAATCATCCGCCCCCAAATCAAGCCCAAGGATTTTATCATTATCCGATGTCTTTGCAGACAAAATAATAACCGGAAGGTTACTATTCTGCCTGAGTTCCTTTAATACATGGAATCCATCTTTTTTTGGCATCATGATATCCAAAAGAAGCATTGCCACATCTTTATGCTTCTGTAAAACCTGCAATGTCTCCTCGCCATTTGCAGCTTCCAGCACCTCGTATCCTTCTTTCTCAAGGTACAGCCGCAACAAATCTCTGATTTCACCCTCATCATCTGCAATTAAAATACGATATCCCATCTTCTCAAACCTCCTGTTTATCCTCCTGCCCATTGTGTGATATTGACCTGTCCGGCAGGCTATACCAACCATTTTCCGCCTCTTCTTCCATCCCGTCATAATAAATATTATGCGGTATAACATCCCCCCCTAGAAGTTTGCGGTATAACGCTGTAAATGTCAACGCCCTGTAAGGGCTTACAAAAAATATCCCCAACACGCCAAAAGTCATCCCTGACAAAATCGCCCACCCAAGAAAAGATAAATCCAAAACAAAGGCTTTCCACTTCTGCCCCTGCATCAACTGACGGCTGGCAGCAAACGCTTCCTTTGCCTGCATATCAGGATGCTCTGATAAAATATAAGACACCATCAAGTATTCATACGACTTTATAATCCCTGGGATAATAAATAAAAAGCACCAGAGAAGAACATATATATCCTTTAAAAACATGATGCTGACTACATTCCTGTATTTATATTCAAAAACATGGAACAGTTCCTTAAAACGCGGCTTCGTATCAAACGCCCTGTTATAAAAACGCACTCCCCCGACATACAGTGGGTTTACAATAAAGATAGCAAGCAATAGCCAGCTAATAGCCACAATGAAAAAAAGAACAACAATTGTAAGTACTGCTGTTCCAATCACAATACTTCCTACATACTGTTTTTCCATAACCCAGTCTCTAATTGCCTGATATGTGGAAGCCAGACCCAGGGAAGACGATTTTGGGGCGTCTTGGATAGAAACCCCTGACTGTTCCTGTACAGCAGACTCTATCAGGCTGACAGGGGTCTTGTTGCCATCCATTAAAAGGGACAAAAGAAGCACAACCAGGACAATACGCCAATAATGTGTGTGCAAAACCGCCTTACTGCGCTTTTTTAATTCGCGGCGGGTCCACTGTACCTTACCTTCCATACATAAACTCCTATCAAAAAGGCATCATTATATCTGATACCCTTATGTCACAAAAGGGCTGTATTTTCACAGTCCCTAATAACGGGTGCTGTAGGTGGCATTTTTAAGCTCAGATTTATATATCCTCCGGCCCCACTTAATGATGCAGGTATTTCCATAATTACATTCCCCTGCAACAATATAATTTTTATGCTTTTCTACAATAATTACAGAATGTCCGCTATAGCGGATGACATCCCCCATTTTGCTCTTTGCAAAGGACTTAAAATTCTTAATCTTTGCATTCCGCCCAAAAATCAAATCACTCATTTTCCATGCAAACCCATAACACTGAAACCCCAATATGCCATTTGGGCAGCTATAGTGGTTGCAGGTTGAAATATCATCATATGTGGAATGCATACATGGTTTATTCGTTGTAGTAGTGCTGTTATATTTTGCCTTTCCTACATGGTTCCAGTAACGGCCGTCTGGATAAAGCTTCTGAAGCTGTTTAAACTTTTTGGCAATCCTCTGGTTCATCGAAGAATATATCAATTTTTCTTCACTGTAAGAACCACAGGCTGAATTTCCACTATATGTTACAAAAGCCCGCACCTTAAACCTAACCGTTGACTTTGTCGGTACGCCAGGCAATTTGCAGCTTACAGCAGAACCGCTTTTCACTGTTTTTACTTTTTTATATGCATTACTGCCATTTTTCTGGTAAATCTCATAACCGCTGGCGCCTGCAATCTTTTTCCACTTCAATACTGCATTGCTGCCGCTCCTGCTGGCTGAAATAAGCTTTACCTTTGGTATTTCTATTTTAATACTCTGCTTAACCGAAGCCCCTTCTGTTTCCTTTCCATTGCTGTCTAGCCTATAAGCTGCGATTTTATAAGTAAAATTAATTCCCCGTTTAAACTTCTTATCCTGGTAAGTGTGCGTCTCAAAAGGATGGTTTTTCACACTTCCCAGTTTCTTATAATCCTTATCATATTTACATTTACGGTATATATGAAACCCCTCATTATTCCCATCGCTAAACCATGACAGGGTAAGTGTTGTTGAAGTATAGTCCTCCACTTTTACAAGAGAAATATCATCATAAGGCTCTTCTGTCGGTTCCGGGGTTACCTGCGGCTTCTGGCTTTCTGCCGGAGCCGCGCTTGTTTCCGGTTCCTCTGTTCCTTCTGGAAACAACGGCAATTCCAACTTCTGGTTTCCAGCCGCCTGAAAAGGCGTCTGTGCTGCCGCGACATTTCCAGCATTCCCTGTTAATAGCAGTACAAATGCAAGCAGAATAACGCCTGCCCTGTTCCATTTTTCCTTTCCCATACAATCCATTCCTTTCTGTCCCAATCCATGCCGGAAAACAGAACTTCCCGGTATGGATTAATCTACATCCCGCATCTTAAAACGTGCCACCCCAAGCGCCGTAAATACTACGCCAATTACAAGCAAAAGCGCCACAAACCTGCCCTGCTTCATTATAGGATTTGCATAATTCAATGCTTCAGACTGAATATTCAACAGCCAATATGTCATAAAAAACTCTTTTTTTGTAAGCTGCACCAAAACCATCGCCGCAGTAGAACCACCCAGCATTAACATTACATTAATCCCAATCGAAAGCCCGCCGGAACGTGTCAAATGGGCAATCAGCATAGTAATCGCCGAATAACTCCAAATCAGCAGCACCTGACCGGCAAGCGTCAGCAGGAAACGTCCCACAGAAATTGAGCCAAACTCCCAAAAAATACTGGCCACAGTCCCTAAAATAGCAGCTGGGATCACTGTCATTACTGTCATCGCCGTGGAAAGCATAATATACTGGCCAAGGGCAATCTGTATCCTGGACGTCCCACGGCTTACAACCTGGCGCACTGTCCTGTTCGTATATTCATTAGAAATCATACCGCCTACAAACAGCGCAATAAAGACTAAGTAAAATGTCCCACTTGCAAAACCGAAATAAACCTCAAACCCCTGCGTGCCTTCCATCACTTCCAGCCAGACGCCGCCTTTTATCTGTGCATACAGCATCACTGCAATATTAAGCCCCGCAATCCCCAAAAGGCACAGAGCTGTCACAAGCGTCACTTTGCTTTTCCTTACTTTATAAAATTCGCTTTTAATAATATCCAACATTTTACATTCCTCCCATTCTTTCAACAAAATACATTTCCATATCCTGCCCTTCAACTGCAAGATAAGAAACCATGATATTATTTTGTACTAGTGCCTGGTTAATTGCTGCTGGCTCGTCAATCCTGTCATATACACAAATAGACTGGTCTTCCATTACCTTATACTTCTCTACCGCAAACTCCTGCGTCAGGATCTGGCATGCCCTGTCAGAATCATCTGCCGCGATATGGAGGTAATGTTTGGAACGCTCCTCTAATTCTTCTGCGCCAAACTCCTCTACCAGCCTGCCGGAATTAATAATTCCATATTTTGTTGCAATCTTCCCAAGCTCCCCTAAAATATGGGAGGACATTAAAATAGTAATCTGCTTTTTCTCATGCAAATCTAAAAGCATTTCCCTGATTTCCCGGATTCCTGCCGGGTCAAGGCCGTTCATCGGTTCATCCAAAACCAAAAAATCTGGTTCCCCAAGCAGCGCAATCGCAATAGAAAGACGCTGCTTCATGCCAAGCGAAAACTTTTTGGACTTCTTCTTTCCGGTATCCGGCAGCCCTACAAGGCGCAGCATCGCATCAATATCCGTTGTCTTTTCACAGCCCTGCATCTTACTGTAATATACCAGGTTCTCCCTTGCTGTCATCCCCGGATAAAGCGCAGGCTGCTCAATTACACAGCCAATCTTTTTCCTGCCTGCCCCCAGATCATTTGAGCCAAACAGTTCAAATCCCCCGGAAGATGTACTGGTCAGCCCACAGACCATCTTCATCAAAGTAGTTTTGCCTGCCCCATTTCGTCCAATAAAACCGTAGATATCTCCCTTTTCTACATGCATATTAACATTATCCACAACATTCCTGCCATGGTATGTCTTCGTCAGGTTCTTTGTTGTCAGCACATCCATAATTCTCCTCCATTTTCCATATCACTGATTTGCTGTTATTTGCTATTTATGGCCATTTCTTTCATTATGTGGTAGGCCATTGCTTTTACAGGCATAATCATAACAAATGAAGGTTTATATAAAATGAAGCTAACCTTAACATTTAATTAATGAAAAGGCATATTTTCCTTAATGCATAAGGGAAATGCACTCCAAATACCCTGCGTATCCCAAAAAACTTTTAAAGATGCAAGCCTTTTGCCTCATCGCACCCCAACACAAGGTTCATGCACTCAATTGCCGCACCTGACGCCCCTTTTCCCAGGTTGTCAAACTGCGCAGACAGGACTACCCTTTCGTCATTTCCTGTTACATATATTTTCAGCCCATCCCAGCCAGATACGCCATTTCCCGGCAAATACCCACTTTGGGCAACATCACTGTCGGCGCTGCATACTTCAATAAAACGCTGCCCCTTATAATACTGTTCCAAATATTCCCTCAATGCCCCAGGCTTCTTTTTACCCTGCAGTAACTCCGTATAAAAAGGCACAGAAACCACCATGCCGCTATAGTAATCGTCTATTACCGGCGAAAACAAAGGCGCACGTAACAAACCTGTAATCAACTGCATTTCCTTTAAATGTTTGTGTTGTTGTGATAAAGCGTACTCCCTTGCGGAAGAAAATTCTACCGGGCGGTTTTTGTCCTCATAAGCCGCAATCGTCTTTTTGCCACCGCCGCTATAACCTGTCAGCGAAAAACTTGCCACAGGATAATCTTTTGGGAGAATCCCCCCAGCCACCAATGGATAGACAACAGAAATAAAACCTGTTGCATGGCATCCTGGCACGGCAATCCTCTTGCCATAGGCAATCTTTTCACGATGCGTATTGGAAAGTTCCGGAAAACCATATGCCCAGCCTTCCTCTGTTCGGTGTGCCGTAGAAGTATCAATAATACAAACATTTTCATTTTCCACAAGTGAAACGGACTCCCTTGCTGCTGCATCAGGCAAACATAAAAACGTAATGTCCGAAGCATTTATCAACTTCTTCCTCTCTTCCGGTTCTTTTCTCTTCTCTGGGTCAATTTTCATAATTTCCACATCATCACGCCCCCGGAAACGCTCGTCAATCCGCAGTCCCGTTGTCCCTTCGCTTCCATCAATAAATACTTTTGTCTTCATATCTTACGCCTCCATTTCAAAATCAATGCAGGCACGGTTTCTTCGGATTCCACTGATAAACGCCCCAAACGCTTTATGGTCCGGATGGTTCTGGTAAGCCTCCAGCCCTTTCATGTCCTCAAAATCACAGATTAAGGCAATGTCGTAGTTAGACTGGTCAGCCTTTTTTGCATTTACCACCACCTGATACTCCTTTAAAGACGGTATCTTTTCCCGTAACGCCTCTGCTTTTTCCTTTGCAAGAACCAGATTCTCTTTCCTGCCCTTCCCCCCTGCTTCCTCTAATAATTCAAACATCACTATATGACGTACCATAACCATTCCCTCCTAGCTAAACTGTTGATTTATGCCGCCCATCGCAAGGCTGTCAGTTCAATCCCCTGATAGCCCCAATCTAATGCTGCGGACATATCCTATATTTATAGAACTGCTTTGGTGAACATTATAGCACAAGTTGCCATATACTACCATACTATAGATATTTGTTAAAATATCACCAGAAATATGAAAAAATTGTGTTATAAAGTTACTATTTATGGCTATTTCCTGGAATTTGCCATGAATATTACTCTGGCGGTTAAATAATAACAACTCGCATTTAACCCATTGCGTATACATGAGAAATTTATTGACGTATTATCTGCTTCACCATATAATAAATACTGGACAGCAGATGAAGAAAAGGAGGCAAAAAATGCGGCTTAGAAATGTAAGAGGTTCTCAGGAACGGATTTTAGATAACCCGTATACAATACAGACAGACGGAACAAACGGAGCAGACTACCAGGGACTATGGCGTTCCAATATCTTCCATAACACCGCCCCTGTCCACATAGAAATCGGAATGGGAAAAGGGCAGTTTATTACACAAATGGCAAAAGACAATCCAGATATAAACTATATTGGCATTGAAAAATATTCCAGCGTATTAGTCCGCGCACTGGATAAGCGGGAAGAATTAGAAACAGATAACCTAATATTTTTACGGATGGATGCCGAAGATATCACATCCTATTTTGCACCAGGCGAAATTAATAAAATCTACTTGAATTTTTCCGACCCCTGGCCAAAAGACCGCCATGCAAAAAGACGGCTGACTTCTGTTAATTTCCTGACAAAATATGAAGCTATCCTCCGTCCAGATGGACAGCTCCAGTTCAAAACAGATAACCGGCCGCTTTTTGAATTTTCCTTAGAGCAGCTTGATACTGCGGGCTGGATTTGCGAAGAAGCCACTTTTGACTTGCATAAAGACGGTCCTGCACCAAATAATATTATGACAGAATATGAAGAAAAGTTTTATAAGCTCGGCAACCCAATCTGCCGTTTTATTGCGTGGCAAAATCAACCTATAGAGTAGGCAGGAACTTCGCAAACACGCTCTAGCATAATTTTTTATAAGACGCTCCTTTCCTAGAGAATGCCTTTTGCCCCAGCGCTTACTTCCTGCCCCTGTACCTTTTCACAGCCTTGCTTAACAGAAAAAGAATGCCGATATCCGCCAACAAATCTATTCCTATCAGGATAATCCCATACTTTGTTATCTTATTGTTATCATCAATCAATACTTTTTCATCCACTACCTTTCCATGGTCTGTACCTACAACTTTAAGCATATGCTTTCCCCCTTCACAATCATTTATAAATCTTATTATATACCCAAAACTGCATAATGTATTACTCCGGCGGTTAAATGTCGATGAATTTTACGCAGAATAAATTTTCATCTGCAAGGCGGAAGAATGAGTTGTAGCGAGTGCTACAACGATTGATGGTGCTAGATGTCCAGTGGACATCTGTTAAGCACGGACCGTAGCAGAGCGTAGACCAACGTGGCAGATGGAAATTTAAGCAGGTAAAAACGTCGATATTTAACCGCCGGAGTAATATATTAGGGCGTGTTTGAATCCAGCCATATTTGCAACATAGTTAAGTTAAAATGCAAGATAGTCTCCAAGATATTGCAGTAAAAAAATAACTATCATATAATGCAGGCAGAAAGAGAGGGATACACTATGAAAGAAACTACAATATCAAAAACAAACTCTGCTGCTGATTACATTGGATACGCATTTTCTGCCTTTGGGGGACTTGGCATGGAAGTATTACTTTTAATACTTGAAACAACCTTATACAAACAAGCTTCCGGGGCATGGTCTGACCTGCAAGTTATTATCCATTGGCTGGCAACCTCCTGCATATGGGGATGCTTTGGGGTAATTTTAATGAAAAAATTGCCTGCCGCCCCTGGTAACAATCTGCAAAAGAAAAATCTGATACTAGCTGCTATCATTAGCTCCATATCTATTATCTATACTTCATTGGTATGGCAGGGATTTAAACCAGCAATAGAATTTTCTAATCTCGGCGCTGGTAAATTTTTATTCCAATACATTTATTATTCATTGGAAAGTTTATTAATAGTGCTCATTATAGCACATGGGCAAAAAGCATTTGAAACAAAGTTCGGAACTAGCAAACCTATTCCATTTGGAGGTATTTTTCTTGCGGCGACATGGGGGCTAGTCCACATTTTCACCCAAGGGGGTTCTACAGGTATCGATTCTGTTATTCAGTCAATGCTGTTTGGAACCGCCTATCTGGTTCTCACTAAAAATTATAAAATTTCTTATATAGCGATTGCCTTGATGTTCATGCTATAATACCCTTTAAGGAGGGAATTTGAAATTGAAAGTAAATGAGTACCAGCAAAAAGACATCCCTGAAGACAGGATAGACTTTTATTACCGCACAAAAACAAAAGAAGTAAATGATATTTTAGATTATTTAAGAAAACACAGCAAAAAACTAGCAGGGAAAATAAATAACAAAGCAGTCAGGTTTTCCCTAAATGATGTATATTACTTCGAGTCAGTTGATAAAAAGACATTTGCATACTTAAACAATGAAGTTGTACGAATCGACATACGCCTAAGAGATTTAGAAAATGCTTATTTTGAATTTGGCTTTATCCGGGTAAACAAATCAACCATATTAAACATTTATAAAATAAATTCATTAATATCCGAAATTAATATGCGTGTGATAGCGTTGCTCGACAATGGAGAAAAGATCCAGATAAACAGAAGCTATAAAGCCAAATTCAATTCATTCCTTAACACTATGGATAAAGGAGGGTTCCAACATGAAACTGATAACTAAAAAGAATATAATTCCTGTTATCTGTATAACTTACACAATAATTTCCATAGTATTAACTTCCTTAGAAGTCTTTGTAAAAGGAAAAATAAACCCTACACAAGTAAATATATTCCTATTTCTGCTTTTAAGTATCTTAGGCGTCGGCGTCCTTTCCCAACATTACAGATTAGAAAGATTTTCCCCTTTGGCTATGATTATTATCCAATATATGATAGCCATTGCAATCATCCTAGCCTCATTAAAAACTGCATCTTATTTTACAGAAATCCATCCCAATGGATACAGGGATATGGCACTTTCATTTTCAGTACCATATTTTATAGGAGCCGTTATTTATTATATCAGTTTAAGGCTGGAAGTCCGTAAACAAAACAGAATAATCGAAAAGATAAAGAAGAATAAAAATAATAATCTTATGCCATAGGTGTTATTGGACACAGAGTAAACAGATAACCTATTTTTCTAAATTTGTTCATTTATAGTTTCATATTGATTGAAAAAGGAAAAAATCTCTGATAATATAATAATATAAATGATATTGATGTCAAAAGGTATTTTTTATAGGAAATATTTCCGAATGCCAGAGGTCTAAGTAAGCTTTAAGGAGGGTTCTGAAAGGACGTTTTATAATAAGCAACGGAGGATAAAATTTGGACAAAGGAAAAAAGAGAGAAACAGAAGTAGCAGTGGGCAATACAATTTTTGATGATGTTTTCAGGACAATAGTGGAACGGATTCCGCAGCTGGTAATACCACTTATCAATGAAGTATTTTGCACAGATTATCCTGAAGATGAAGAGGCTGTGCCAATCCATAATGAACATCAGACAAAAAGTGGGGAAATCATTACGGATTCCTGCCTGCTAATCCGTAACCATTTATACCATATCGAATGCCAGAGCCACCCAGACACAGTAATGGCCGTTCGGATGATTGAATATGATTTTGCAATAGCATTAGAAAATGTGGTGCAGAAAGATGGAATGTATGAAATGGAATTTCCACGTTCATGTACTTTGTATTTACGTGATACAAAGAATACGCCTGATGAATTGCAGGTAAAGGTACATTTTAGGAACGGGACTGCAGGCGGGCAGGAAAGCATTGTATATACCACGCCTATCATAAAAGTAAAAAGGTATACAAAAGATGAAATATTCCAAAAAAAGCTGTTACTTTTCCTGCCATTTTACATTATGCGGTATGAAAACAGCTTCAGAAAAATGCATGAGGATTCAAAATTGATGGAACAATTTTTATCAGAATATGAAGATATCCGAATTGGCTTGGAAAATGAGTGCACAAAAGAAAAAAAAGTAGCGCTGTATACAGACCTGATGGAGTTTATCATTAAAATATCCGACTATATGCTGGAATCAGAAAAAGAATTACGGGAAAGGATTGGTGAGATTATGGGAGGGCAGGTTTTAAAGTTACGTTCGGAAGAACTCCGGGAAGAGGGACTAGAAGAAGGGATGGAAAAAGGGATGGAAAAAGGGATGGAAAAAGGGATGGAAAAAGGGATACAGCTTGCAAAACAGGTATTGCTATTATATGGGAAGGGCAAAACCCCAGAGATGATTGCTGTAGAAGCAGGGATTAGTATAGAAAAAGTAAAAGAAATTGTTTCAGAATAATAGCCTCTCGGATTCTCACCAGATAGTCTGAGAGTAAAATTTGACAACTG
>CAJUJR010000027.1 GCA_910586605.1 uncultured Lachnospiraceae bacterium | reverse complement strand
ACAAACTTCACATCAATAAATGTTTTTCTATTTTTTTGACTTTCCGAGACTACACAAATATATATCCTATTCAGTAATCTCTAACACACACACTTACCTCCTCTATCCCATACTGTAAAAACAGCTCTGCCATTTCCTTGGTAATCAACTCCCCGCAAACTGCAATCGGGACTGCCGGGGGACAGGATACCGTTTCGGCTGCACAGACCCTCCCAACAGCATCATAAACCGGAAGCACCTCATGCTTGGAAAAAGCTGCCTCACGGATTCCCATCACTTGTTCTGTTTGCAAGGCGGGAAAAGGCTTGCAGGGAAATGCCTCTTTTTTTTCCCTTACCAGTTTTGTCTCTGCCGCCCATTGGCTGAGACGCTCCCAGTCTGTTTCTGTATTTTCCGGCGCTGCCATCAAAACAACATTCTGCCGGTCTGCATATTCACATTCTATGGCAAAGCTTCTCATCTCTTTTACAATTTCCTCTCCCCTATAACCATTTTGCGCAGTATCCAGCACAATTTTTAATGGTTCAGAAGGCTTCACGCAGATCCCCCGGCCGGCCAGTTCTTTTTTTATAGCTCCAACCTTTGCCACAACACGCCCTAATTTATCAGGGTATTCCCCTGAAAGGTACTGGTTGCATAAGTCCAGGGACTGTAACAGCAGATAAGAAGGGCTGGTAGACCCAAAAATTGCAAGCGCCTGTGCAGCATATGGCTCAAACCGCCCTGCATATTCCTTGTGGATATGGAGATACGCCGCACCTGTCAGCGCCGGAAGCGTCTTATGCGCCGAATCACAGCACATTGCCGCCCCAAGGTCAAGCGGATGCAGTGGTGCTTTTAAAAAATGAAGGTATGCCCCATGTGCATTATCTACCAAAAGAGGAAGGCCATGCTTTTTGCAGACAACAGATAATGAAGCAATATCCGCCATCTGCCCCAGATAATCCGGCGAAGTAACATAAACTCCCAAAGGCTTTTTTTTACACTCTGCAATCGCCTTCTCCAAGAACCCCTTGCTAATGACAGCGCTGCAAAGGCTTTCCTGTTTTTCAGGCATAATAAAATGAATCCCCAAATCCAAAAGGGCGCATGCATCCACCATGCTTCTGTGCACATTCCTTGCTGCCAAGAGAAACGGCTTATCCTGCCTGCTTTTTCCCTGCTCCATTTTCAAAATTGCAAGCATTGCCTTAATACAATGGCTAGAGCCTTCAGTAGAGTAATGCGTCGCCCCGCTCCCAAAAAGCGCAGAAGCATTTTTCTGGCTTTCTGCCAAGATTCCATTCCCATGATGCAGCACATCCGCCCCCGGAATCTCAGTAATATCATATGGCTCACATCCAAAAAACACATGCCCTTTATGTCCGGGCATGTGAAATCTTGTTTTCCTGCTATTATTATATTCCTTTACAAAACGTACAACTGGTGTTTCCATCTTTTTCTCCAAATTTAATACTTTTTACCAATCACTTCCCCCATTTTAACCGCCGTTTCAAATCCATCATGATTATTTTTTACTATATCTTCCGCCAGCTCTACCTTGCCTTTTTCAAAAACAAGGATTACTGTAGAACCTCCAAATTCAAAATATCCTTTTTCCATCCCTCTCTGCACTGCCATTTTCTCATGATGGTTCACAATTCTCCCCACAAAAAGGGCTCCAACCTCCATCATCAGGACATTCCCGAAATTTTTACTTTTTAAGATAGAAAATTCCCTGGTATTTTCACTATAAACAGGATATTTTTCATTCGCAAGCGGATTTACCGTATGGAAAACCCCAGGTATTTTATAATTTTTCGTCTTGGTTCCTTCGTCAATATATGCAAAGTGATGATAATCCTCCACCGTCAGGCGGAAGATGCAAAGAGTGCCTCCCAAATACCGATCTGCAAGCTTTTTATTCCGCACCAAGCTTTCCATTGTATATTCTGTATTTTTAACTGTAAAAATCCCTTCTGCTGTCACCGGATAAAAGCTTAACCTGGCATCGCACGGAGAACAAAGCAATTCCTCTTCCTTAGAAAACACACGCTCCCCTTCTTTTATCCTCCTTGTAAAAAAGTGGTTAAAACTTTCATAATCCCCTTCTTCATATTCTTCCATTGAAATATTATTCTTATCTATAAATGGGGAAATAAATGGAATTGAAAACTTTGATTCCAAAAGCCTGCCTCCTGCTTTGGAAACTGCCGGCTGGACAAATAGCTGCAAAGCCTTCCGCCCTGTTTCTGTCCCATATAATTTTCCTAAAAACTTATCCTGTGTTTCATTTTCTGTAACTATATTTCCTTCTCTATCTTTACAAGCCATATCTTACCTCACTTTCTTAAGGGTTACTGTTCACTCCGTGCCCAGCAGCAGCGCTTACAGCGCTGGATGCATAAGTGTGAAAAGCAACTCTTTAGGAACTATTTCCCAATAAGCCCCCTTAAACAATCAAGCAACCCTGTATTGGGGAACTGCATCCGTGGAATCCTGAAATTTGAAAACAAAATTACTATCACTACCGCCGCCGCTACAATTAATACCAAAAATACCAACGCCATATTATTTGGCTTTTTCAGCCTGAAATCCACTATAAACAGCAGACCGACAACAAGAAGCGAAATATGCAGCACAACAATGAACGCCGCATTGCTGATAAATACCTGCAACATAAAAATCAATGGAAGCACAATTGCCATCGAAGTAATCGGAAGGCCATGATAATACTTATTTGCGCCTTCCTCTACCTGCTGGCGCTTTGTCTCAAGTACATTAAAATATCCAAGGCGTATTACCGAACAGATGCAATAAAAACAAATCAAGAGCCAGCCAAACAGCCCGCGTACGCCAAGCAGGAAACATATCATTGCCGGATATGCGCCAAAGCAGATTACATCACAAAGGGAGTCAATCTGCATCCCAAAAAGCTTCTCTTCCTCTGTCCGGTTCTTTTTGCTTCTGGCAATCTTCCCATCAAACATATCACACAGGCCAGAAAGCGCCAAACAGAGGATTGCCGTACGAAACCTTCCATCAATTGCCTGCGTCATGCCAATCACAGAAACAGACAGCCCGATATACGTAAGGACTACTGTATAATCATAACAACCAATAAACTTCTTTTTCTTTTCCATTTTCATCCCCTGTCTTTCTTTATTTTGCCTCTGTCACATTTTTATCTGTTATAATAAAATATGCAGCCCCTGTCATAACAGCACTGATAATTAATTGTGTATAATAACTAATCCCACGGCTGACTACCATAACCGGCAACACAAGTTCTTTCCCACAAATTGGCCGGAAAATCTTTAAAAACAGATTTTCACTGATTCCCATGCCTCCCGGAAGCGGAAGCATATCCACTGACACCGATATCATTCCCTGTAAAGTGGTAACTGTAACGCCGTCTGTCCCATGCAGGGAAAATGATAAGTATACCAGATATGTAATAAAAAACCATATGACACGCTGTACAAAAGTAATTAAGAAAACATTTATAATCACACGTTTATTTTTCCGTAAATAATCAGCAACGCTACGGTAACGCTCCATTGCATTTTCTATTTTTAAAATCAGTTTTTTTTCTCTTTTAAAGTGGGTAATCTTTCCAAAAATCCGAACCAAACCCACTAGAATTGTCTTTGCAAGCGTTGGATGAAATACCAGAATCATCATAAACGTTACGCAAAAAACATTCAGCGCCACCCCAAGGTAACACCAGCCAATCACCGGCTCAAGATATCCCATAATCCCCTTAGGCCTGAAAATAACAACTGCCAGGCCAATCACAACAAGTACAGCTTTATAAGTAATCGTAACTATCATTAATATCAGGGTAGAAATAGAAATTGACAACCTGTCTTTTTTCATAAAATAAAGCTGCGCCGGCTGCCCGCCCGTTGCAGAAGGCGTAATCGCACTGAAAAAAAATCCTACAAAGGAATACAAAAAGCAATGTACCAAGATGGTAGGCTGCCCCACAGAGCGCATCATATAGTGGATAATCACAGATTCACTCAATATAAAAAGCACTACCAGCACTGTGCCTGCCAGCCAATACCGCACATCTGACTGTTTCAGGTAACGCGCCAGCGCCCCCATATCTTCTCCTTCAAACACATAGTACATTGTAAGCCCAAATACCAAAAGCAAAAAAAGCATATTAAAAATTGTCTTTTTACTCTTCATCAAACTTTTCCCCAAACACCTTTCTGTTAACCCTGTCAAAAATTTCCTCTATTTTTTGATAATACTTTGTATGCTGCCCAATATAATAACATACTTCCGCAATGACAATACCAGCGGCCACATCCACGATAAAATGCTGTTTTGTAAATAGGGTGGATGCAAAAACTGCTATGGCAAACAACGCCGAAAATGCCTGATACCACTTAGGGACATAACCCTTGCCCCGGATTCCCGCAAAACACAGCCAGCTTACAAGACAGTGAATTGACGGAAACAAGTTCGTTGGCGCATCAATCCAATAAACAAACTGTATTAACAGCTCTGGAAAACTGTTTCCTGTTACCTCCGGGCGTATATTTGTGGTTGGCAGCAATATAAAAAAAATCCCACATATAATCCGTGAAAGATAATCACCTGTTGCAAACTGAAACCAGCCTTCTTTTCCCTGCCTGGTAATCAATATATAATTCACTGCCCAGAAAAAGAAACATCCCAAGTATACAAATGCCCACAATGGCTTAAATGGAATAGCCTCATCTAAGGATGTTGTCAAATCAAAGTGTTTTGCCTTTTTCATCAAAATCTGCAGCCCAGTATAAATCAGGGAATTAAAGACAAAACAGAATATAACGGAAAAGAAACCGTATTTGGGGATAATCTTTCCTACTGTCTTGTCATACCAATGGCAAAACGCCGTCTTTTCTGGATTCATACTCTACCTCATTTCTGCGCATATTATAGCATATATTTTCTCCAACATACACCTTTTTAAGCATTTCTAAGAAAAGGTTAAGATAGATGTCACTGTTCGCTCCATCCCGATACAGATAGCTTACCTTTTCTTTTCAGGGCCTTCTTCCTTTTCCTGCCCTTTGCCCGTAATCAGCCGGTAGACAAGCAGATATACATAAATCAAAATCGGTACCATCAACGTTGCAAGCAAGCTTGCCTTAAAAAAATCCTTTGCCACAGGAGTTGCCATAACCGCAGCAATCAATGTAATCCCATACATTCCTGCCAAAACCACAACGCCTGCCATTGCAAGCGCTCTTTTTACTTTCTTCATTAACCCTCCTCTATAGGAACTGCATTTATTAACTTGCTAATTTATACTAACAGTTCCTTATCTTTTGAAAATATTCCTGAATCTTCTTCTCATAACCATTTTCTGACGGATGGTAAAACTGCCTTCCAACCAGTTCATCCGGCAGATACTGCTGCTTTACATAGTGGTTCGGGAAATTATGTGCATACTGATACCCTGTCCCATGCCCAAGCCTGCCTGCGCTTTTATAATGCGCATCCTGCAAATGTGGCGGGATTGATTTCATCCCTTCCTCTTTTACAGACTCCATCGCCTTCTGGATTGCCATCACCGCAGAATTACTTTTCGGGGCAGACGCGACATATGTGACTGCCTGTGCCAGGATAATCTGCGCCTCCGGCATACCAATCCGCTCAACTGCCTGCGCTGCCGCTGCCGCAACTACAAGAGCCATTGGGTCTGCATTTGACACATCCTCTGCTGCGCAAATCATAATACGCCTTGTGATAAATTTAATATCCTCCCCAGCGTAGAGCATACGCGCCAGGTAATAAACTGCTGCATCCGGGTCAGAGCCACGCATGCTCTTAATAAAAGCAGAAGCCGTATCATAATGGTTATCCCCTGTTTTATCATATCGCACTACCCTTTTTTGGATGCATTCCCTAGCTACTTCTTCCGTAATATGAATGAGCCCGTCTTCGCCGCGCGGCGTAGTAAGTACCCCAAGCTCTACTGCATTTAACGCCATCCTTGCATCGCCGCCGGAAACTTCTGCCAGTAAGCCAAGCGCCCCATCCGTTATATCTGCCTGATAGGAGCCGAGCCCTTTTTCTACATCTGCCACTGCACGCCGCAAAAGCTCTTTAATATTATCAACTGTAAGCGGATGCAGCTCAAAAATAACAGAACGGGATAAAAGCGCCCCATTTACTTCAAAGTAAGGATTCTCTGTTGTGGCTCCAATCAATATCACCGTCCCATCCTCTACGAATGGAAGAAGGTAATCTTGCTGCCCCTTATTAAAACGGTGGATCTCGTCCACAAAAAGAATTGTCTTCCTGCCATACATCCCGGCATTGTCCTTCGCCTTTTTTACAACCTCCTCCATATCTTTTTTCCCGGCAGAAGTTGCATTAATCTGTAAAAAAACAGCGCTTGTCGTATTGGCAATCACCTTTGCAAGCGTTGTCTTCCCTGTCCCAGGCGGGCCATAAAACAATACCGAACTTAGCTTATCCGCCTGGATTGCGCGATACAAAAGCTTATCCTTCCCTATAATATGCTCCTGCCCAACTACCTCTTCCAGCTTTACCGGACGGAGCCTGGAAGCTAACGGAGCCTCTGTTTCCCGGCTCTGCTCCCTCATATAATCAAATAAATCCATAGCTTACCCATTTCTGAAAATCTGCCTATCCAAGGAGCGGCTTAATAATAACTGTGCAAAATGCAAAGTTCTCTTTCACTGCCCCTAACTGTCAAAAACAACAACTTCTTTCTCTATTTCAGCAAAATAGACTTCCTCTTTTTCCTGCGTAATGGCTGCCCGGCCAGATGTTGCTTCGGTCACTTCTTTTCCAGCCTTGTCTGCCAGGGCAGACGGAACCAAAAAAACCATCTGCACTTTATCCGTATATGATGTATCAAGCACAGAAGCCCCAAGCTGTGCTACCGCATACTGCAGCTTTCCAATCCCATTATAATCGGTATCTACTGTAATCCGGTATCCAGCCTGCTTTGTAATAATACAGCTTTCCATAAGCCCCGCCTGCGCCGCCTGTGAATAGGCGCGTACCAATCCCCCTGTACCAAGCAAAGTTCCGCCAAAATAGCGCGTCACAATGACAAGTACATCCTTTAGCCCTCTTTTTGATAAAACTTCTAAAATTGGCCGCCCAGCCGTCCCAGACGGCTCCCCATCGTCGCTGCAACGGGATATCCCCCCATCTGCCCCCAAAATAAACGCATAACAGTTATGCCTGGCATCCCAGTATTTTTTTCTTGCTGTTTCCAGAAGCTGCATCACCTCTTCTTCTGTCCTAACCGGGAATACCTGTGCAATAAAACGCGATTTCTTCTCTACTATTTCACCAACTCCACCTGTATAAACAGTATCATAGGATGTCTTTCCCATACAATCTCCATTCCTCTAAAGTTCTGCTGGCCGATTTCCCTCTTTACACTTAAATGTGTTTGGACATTACTCTTTACGGCCGTTTTTCATTGGCCGGCAGTTCCTTTTGAATCTCTGGGAAAACCTCGACGCTTCTTGCCAGAATCCCATTGACATAAGCTATAAAAATACCATAATTCACCATTGGGACATTCTGTTCCCCCGCCCGGAAAATCCTGTGTTTCATTTCCTTTTCATGCAAGGTACAGCCGCCACAATGGATTATTAGGGAATAGCCTGACAAATCTGCCGGAAAATCCATGCCGCTGCATGTCTCCAAAATAAGTTCCCTGCCTGTATATGTTTTTAGCCAGCGCGGAATTTTTACTGTCCCAATATCTTCACACTGCCTGTGGTGCGTACATCCTTCTGCAATCAGGACTTTATCACCATCCTGCAAAGAATCTACTGCTTTTACGCCTTGTACCATCTTTTTTAAATTCCCTTTATGGCGGGCAAACAGGATAGAAAAAGAAGTCAAAAGAATATCATTTGGTACAATCGCATCCACCTCTTGAAATGCCTGGGAATCTGTTACAACCAGCTTTACCCTGTCCCCAAGCCCTGATAATGTCTGTGCAAGCTGTGCTACCTGCGTCACAACCGCAACCGCATGATTATCCAAAATATCCCTGATTACCTGTTGCTGCGGCATAATCAACCGTCCCTTTGGCGCTGCTGAATCCACCGGAACAACAAGCACAACGGTATCCCCCTCTTGAATCAAGCCGCCAATAATATGGAGCTTCTTATCATAATCTGGAGCTATGGATACCAAGGACTCTTTTAACTCTTCCAAGCCTTTTTTTTCTATTGTACTTACTACATTTACAAATACTGCAGGATTTTTAGCCAAAACCTGCCTGCGGAGCTTTTCTGCCGCTTCATCACCAATACAGTCTGACTTATTCAAGATTATGCAATATGGAAGTTTCTTTTCCTCTATTAAAGAAACAATCTCATCCTCTTTTTGGGGAAGCCCCCTCTTTCCAGACAATGTTTCCTTTTCCAGGGTTGTAATATCAATGACAACCAGTGCAATATCTGTCCTGTTTAAAACCTGTACTGCCTTTTCCACACGTTTTTTGCCAAGTTCGCCTTTATCATCAAGCCCTGGCGTATCAATAAACATACATGGCCCAAGCGGCAAAATCTCCATTGCTTTATATACAGGGTCGGTTGTCGTCCCTTTTGTTTCTGATACAATTGCAAGGGATTGCCCTGTCACAGCATTTAATATACTCGACTTCCCTGCATTCCGTTTCCCGAAAATCGCAATCTGCAAACGGTCTCCCTGCATCGTTGCCTGCAATCCCATTTCTTCCCTCCAATCTACACAAAACGCCCAAGATTCCAAAAATTTCTGCCTATCCCTGAAACAAAAAACTTATTCCCTGATCTGTCCATTCCCATTAATCAAATACTTCTGTGTCGTCAATTCCCTAAGCCCCATTGGCCCCCTTACATGAAGTTTCTGGGTAGAAATCCCAATTTCCGCCCCAAGCCCAAATTCTCCGCCATCTGTAAAACGGGTAGAACAATTCACATAGACACATGCAGAATCTACTTCCTTCTGGAACTGCTCTGCATTGCCATAGTCCTTTGTTATAATACACTCTGAATGGCCGCTTGTATATTTCCTGATATGCCCAATTGCTTCCTCAATAGAAGCAACTACTTTCACAGCAAGGATGTAATCTAAAAACTCTTCCGCATAATCTTCGTCTGCGGCAAGGATTACACTGTTTCCAAGAATCTGCTTTGTCCTTTTGCAGCCACGGATTTGCACCTGATGGGCATCCAGCGCATCCTTTAGCTTTGGAAGGAATTGTTCTGCCACGGCCTCATGGACAAGGCAGGTTTCCAGAGCATTACAAACGCTTGGCCGCTGTGTCTTCCCATTATCTGTAACCGAAACAGCCATATCCAAATCTGCTGTCCCATCAATATAAATATGGCAGTTCCCTGTCCCTGTTTCAATCACCGGCACAGTCGCATTTTTTGCAACTGCCTGGATTAACCCTGCCCCTCCTCTTGGAATCAGCACGTCAATATACCGGTTCGCCCGCATCATCTCGTTTGCCACATCCCTGGAAGTATCTTCTACAAGCTGGACGGTCTCTGGAACAAAACCACAAAGTTCCAATGCACGCTGCATCAATTTCATTAAAATCCGGTTTGAGTGAAACGCCTCTTTCCCTCCGCGCAGGATTGCGGCATTGCCGCTTTTTAAACAAAGCGACGCCGCATCTACTGTGACATTTGGACGCGATTCATAAATAATCCCCACAACCCCAAGCGGCACCCTGATTTTTGTAATGCGCATCCCATTTGGCCGGTTTGAACCAGACAGTACCTCCCCAACAGGGTCTTCCAGGCTTACAAGCTGTAAGCAGGCGTCCGCAATCCCGTCAATACGGCTGTCCGTTAGCCGCAGGCGGTCAACCATCACCTCTGTAATGCCATTTTCCTTTGCTTTGGCAATATCTTTTTCATTTTCAGAAAGAATCGCCTCTTTATTTTCCCGTAAGATTTCTGCAATCTTTTCCAAAATCTTGTTTTTTTCCCCTGCCGGCGCCGCTGCAATCCTGCTTTTCGCAGCAACTGCCTTCCGTCCCAGTTCTTCTATATACCCCATTTTATCCAACCTGCCTTCCTATCGCTTTTGAACATGCTATCGCAAGCGCCCCCGGCCCGATATGGCAGGAAACGCTTAAAGAAAGTGGCGCCATATCCACGGACGTTACGCCAAACCTTCCCTTAATTTCTTCTATAAAGGCCTCTGCCGCCTCCTCATTATTCGTATGGGCAACTGCAAAATGGATACCGGAAACATTTTCCATGCCTCCAAAACGGTTTATTACATCATTTTCCATCGCAGTAAGCATTTTGCTGACTCCTTGCTTTTTTGTACGTGCCACGGTAAAAGCATCCAGTTTTTCTCCCTGAATCTGCAAAACCGGCTTTAAGCGGAGCGCCGAACCAAGCGCAGCGGCAGCCGGTGTAATCCTGCCGCCTTTCCTCAGATATTTTAACGTATCTAACATGATATAAATGCTGGAATCAAACTTAACCTGTTCCAGGTAATCCTTAATTTCTTCTGCCGTCATCCCAGTTCCGCATAGCTCCTTTGCATCCTTTACCGCCTGGCTCTGGGTTACAGAAATCCTCTGGTTGTCAACAACTTGGACTCTTCCATCATATTCCTGCGCAAGAAGCTTTGCTGTCTGGCAGGAACCCGACAGCCCGCTTGACATAGGGATATAGACAACACTATCTGACTCCTCTAAAAGCTCTTCCCATGCCTGCATAACTGCTTCTGGGGAAGGCTGCGATGTTGAAATCGCAACATCCTGTTTAAGCCTCTTGTAAAACTCCTCATGCGTTAAATTAATATCTTCAAAATAAGTCTCGCCATCAATCAGAAATGGCATTGGCAATACCTTTACTCCCAAATCTGCTGCCTGCTTTTGTGTAATTCCGCTGTTACTATCTGTCATGACACTGATTTTGCTCATACTCACCTCTTACAATCAAAGATTATTTTATATAACTTGCTTCCCTATAAATCCCCTTCTAATACAATACTGCTTCAATTCCTCTATTATATATGAATTTATTTTGAAATACAACTGCCAAAATCCTTACAATAATAAGATTACCTATACTGTGGCGGCAATACTATCCATGATAAATAATAAGTTGCTATTTACAGCTAATATTGTTTATAGTAACATAGTCATATTAATGAATAACCAGAAAGGAACTTCATCCTATGCACCGATTTTTACGCGCAATAGGCTTTAGCAATATAAAATCCCGCCAGGAACTGGAGCCAATCCTTGGCAAGATTATGAACCAGCCTGATAAAAAGAAAAAAATACAGGTTACGCCAACTTGTATTTACACCGAATTTGCAATGGAATTTGGCTCACAGATTGGCATTACCCTCCGTGGGGAATATGACGAGAAAGGCTTTTTTTACATGGAGCATTATTTCCCATATTGTGAAAGCCGTTTAATTACATCTTCAGAAGATATTACTGTAAATAAACGTGTCGATACAAATGCCTTTACCGGGATGTGCGATGACTTACGGCTTGGTATTTCCATGATTTTTTATCTTCAGAATGCAGTAGAATATTTAGGGCTTCACTCAGAGGACAACCTCCCTCACAAGGCAAAGCTTACCCTGTCTGGCCTCTCCCTGAATGGAACCGTACTGCTTGGCGTCTATCACGATACATATACGCAAAAACAGCGCAATATACGTTACCAGCGAAGAAACCGGCTGATTGCCCGGGCAAAAAGCGGCGACCAAAACGCAATTGACGACCTTACCTTGGAAGATATTGATATTTCCGCTAAAATACACAACCGGATCCAGGAAGAGGATTTATATTCCCTTGTTGAAACCAGTTTTATCCCATATGGCTCTGAATCCGATCATTACTCTATTTTAGGGACTATTGTAAACTGGTCTGTTATTTCAAATACCTATACAAATGAAGAGGTCTGCCTAATGCTCTTAAACTGCAACGATATCCTGATTACCGTATGCATCAACAAGCTGGATTTATTGGGCGAGCCTATGATTGGCCGCCGCTTTAAGGGGGTTATCTGGATGCAGGGACATGCCGATTTCCAGAAAATATTATAAAAGGGCACCGCTTACGCTGGTGCCCTAGAGTATGCCTGAAAAGCGCTTTCCTCATTTTTGGTGCTGCAGATCACAAATTTCTGTCCCCATATTCTGTTCTACTGTATTTAAGTAATCATCTGTCCGCGCCACCTCATCTTTTTTTAACAGCACCTTATAAAAACGTTCCTCTTCCGGGCACAATTCTGATGCAAGCATCCCGCTTTCTTTACAGAACGCATATTTAACATGGCAGTCACAATTCCTCTGTGGCTCTGTTCCCTTTACAAAATACTCTTTCGTTACAATATCGCTGCCCATCGCCTCATCGCACAGCCCCTGTACGGCACGGTTTCCGCATTTACTGCAAATCCAGGTTGAAAGAACCCCATCCGGAATACGGAAATTCCCTTTTGTCTTTTTTTCTTTTTTATGGACTCGTTCCATAATTTCTTTCCAGATAGCAATATGAGCCTCAGAGCGTTCCTGACTGGTATTTTCATCCCTTCCAACCCAGATTCCTGCGGTATAAAACGGCGTAAAGCCTTCAAACCAGTAATCTGTACTTTCCTCTGTATATCCAACATTCCCAGCCTGCGACAGATTCTTTAAACTGTCAAACTGCGCCGGCTGCCCCGTTCCCTTTTTCACCGCGTCTTCCATTGCATCTGTCAGGAGCCAGGCGGTGCTTTCCTTTAAAATTCTTTTTGGTTCCCTTTCATTTTCCAAAAGGACATTTCCATAGCGGTCAATAATCTTTGTATAAAAAGCAGGTTTCCTATATACCCCGCGCCCGGCAATCGCCGCATAGGCTGCCGTCAGTTCCAGGTTTGTAACGCCTTCATTTAACTCCCCTAAGGCAAGCTGCAATTGTAAATCCGTATATACCTGTCCATCCTCGCTTTTCTTTTGCTCAATAATCGTAGTTAATGAAAACTTCTTTAAAAATTCATATCCTGTCTGTACCGAAACTTTTTCCAGCGTCTTAACAGCAGGAATATTCTCAGAGCCTTTAATCGCCTCACGCAATGTCATCAGCCCATGATATGGGCTTCCTTCCCACTTCCTGACTTGTGTGTTTGTCCCTGGATAAAAATATGCCGTGTCATCCTCTACATTCCCAAGCGTAATGCCTGCTGTATCCAACGCCGGAGCATAAGTTGACAGCATAGCAAGGGAAGAGCCTGGCTGGCGCTTTAACTCCATTGCACGGTTTACATCTGTATTCGCTTCTTTTTGCCCGCGTCCGCCGACAACGGCCTTAACTTGCCCGGTAGCCTGCTCTATCAGCACAAAAGAAGCCTGTGGCTGTTTAATCAGCTGTAATTTTTCAGCAATCACTTCACCGCCTTCTTTTAACACAGCCTTTTTAAATTCTCTGATATATTTTTTCGGTTTCCCTGCTTTATTGAAATATAGGGAAATTTTTTTCCCTTTGTCCTCATAAAAATAGTTTTTTACATCAATCTCACTGTACTCCCTTTTGTCGCCTCCCTGGCTGACAGCAAGATAATAGGACAAGTAGGAACGTGCTGTCTGTGGATAATATTGGTCTGAATTTATCACTTCATCGCAAATTTCTTGTAAAGAAGAATCCTGGCATGAAAAAATTTTCAATCCGCCATGATACAGCACATTATATGCCTCGGTCTGGGAATACCCCAGCTTTTCCTTTAAATCCCGGATTACTTGGGTATTTACAGCATCTGCATAATACGAGTCTGTATCTTTTATCCCATATGCTTTTATGCTGTCCACATTCTGAATCCGTAAATAAACGTCATCCCCTAATGCATCTTCATACTCTTCTTCTGAAATATATCTCGCCTCTAACATTGCTTTTAATACGTCTTTCCGCCTCCGGGAATTATTCTCCTGTTGCGAAACGGGGCTATATTTTTCAGGGTCGGAAACAATCGCCGCAAGAACAGTTGCCTCTGACACATTCACATCCTCAATATCTTTGTCAAAATATCTTGTGGCAGCGGCCTGCACCCCCATAATATTCTGCCCCATATTTACTGTATTCAGATAATATTCTAAAATCTGTCCCTTATCCAAATCCTCCTCTAGCTCTATCGCCAGATACTGTTCCTGGATTTCCCTTGTACAACGGCCAAGGAATGTTGCATTATCATTTCCATTTAATATCTGGTTCTGGATTAGCTGCTGCGTAATTGTTTTGCTTTTTAATTTCTCTTTTTCCCCCATCACGCCAGAATAGACAGACTGCAGGATTCCCAGCATATCTACTCCATGGTGCTCATAAAAACGCCTGTCTTCTGCCGAAATAAATGCGCGCTGCACAATTTCAGGAATCTGGTCAACCGAAGCATATTCATATGCTAAATCCTGCGCGGCAAGCACCTGGATTATATTTCCACAGCTGTCATAAATTTCACTTGGCTGCCCTGCCGTCATAATGTCAATTTCTTCTGCCCCTGGGGCACTGTCAACAACCCCGCGGACTGCCCCTGCCAATCCAAAGATAAACAGCAAAAGAAGCGTAATTGCCCCGATACCGGAGCAATACGCTATCCATCCTCTGATTCGGTACTTCATCTTTCCCGATTTTGATATTATTTTCTCTTGCTTTTTTTTAATTTCCTGCTGGCTATAATTCATCTTTCTCCAACCTAATGAACTGTCTAGTTCCTAACGATAAATGATGTCGCTCCTCTTAGGGCCATTTGATACCATTGTAACCGGTACGCCAATCTCCTTTTCAATAAATTCAATATATTTCTTGCAGTTTTCCGGAAGCTGGCTGTACTCCTTGATTCCACTAATATCACAATTCCATCCCGGAAGCACTTCCAGGACTGGTTTTGCATTTGCAAGCTTTGCCGTAACCGGAAATTCCTTCTCTACTTTTCCGTCAATTTCATATCCCGTACATACCGGAATCTCTTTCAGGTAATCAAGGCAGTCTACAGCAGTAAGGACAACATCTGTAGCGCCTTGGATCTGGCAGCCATAACGGCTTGCAACCGTATCAAACCATCCCATACGGCGTGGGCGTCCTGTTGTAGCTCCATACTCCCCACTGTCGCCGCCATGTTTCCGAAGTTCATCTGCTTCTTTCTCATCCAAAATCTCACTGACAAATTCGCCTGCGCCAACTGCACTGGAATAAGCTTTTACTACCGTCACAATCTTTTTAATTTCATATGGCGGGATTCCTGCGCCAACCGCACCATATGCAGCCAATGTAGAAGAAGAAGTAACCATTGGGTAAATTCCGTGGTCTGGGTCTTTTAATGAACCAAGCTGCCCTTCCAGCAATATATTTTTCCCATCGGCAATCGCTTTCCTTAAATAAGCTGAAACATCGCATACATATGGGGCAACCATATCCCGGTACTCATGCAGCGTATCTAACAGCTTTCCAACTTCCAGCTCCTTTTTATGGTACAAGTGCTTTAAGATAACATTTTTCTGTGCACAAATGCTCTCAACCTTATCCCCTAAAATGTCATCATTAAACAATTCCGAAACCTGGATGCCAATCTTTGCATATTTATCTGAATAGAATGGAGCAATTCCTGATTTTGTTGAACCAAAAGATTTTTTGCCAAGGCGCTCTTCCTCATACTTGTCAAATGCCACATGATACGGCATCAAAATCTGTGCCCGGTCAGAAACAAGTACTTTCGGCTGAGGTACGCCCCGCTCCACTAATGATTTAATCTCATCACAAAGATATGGGATATTTAATGCAACACCATTTCCAATAATGCTTACCGTATGGTTATAAAATACCCCTGACGGCAGCAGGTGCAGCGCAAACTTCCCATAATCATTGATAATTGTATGGCCTGCATTGCTTCCTCCCTGAAAACGTACCACAATATCGGACTCTTCCCCAAGCATATCCGTTATCTTGCCCTTACCTTCATCTCCCCAGTTCGCTCCAACGATAGCTGTTACCATAATCCATTCCTCCATTCCGCTGCATTTTGCAGCCTAATCCTATGCAATAAAAACATTACACAGAAATAACTTTTTCATTAGGGATTGTCAACAAACTAACTACTTAATAAGTTTAAGTTAATGATTGACAGTCCCTTAACAAGTATAACCTAATCTGCTATTCTGTCAATGGTTATTGAACGTTCCCTTGCCAAATCATGGTATGTATCCCCTACCCGTACTAACGGTTTTGACAATTCTTCTGTGTTCATCATAACAACAGTACCTGTCTCGCCTGTGCTTAGGCAGACTTTTGTATTCAGCAGAGACTGCACAACCGTAGAAAGGAACGGCCAGAAAAATTCTGCATCATATTTAAACCTTCCGTCTCCCTCAAACATACGGATTACTTCAAATGGGCAAATAGCCTTCCTGTATGGGCGGTCCGATGTCATCGCATCATATGTGTCTGCAACTGCTATAATCCTTGAAAACTGGCTAATCTGACCCATATGGTAGCCTCCCGGGTATCCGCTCCCGTCACACCGCTCATGATGGCGCATTGCAGCTTCTGGAATACGTGGGTCCAGTTTCATCCCCTGCAAAATATTATTGCCATGCAGGACATGTGTTTTTACCACATTCATCTCTGGCAGCGTCAAACGCTCTTTTTTCTGTAATATATCATCAGGAATCATCATTTTACCAATATCGCAAAGAAGTCCGGCAAGCGTCAGGGTTTCTAAATCCTCTTCTGACATCTTCGGCACAACAAGACGCCCAATCACATTGGACAAAAGCGCCACATTCATACTATGGACATAAGTTACATCATCATATCCTTTCATGCACTGCAGCATGTCCAGAATATGCAGGCTGTTACGGCTTTTTGACACAACATCCTGTACATTTTCCAGAATCACCTCGCTGTCAATCTCTTCATTTTTCACTACGGCACGGCTAAAGGATTCCTTCAAATGGTCTACCGACTTCGTAAAAGACTCGGTAAACTCCTGGTATTCTTTTGTCTCCCTAACCGCATCATAATGATTTTTTTCGGATACATCCACTTTCAGATGAGGCTCTTTCGGTGCAAAATCCACTTCAAGATTCTCAGCCGGTTTCTCAATAATCTCTATCCTTCCCTCTTCTGAGACATGTTCCCCAATTAAAGGCGTTACGCCATCTTCCCCAACCTTGATACGGATTGCAAAGACAGAATGCTCCTTTAACGCCTCAATAATATCCTCTGTTAAAACCGTCCCTTCTGTAAATAAAAGCTGGCCATCCGACGTATGCACATCTTCTGACGCAATCATATCAACAACAAGGCGTGCCGTTAAAACTCTTTTTCCAGCCATAATCCCTCCATCCCGCTAATCTTTTGCGTTAGACTAATTATACATTGATTTCTGCCTTCATCCCAAGGATTTCCCGGTTGGCATCTAAAACAGGCTGCACCACCTCTTCCACAAACTCTTTTACCTGGGAAGCGGCACGTCCAATATATTTGCCAGGCTCCATTGCAGCGTTTAATTCGTCAATTCCCATTGGAAATTCGCTGTCTGCAGCAATCAGCTCCAATAAATTATTTTCCTTGCCATGCTCTTTCACATTCTTACCAGCCTCCATCGAAAGCGTACGGATTTTCTCATGGAGCTCCTGACGGTTTCCGCCTGCCTTTACTGCATCCATCATAATATTCTCCGTTGCCATAAACGGCAGTTCAGACATCAGCCTCTTTTCAATTACCTTTTCATAAACAACAAGGCCATCTACTACATTTAACAACAAATCCAAAATGCCATCTGTTGCCAGGAATCCTTCCGGAATGCTGATTCTTTTGTTTGCAGAATCATCAAGGGTACGTTCAAACCACTGACACGCTGAAGTAAACATGCCATTTGTAACATCCGACATAACATAACGCGAGAGGGAAGCAATCCTTTCACTGCGCATCGGATTCCTTTTATATGCCATTGCAGACGAACCAATCTGGTTCTTTTCAAACGGCTCCTCAATCTCTTTTAAATGCTGCAAAAGACGGATATCATTAGAAAATTTATGGGCGCTTGCCGCAATCCCTGCCAGCACATTTAATACACGCGTATCCAACTTGCGGGAATATGTCTGCCCGGAAACAGGGAAGCAGGAATCAAACCCCATCTTTTTAGCAATCAGGCTGTCAAGCTGTTTTACCTTTTCTTCCTCCCCGTCAAACAGCTCCATAAAGCTTGCCTGTGTCCCAGTTGTTCCCTTTGATCCAAGAAGCTTCATTGTAGAAAGGACATATTCTGTATCTTCCAAATCCATTAAAAATTCCTGTAACCAAAGCGATGCACGTTTCCCTACCGTTGTAGGCTGTGCCGGCTGGAAATGGGTAAATGCAAGTGTTGGAAGCTCCCTATATTCCATAGCAAACTTTGAAAGTTCATCAATCACATTAATCAGCTTTGTACGGATAAGCTGCAATGCCTCTGTCATTACAATAACATCCGTATTATCTCCCACATAGCAGGAAGTCGCCCCTAAATGGATAATCCCTGCTGCTTTTGGGCACTGCTGCCCATAGGCATACACATGCGACATCACATCATGGCGTACCTTCTTTTCCCGCTCTTTTGCCACTTCATAATTAATATCTTCCGCATGGCTTTTCAGTTCCTCAATCTGTTCTTTTGTAACAGCCGGGCCGCCCTGCTCATTTTTAAGCCCCAATTCATTTTCCGCCTCCGCCAATGCAATCCAAAGCCGCCTCCATGTTTTAAATTTCTTGTCAGGCGAAAAAATGTACTGCATCTCCCTGCTGGCATAACGCTCAGAAAGAGGGCTTGTATACCTGTCATTACTCATTTTAATCTTTTTCCTCCTATTTTTCGTAATCTCCCCGGATATCTTCCTTAGGCGGCTCTACCGGATATTCCCCAGAAAAACATGCGTGGCAGTATCCATAGTCTCCCTCAATCAGTTCGTTTAACCTGTCAAGTTCAAGGTAACCTAAAGAATCCGCACCTACTATTTTAGCAATTTCATCTACAGAATGGTTGTAAGCAATCAATTGGCTGCTGGAAGGGACGTCTGTCCCAAAATAACAAGGATAACGGAATGGCGGGGAACTAATACGCACATGGACTTCTGTCGCCCCTGCATCTTTCAGCATCTTGACAATGCGTGCGCTTGTAGTTCCACGCACAATGGAGTCATCCACCATAACGACCCTTTTCCCTTTTACTACTTCCTTTAGCACATTTAGCTTTACCATAACGCTGGACTCTCTTGCCGACTGCTTCGGCTTAATGAACGTCCTGCCGACATAGCTGTTTTTCACAAAGGCTGTCCCATACGGGATGCCGGACTCCAGGGCAAATCCCATCGCCGCTGCATTGCCTGACTCCGGAACCCCCACAACAATATCTGCATCTGCAGGATATGTCTGTGCTAAGATACGCCCTGCCGTAATCCTGGAGCTGTGTACACAGACCCCGTCAAAATAACTGTCCGGCCTGGCAAAATAGATATATTCAAAAATACACCTTGCCGGCTTATCAATCGCCATGCTCTTGTCCGATTCAATGCCGTTTGCAGTAATTGTAACAATTTCCCCAGGCTCCACATCCCTTACAAAAGCTGCCCCAATCGTATCTAATGCGCAAGTCTCGGAAGCTAGGATATAGGCATTATCCCTTTTCCCAATGCAGAGCGGGTGGAAACCATGCGGATCCCTAGCCCCAATCAGCTTCCTTGGGCTGGCAACTACCAGGGAATATGCCCCTAAAAGCCGTTTCATTGCATTTTTTACAGCATCTTCCGCCGTACCTGTATTTAAGCGCTCCCTCGCAACCAGATATGCAACCACCTCTGAATCAATTGTCGTCTGGAAAATTGCACCGCTCATTTCTAACTCTTCCCTAAGCTTTACCGCATTCACAAGGTTTCCATTGTGCGCCACCAGAAGCGTCCCTTTGATATAATTTAACACCAAAGGCTGTATATTTTCTGCAATGCTTGCCCCAGCTGTAGAATACCGGACATGCCCAACCCCGATATCTCCCTTCATCTTTTCAAGGCTTTCTGAATCAAATACTTCATCTACAAGCCCCATCCCCTTACAGGTATTCGCATTCCTTTTCGGACCATCTGTCCTGCTGACTGCAATCCCGCAGCTTTCCTGCCCTCTGTGCTGCAGGGAAAATAATCCATAATAAATAGATGGTGCCACATCATTCCCATCTAAATCATACATCCCGAATACGCCGCATTCTTCTTTAAGCTTTGAATCCTCTGATTCCCTGTTCATCTCTGCCTCCATCACGTTTCCTGCAATCTCCTGCCTAACCATTCTGTCCTGCCGAAAAAGGGCAGGCGTTACTGCTTGCCCTTTTTTAGGGACCGTACGCAAATAATTTACAGTCCCTTACCACCTTATTTTATCAGCCCAATTCTCTTTGCCACTTCCTGATAAGCATCTTCTACGCCGCCAAGATCTCTGCGGAAACGATCCTTATCAAGCTTTTCATGTGTCTTTTTATCCCAAAAACGGCATGTATCCGGTGAAATCTCATCTGCCAGGATAATTGTTCCATCGCTTGTCTTACCAAATTCTATTTTAAAATCTATCAGGTCTATGCCGCATTCATCAAAAAATCCCTTTAAATAATCATTTACCATAAACGCATATTTTGTAATTGTATCAATATCTTCCCTGGTTGCCGCGCCAATTGCAATCGCAAAATAATCATTAATCAGCGGATCTCCCAGCGCGTCATCTTTATAGCTGAACTCCAGCGTCGGGCAGAGAAGCTGGAACCCTTCCTCAATGCCAAGCCTTTTTGAAAAGCTTCCTGCCGCCACATTACGTACAATTACCTCTAATGGTACAATCTTAACCCTCTTTACGGCTGTCTCCCTGTCGCTTAACTCCTCTACATAATGAGTCGGAACCCCCGCTTCTTCAAGCTTCTGGAACAAATAATTCGTCATGCGGTTATTAATCACGCCTTTTCCGACAATCGTCCCCTTTTTCTCTCCGTTAAATGCTGTCGCATCGTCTTTATAGTCAACGATAACCACATCCTTGTTCTCTGTTTCAAATACCTTCTTAGCCTTTCCTTCATATACCATATCTAACTTCTTCATAATTTTACCTCATTTCTGTAAACGGAATCAATTACATTTTATCACAATTTCCATTATAACAATTTCCATAAAAATCGCAAGTATTCTTTCAGGATTCCTCCTGTTTTTTTCCTTTCCCGCCATCCGCCTTTTTATGCGGCTTCTTTGTAACCTCTGGCGCGGCAGTTCCTGTTGGCCCGGGCGTGCTTTTAAGCTGCTCCGCTGATATAATCCCCCGCTGGATTTTTACTGCCAGGATACGCAGCACTGCATCATCCAAACGCTCCTGCCCAAGCGTCCCATCCTGTACCTTTGACAAAATCTCCTGGTACGCCGCCCCCAAGTCCTCCGGCATCAGGATAATGTCAACACCTGCCTTAAACGCATTATACGCTGCCTCGCCAGGCGTATAAAAATCAATAATGCTTGCCATGTCAAATGCATCTGTTATAATTATTTTCTGAAACCCAAGTTCATCCCTTAAGATTGTCTGCATAATTAAATCAGACATGCTTGCCGGAGCAGAACTTTCTGTCACTTTACTGACAGAAATATGGGAAACCATTACAAAATCGGCATCTGCTGCGATTCCTGCTTTAAAAGGGACAAAATCTGTCTTCCGCAGCCTTGCAATGCTGCTGTCAATATCCACGCTTTCTTTATGTGTATCCCCATCAGAAGCCCCCTGCCCCGGGAAATGCTTTAACGCCGCGCCAATGTTTTCCCTATGGAGCCCCTGGATAAAAGCGCTGACATATTCTGACACTTTATCCGGGTCACTCCCAAAGGAACGGTCGCCGATTTCTTCATTCAGCTCACTTGTCTTCACATCCGCCACCGGGGCATAGTCTACATTAAAACCAAGCTCTTTTATTTCTGCCCCTATCATCTTTCCCATCTCATAAGCATACTCATCGTCTTTTGTCTTCCCGATTTCCTCAGCCGACGGGAAAAGCGTTGTTTTCATCTTTTTATTCGCAGCAATCCTAGATACCCTTCCGCCTTCTTCGTCAACAGAAATAAATAACGGCGTCCGCCCCGCCGAAGCAAGGGCTGACGTCAAAGCCTTTGTCTGTTTCCTTTTGGAAATATTCCTGGAAAATAAAATTACGCCGCCCACATGATACTTTTCAATACTCTCCTCCATAGCTTTCGTGAACTTGCGGAATTCATAATAATCCCCCTTCCGGCGGTCAAGCTGTTCAAGGTTTACTACGAAAATCTGCCCAACCTTTTCCTCCAACGTCATATTCTTTAAATAATCTGCCGCAAGCCCCAAAGCGTCTTCCCATTCAATAGAAACAATTTCCTCCTGCTGCTCTTCCTCTTCCAGTTCTGAGGTTGGTTCATAATTTTTTATCTGCGTCTCCGAATTTGGCAAAAGGCCCGTACAGCCGCAAAAACTGGCTGCAACAGCCAAAATAAGCCAAACTGCACCAAACTTTTTCATCCATCTGATTTTCTGCATAAAACCCTCCATTCTGCCGATAAGAAAAAATTATTGGAAGAACGCCGCTTTTGCGTCCTTTACACCTTATTATTGTGACGAATGAAAAAGATTCTGTCAAGTTTTTTTAAAAAAGCGTAAACTGTCCAAGCAGTCCTGCATATGATATCACTGTAAATAAATATAACCTGCCGGAAATAACGGCGGAATGGAGGATTTTATGAGTGATTTAGCAGCAACTACCTGCGGCGGATGCAGCAACAATGAAAACAATGGATGCAGTTGGATAATTATCCTTCTCTTACTCTGCAGCTGCTGCGGCGGCGGCAATGGCGGTTTTGGCGGCTTTGGCGGATGCGGCGGTGACGGCGGATGCGGTTCCATTATCTGGATTCTTATCCTCCTTTGCTGCTGTGGCGGCGGCAACAGCGGCTTCAGCATTTGCTAGTCGCTTCCTGCATAAGGCAGCTTGCCACTAGCTCCGCCTGACGTATGAGCAGGCCATAACAACCAGGCTATGCCTGATGATACATCAACCAGCATAGCCTGGAGCTAAAAAACCGGGGCTGTTCGGGAAAGGAACAGCCCCGGTTTTTCTTTGCAATAAAAGCAAAAAACAGCCTATTTCAGCTTCCCCTCCCCTTTTGCTTCCTTTTTATGGCATTGAAGGCATTCTTCATCTATCTCATAGACACTGTCTTCATCTATAACCAATTTCCCAAAGCGCCTTTCAAGCCCTTCCTGCCTTTCCTCATTAGCCTCAACCTCATGTTGTATTTTATTTTTTCCATATTTGTAATATCGCATCGTTATCTCCCTTCGTCTTTTAAAACTTCTTCCAGAGTGTGCTTTTTACAGACAACACAAAAAACATAGGCGAAGAATGTCAATTCTCATCCTTTTCGTCTTATACACCTCTCCTCCTAATATATGCTTTTGCAACTAAAAGGAAACAACACAATAGCGTGTCCGGAAACCTAGTTCCAAACACGCTATTGCCACTATTTTACAAAAAATCTTTTTAACCTTTCCAAGCTTGATGACATCGAAGAAAACAACATATCCAATACAGTAATAGCCGCCATTGCTTCTACTACAACTACTGCCCTTGGCACAATTACCGGGTCATGGCGTCCACGGATACAAACTTCCGTCTCTTCCCCCTGGCAATTCACTGTCTTTTGGGCTTTTGCAATAGACGGGGTTGGCTTTACTGCCGCCCGCAATATAATATCGCTCCCATCGCTGATTCCCCCGAGAATCCCCCCGGCATGGTTTGTACGCTTTGTAACCCCTCCATCTTCCCCTAATGCAAACGAATCATTATTTTCTGAGCCAAAAGCTTTTGCCGCTGCAAACCCATCCCCGATTTCAACGCCTTTCACTGCGCCAATTGACATTACTGCCTTTGCAAGGTTCGCGTCCAGCTTCTCAAATACCGGCTCCCCGACCCCTGCAGGCAGCCCCTTTACAATACATTCAATAATTCCGCCCGCAGAATCCTGCTGCTTCATCTTACTTTCCAATAACAATTCTGCCTGCTCTGAAGCTTCTAAATCAGGCATAAAAAGAGGGCTTCTTATAATATTTTCCTGCAAAGCCTTTTTTCCATCAACAGAAATCCCGCCTATTTCCTTTGTATAGGCAAACACCTCTATGCCTAGTTCTTTTAAAACTTCAGAAGCGATTGCCCCTGCCGCCACACGGCCAACCGTCTCCCGGCCGGAAGAACGCCCGCCGCCACGATAATCCCGGAAACCATATTTCCGGTCAAATGTATAATCTGCATGTCCAGGGCGGTAATATTGCGCAATTTCTGAATAATCCTTTGAACGCTGTGAAGTATTATAAACCACCATAGACACCGGAGTACCAGTTGTCCTTCCTTCAAATACGCCAGATAGGATTTCTACGGAATCCGGCTCCTTCCTTGGGGTAGAATAACGCGTCTGCCCCGGCTTTCTCCTATCCAAGTACTTCTGGATTGTCTCTTCCGAAAGAAGAAGCCCTGCCGGACAGCCGTCTACTACAACCCCTATCCCCTTCCCATGGGATTCTCCCCATGTAGACACCTGGAAATTTTTTCCTAATATTGAACCTGACATATCCTGCCTCCATTTTTACCTTGGTTTCTCTGTTAATCCAAGCTTTTTCTTAACTTTGCGGAGCGTCTTATTTGCAAAATAAGCAGCTTTCTCATCATTTTCCTTAATCAGGGAATCAATGTAATCCTTTTCTTTCTGCAAACGGTTATATTCCTCCTGTAATGGTTTTAATACGGAAATAACTGCTTCTGCAACCCCCATTTTAAAATCGCCATAGCCTTTGCCGGCAAAATCTTTTTCTGCCTCTTCCATGGATTTCCCAAGACAGCCGCTGTATATCTCCAAAAGGTTGCTTATGCCCGGCTTTTGCTCGCTATAACGTACCTCGCTCCCAGAATCTGTCACTGCACGCTTACATTTCCTTACAATCGTGTCCGGGTCATCCATCAGGTAAATACTCCCATTTATATTTTCATCTGACTTTGACATTTTCTTTGAAGGATCCTGCAAGCTCATAATCTTAGCGCCTGCTTTCCCGATATATGGCTCAGGGATGGTAAATACATCGCCATAGATGCTGTTGAAACGCTCTGCAATATCCCTGGTAATTTCCAAATGCTGCTTCTGGTCTTTGCCAACCGGCACAAAATCCGTCTGGTATAGTAAAATATCTGCCGCCATCAGCACCGGGTAAGTAAACAGCCCTGCATTTATATTATCCGCATGTTTCGCTGATTTTTCCTTAAACTGCGTCATACGGCTTAATTCCCCCATATAAGTAAAACACCCTAACAGCCAGCTAAGCTCTGCATGTGCCGAAACATGCGACTGGAAATAAATGCAGTTCTTCTTTGGGTCAAGCCCTGCTGCAATGTATAATATCATAAGGTTCCTGGCCTTTTTACGGAAATCCGCCGGCTCCTGGCGTACAGTTAGGGAATGCAGGTCCATTACTCCCCAAAAACATTCATATTTTTCATTTAAAGAAATCCAGTTCTTTAATGCCCCCAGGTAATTCCCCAAAGTAAGGTTGCCTGTCGCCTGCATGCCGCTGTACAAAATTTTTTTATCCTCTATCATGTTAAACCTCCATACCGCGCTTTTTGCGGCTCAAATAATGTATGTTACCAGATACGTTACACGAAAAAGATTCCCCTGTCAATTTTTTCCGCAAAAAATTTAGTGTATTGACAGTAATCCCCAGTATGTTTTATAATATACTTAGTTATACAAAGTATATGAGGATTAAAAATGGATAATAAATATGAACGGCAAATGAAAAAAGGCGTACTGGATATGCTTGTATTAAGATTATTAGAAGAGGAACCCAAATATGGCTATCAGCTAATCCAGGAAATGAAAGAAAGAAGCAAGGAAACCTTTCTTTTGAAAGATGGGACATTATACCCCGTCCTATACCGGCTTGAAGACGAAAATCTGATTGAAAGCCGCTGGAGCAGCGCAGAAGGAAAGCAGGTTCCCCGGAAATATTATGAAATTACAGAACAGGGAAGAAAAAGCCTATCAGAAATTTATGGAACCTGGGAACGGATTACAGAAGGAATCTTAAAAATCATGGAAAAAGAGTAAATGAACGGCCGCATGAAAATCCCCCGGATACAATAACAGGATATTTCCATGCAGCTACAGACAAAAGAAAGGTGGTTTATATGACAGCAGAAAAGTATGCGGCTTCTATTGCAAAACAGGTAAAATGCAGCAGGACAAAACGGAAGGAGATTAAGCAGCAGCTTTTATCCGACTTTACGGCTGCAAAAGAACAGGGCAGCACAGAAGAAGAAATCATCAGCCAGATGGGAGACATCGCAGAACTTGCAAAAGAATTTAACGAAACCCTCCCAAAAGCAGAACACCAAAAATATCTGCGGGATAAAATTATAAAAATTGCCGTCCCTGTTGTTTCAGTTATCCTTATACTGGCCTTCTTTTTATATCAGATGATACCCCAGACCTCCGACATAGGAGACAGCCAGATTTTCCAGAAAACAGAAGTCGAAGCAAAGATGAAAGAAACCATTAAACTGTTTAACGACGGCGACTCCGACGCTTTATGCTCTGACGCAATCCCACAGATGCACCCTTACTTGACAGAGAAGGCAATAAAAAAAATAAAGGCACAATTTACAGATGATTGGGGAAAATGCCTTTCCTTTGGAACTGCTTATATGACAGAGTTTATCCAGATGCGAAAGCATCTTGCCATAGGGGAAATTACTGTAACCTATGAAAACATAAGCGTAACCTACCGCCTGTCTTATGACAGGGATATGAAACTTGCAGGGATTTATATCCGCTAAAGCGTATTTCGCACAAATCATATTTTCAACTGAAAAGCAAAGGAAGGAGGCAAAAGCCATGTTAGGATTTATTTTATTTTCACTATGTGGAATTGCATTTATCATTTTAGGGATTTACGCATTTTTATCAAAAAAAGAAGTCGCCTTCGGATTTTGGGCCAATGCAAAAATGTTTCCAGTGTCCAACGTAAAAGCATATAACAAGGCAGTCGGAAAATTGTGGTGTGCCTATGGCGCCATATTTATTCTCCTGGGGCTTCCGCTTTTAAATGGGCAAAATTCTGCGCTTATCCTGCTTTCCGTCATAGGCATTATGGCCGAAACAATCGCTGTCATGGTTATATATGTTACAGTAATTGAAAAAAAATACCGGAAAAAAGGAGGGTGAGCTTTATGGGATTCTGGATTTTTATGTTTCTTTCCAACGAACTGATTCCAATACTGATGCTGCTATTTGGATGGATATTCAAAAAGCATCCCCCAAAGAATATTAACAGCGTCTATGGCTACCGCACTTCTATGTCAACAAAAAATATAGAAACCTGGAATTTTGCCCATGCCTACTGCGGCAGGCTCTGGCAGAGAATCGGTTTGGCTATGCTTCTTTCTGCAACTGCCGCCATGCTGCCGTTAATAGGAAAAACAATTGATGAAATCGGTTTTTGGAGCAGTTTAATCATGGGAATCCAGGTCACTATATTAATTGCTTCTATCTTCCCTGTAGAACGTGCGCTCCGCAAAAATTTTGACAAAACAGGGAAACACATTTCCCAATAAATTATATTAAAACAGAACCTTGAATAGAGTAACATATTTTTTTCTCCTTTCTCATAGATTATAGGGAAGCAACAATCGAAGAACAAACCGTTATGCAGGAAACAACGCTGCTGTTTCCTGCATTACAGAAATGGAGAATAATATGGAATATAAAAACGAACACCAGCGGCGCATGGCTATTTTAGAGGCTTCCCTTCCCTATGTTTCCCCAGGGAACCGCCATGCCTTTGAACTTCTCTTACAAGCAGATTCACTAATTCAACTTGCAAACCACGCTGGAGACAGCGATTTGGAAGCTGCTGAAGACACTGGCGACGCCGTCCCATTCCGCCCGAATCCACAAGAAATGCTATTAAATATCCAAAAATTCCTGACACCAAGGGAATCCGACATTGTACAGACCATCCTCAATTTTATGAATGCACAAAAATTATTCCAAAACTATTCAGATTTTGTACATTCACAGTCAGGAAACACAGAGGAAAATATCGGCTTTTCCGCTGCTTCCTCTTCCATTACGACAAACCCCCTTCAGATGCTTTTCCAGCTGATTAACGGCCTTGGCTCTATGGGCAGGGGGCTTTCTGCAGCATCTGGCAGTGATAGCAGCCAGCAGAATATGCTGCGGGAATTTTTATTTTCCCAATTAAATCCAGAACAAAAAGCAACCTTTGAACAGTTGCAGAATATAATGTATAATGAATAATATATTTGAAGCCGGATAACCGTCCGGCTTTCAGAAATGAGGCATTTATGGAAGATATCAAGCGAAATCCTGCATTCCGGCAGATGGATGCACAAAAACAGCAGATGATTATGCTCTTAATCCAGTCCCTCCAGGATAAAAACCTCAATCAGGCGCTTCCTGTCATTATGAACTGGAATAAACAGATGGAACAGAAAAATATTTCCTTCACACCAGAAGAAAATTCACTGTTAACAGCAATTTTGTCATCACAAATGACACCTGCCCAAAGAAAACAGTACGAAGCCCTTCAGTCCATGATGAAAAATATGCATTAATTATATGAAACTTATATTATAATGTACTAGCCAAAGGAGATAAAACAATATGCCAGAAAACACCCGAACCCAGATGCAAAGCGTATCTTACGAAACAGTTGCCGAAGCATTTTCCGAAGAGGCTAAATCGCTGATTTCCGATTCTGCCATCCAGGAAATACTCGGCGCAGAAAAGATACGCTTTGAAAATGCTGCCCTTCTCAAACTCCCTGCAAAAAAACTGGCAGGCTACAATATAGCACGCTATTGTAAGGATTTGCTGCGCCAAAAACAGCCGCTTCCTTTCATATACCTGTTTTTCTGCTTTATAACAGAAATATCTGCCTGGCTGGTTCCTTATGGGGTTATTATAGAAATATGCCATTATATTACTGCAAAAAACAATGCCCCGCTGGCTTTTCCACCCCTATATGGGCTTTTTCTTATTATTGGCCTTGTCGCAGCAAATACCTTATATCGGCAACATCTATCCAAGGTTCTGGGTAAACCAATCCCTCCACAGGAAAAGCCTGCTTCTGATACAAAAAAAGCAATTGCCCGCTTCCGCTTCCTGCTATATGCTGCTGCCATAACCTTTGTGGCGCTGGCAAGCCTGTCTGCCGCATTGCTAGAGTGGGACAAGCTTTTTACTTTAAGGCTGCCAGCCTGCTTTATTACCTATGTTGCCTGCATCCTGCTGTCTGGCGTCCACAATATCCTGTACAGCAGCCACTTCCTGTCATTTTTTACAGTTGGCATCCTGATTCTTTCAAGACGCCCTGAAACTGCAATAGAAACTGCCACAAAACAGTATTTAACTTTACGTTACCTACAGATGCTGGCGCCTTCCCATAAATCACGAAAAGACCTTGCAGATAACGCAGCGCTGGAAAAAAAAATGCGGGAGTCTTTGCACTCCCACATGGTTACACAACGTATTTACGATATATTTGCCCTAATCATCCTTTGTACCCTGGATGCCGTTTGCATAGGCCAGTTCCGCTTTACAGCCTCTCCTGCCCTGGCTTGCTTTTTTGCCCTCACGCTCCTTCTTACCTGCACCCTGCTCCTTGCCTTGGTTAGCGCAAACCATATCCTGAAATATACAAATCAGCCCACAAGATAGTCTGCCAGCTCTGCTGCCTCTTCTGATGGCTGCTTTAAATCTGGGACGCAGATTACAGAGCAGCCGGCTTTTTTTGCTGCCCGCACCCCATTTTCTGAATCTTCCAACACCACACATTCCTCAGGCTTCTGTCCAAGCCTTTTGCATGCCAGTAAAAAGATATCCGGCTCAGGCTTGGATTTTTCTACCATTTCCCCTCCAACAATCTCCTGAAAGTACTGCAAAATCTCTGCACGGCCTAAATAATGTTTTACCGCATCACTATTTGTAGAAGAGGCAACTGCACATAAAGCCCCCTGCTCCTGAAGGTACTGGAGCGCTTCCGGAATCTGCGGCTTTATCATAAGCCCTACAGTATCTGCTATCATCCTTACCCTCTTTTCTACTTTTTTCCCCATCTCTGAAACAGGATAATCCTCCCCAAAATAAGAGCACATAATCTCTTCAAGCAGTTTCCCCCCAACACCTAACGTCTCACAATAAATCTTCTTTGTCAGTACATATCCATGCTCCTTCATAACTATTGCAAGCTGCTCCATAAAAAGGCGCTCTGTATCAAAAATCAGCCCATCCATATCAAATATTGCTGCTTTTTTTTCGCTAAAATTCTTTATAGCAGCCAATAAATCTCTTTCTTTTACCGCCATATCTTCCCCTTTCTGCCAAAAAGGCGCTGCCTGGCGCTCCCTTAATAAGATACACTATTTCTATACTCCTTTGGCGTACAGCCAATCGTCTTTAAAAATACTTTATTAAAATAACTGATATTATTAAAACCTGTAAGGTTTGCAATTTCCCCAATTTTTTTATCTGTCTCTTGCAATAAACGGCAGCTCTGTAAAATCCGGTACCGCAAAAGATACTGCATTGGGGACATTTTCATATTCTGCTTAAATACACGGCAAAACTGCCCTTCACTCATTGGAATCATCTGCGCCAGCTCTGCAAGCATAATCTCATAGGCATAATTATCTTTCATATACTTTACAACCGGTGCAAGCCTCTCAAAAGAAACATTTTCTTCTGACACGTCCCTCCGGTTCTTTTTTCCATGATGGTACATCAAATTCCAGACCATCAAAAGCCTGCTGCGAACCAGCAAGCTAAATGGCTCTAATTCATTTTCCGGGCACTGCGCAATCTGCGCTAGCCAGAAAATAACCTCCTGCTGCCATGAAAGCTTTGTCTTTGGATATCCTGCAAAAAACTCATCCAAACCGCATTTTTTCTCCAATGCCCCTGGCAGCTCACGGTGCTGGGCACATTTGCTTTCCGCCGGCAAAAATTCCTCTAGAAGATATTTCCCATTTAAAACCGGCCGGATATATTTTTTTGCAAAATTACTGTGTATATCATCTTCCAGAACTTCATAAGAAAACACAACAGCAAAAAAAGAACAGGCATGTCCATCCACTGTTTTTGCAGAATGTAGTAAATTGGAATTAATAAACACACCGTCCCCTGCCCCAAGCTCATAATCCCTGCCTTCAATGGTAAAAACAACCCTGCCCTCTGTCAATATAAGAAATTCAAATTCCTGATGCCAGTGCAGGTAAAAAATAACCTCCGTCCCCTCCGGATATTCCACCTTGTGCAACCCCACCGGTAACTCTACCGTACCATGACGCCGCTTTTCCTCAAACTTTTTCTTGCCGCCCACGGCCTTTCCTCCCTAGTAACCAAACATCCAAATAATACAAGATACGGCTATTTGATACAACTCATTTCAAAAACTGCCCAAAGAAAATCTGTTCCTGATTATGGTATCAAATAACCGTATAATTTGCAAGTATATTCGTTTTTATGATTGCCCTGTTTTAGTTTAGCCGTTACTATTCACAGCCAATCGTAGAGAAATGTAAATAGATAAAAAATATCTTCC
>CAJUJR010000026.1 GCA_910586605.1 uncultured Lachnospiraceae bacterium | reverse complement strand
GGAAGAGATTTTTTATTGAGATCCGGCTACGATTGGCTGTGAATAGTAACATTTACTTCTTTTCTGCTACGATTGGCTGTGAATAGTAATTATGAATCGTAAAAAGTAAATGCTGTTGCCCTGATGTTTGCTTACAGTTTTATAAAAACGGATTTTAGAAAAAATTTTGCAATATATATAAAATATAAAAAAATAAAAAGAATATAACGTATTTTATATTGACAATTCACAAAATTTTTTGTATATTTAATGGAGCAATCGGTTGCGCGTTATTTTTAGGAAGAGAAGCCAGTTTATGGAAATGGTGTGCCTGGAACAGTTTTCTATAATTGTGCAAAATTAGCTGCTGTCAGCGATAAGCTTTGGAGCATGGGTTTTTGCTTATATGTTGCAGCGCAGGAATGTTTTGCGTGTGGTTTTTTGCGGAGAGAAGTGGGAATATCGCGTAAACTGTACAACATGACAAACCGGTAATGGTTTTCAATTTTTTATTTAAAGGAGGAAAATGGTAATGAGGAAAAAACTTCTTAGCATGTTGCTTTGTGCAACAATGGTAGTATCAATGGCAGGATGTGGGGCAGATGACGCTGATGACAGTAAGTCGGGCTCAGATAAAACAAATTCTACAGGTTCTTCTGCAAAAAAGACAACAGATGAAACGATTAAACTCACCCTTTGGGGCGCAGAGGGCGACCAGGATTTCCTGAAGGGGGTAGTTTCAAAGTTTGAGGCAGCTTATCCAGACCAGAAATTTGATATCCAGATTGGCGTGGAATCAGAATCTACTGCAAAGGATACAATTTTGACAGATATTGAAGCTGCTGCAGATGTATTCTCTTTTGCAAGCGACCAGCTTCCTGATTTGGTAAAGGCAGGCGCTTTACTGAACTTGGATGAATATGGAGAGGCTCTTTCCATGGCAAATAAGACACTGGATGATGTAAAGAACGCAAATGTTGAAGATTCCGTTGCAGCAGCAAGCGTTGACGGCAGCATGTATGCATTCCCTACAACAGGTGGAAACAGCTATTTCCTTTACTACGATTCTTCTGTAATTTCAGAGGAAGATGCAGCAAGCTGGGATACTTTGCTTGCAGCAGCAGCAAAGGCTAAGAAAAAAGTTGGCATGACACTGAACTCAGGATGGTATCTTGCATCTTTCTTCTATGGATCAGGGTTTACAACTGGCCTGAATGCAGATGGCACGACAGCAATGGATTGGAATGGCAAGAGTGCAGATGGCTATACAGGTGTTGATGTAACAAAGGGAATATTAAACATTACTTCAAATTCTTCCTTTATGGCAATGGCTGATAGAAAAATTTCCGACCTGATTGCGTCTGGTGACCTCTGCGCAGCAGTTTCTGGTACATGGGATGCTGGCAATGCCCGGAAGGTATGGGGAAAAGGATATTCAGCAATTAAGCTTCCAACCTTTACTGTTGGCAATGACCAGGTTCAGATGAAGCCGGCATATGGCTATAAGTTTGAAGGTGTAAATGCATATTCTAAGAATGCGGGATGGGCTGTTCTCCTTGCAGAATTTATCGGCAATGAAGAAACCCAGATTGAGCACTTTAAGCAGGCTGTCCAGGTTCCGACAAATAAGAAGGCATTGGAAGATGAAGCGATTACAAAAGATATTGCAGCTACTGCAGTTGCTTCCGAAGCAGAGTTTGGCGTTATCCAGATGGTAGGCGGTAAGTATTGGGATCCGGCCGCTACATTTGGTGAGATCTTAGCAAAAGGTAAGCTGAAAGCAAACGATGATAAGGGCATCCAGAAGGCACTTGATGATTTAGTAGCTGGTGTTACTGCAAAAGTTGAGTAGGGTTTAAACAGGAAACATATAAACGGCTGAACAGGACAGGCGTGTATGTGATGTGTATGCATACACATCGCATCATTGCCTGTCTGTTTGTTTCATGGATGTAATATGATTCAGTATTTATTACCATGAAGGTAACAGTTGTTATTTTGCCAGAAAGGAGAAGTACTGTGAAAAAATAGCTTCACAGGCAAATTTGTGCTTATGTCCTAAACAATGGGATTAGGCAAGAATGGGGGATTTTTATGGCGAATCAGAAAAAAGGTACTGCCATGGCTGCGGTAGGTGACTTTTTTAAAGTAATTGGCGGTTTTTTTTCCAGCTTTGGAACTGCAGTTGCCAAAGGTGATCTTTTTGTAAAACTGTCTTTACTGTGGTGGGGGGCTGGTTATGTCCGCCGGAAACAGTATATTAAAGCGTTGATTATGACTGCTCTGGAAGCAGCGGTTATTCTTTTTACAATATTCTTTGCGATGGATTATGTGCCAAAGTTTGGTTCTTTGGGGACAATAAAGGCAGAGAAAGTTTTTAATCCACAGACGATGAAAAGTGAATTTAATGATTATGACCACTCTTTTATGATTTTGTTATTTTCACTGTTTAGCTTTGTAGTATGGTTTACTGCAATTATTGTTTGGATTAAAAATACAATTAATGTATATAAGCTTCAGTTAATGGAAAAGCAGGGCGAACATATCAATACATTCAAGGAAGACTTAAAGACATATATTGGGGAAAAATTCCATATTACCCTTTTAACCCTTCCTGTTCTGGGTGTTATTGTATTTACCCTGATACCAATCCTTCTGTTGATTTTTGTTGCCTTTACGAATTATGACCAGCAACATACGCCTCCTACAGAACTTTTTACATGGGTAGGCTTTAAGAACTTTGTTGCATTGTTTGGCGGAGGCGGCCTTACTTCAACATTTGGTTATTCATTTATCCGTGTATTGGCATGGACGTTGGTATGGGCGCTGTTCTCGACATTTACTACCTATATTGGCGGAATCCTTTTGTCCCTGATGCTGAACAGCACAAAGACAAGGGCGCCGAAGTTCTGGCGTACGCTGTTTGTAATAACGATTGCTGTGCCACAGTTTGTTTCCCTGCTTTTGGTAAGGAACTTTTTTGCGGACAGTGGTATTGTCAATACAATTTGCGCTAATATTGGGCTGACTGGATTTTTAAGGGATGCTGGGATGATTTCCACATCGTATATTCCTTTCCTGTCTGCGCCAGGTTGGGCACATGTTATGATTATTATAATCAATATCTGGATTGGTGTTCCATATCAGATGCTGATTGCAACTGGTGTTTTGATGAACATCCCGGCAGATCAGCTTGAAAGCGCGAGAGTGGATGGCGCTAAGCCGTTCCAGATTTTTGTAAAGATTACTATGCCATATATGTTGTTTATTACAGGCCCGGCCCTGGTTACGGATTTTGTAAAGAATATTAATAACTTCAATGTTATTTATCTGCTGACGCAGGATGTCTATACTACGACAAACCAGGCTTTAGCGAATTCGCAGGCAAAAGAAGTGGATTTGCTTGTTACCTGGCTGTTCCGCTTGACGCAGGACTATTATAATTATAAGATGGCTTCTGTAATTGGCATTGTTGTCTTTGTCATATGTGCGGTATTTACCCTGGTTGCATTTAACTTTATGATTCAAGGTGATAAGGAGGGGACGTATCAATAATGAAGACAAAAAAAATGAAAGATAATCGGTTATCCAGAATTATTTTGCATAATGTTGGGCTGGGGATTCTGGCATTTATTTGGCTGGTTCCTATTATCTGGCTGCTTTGTACTTCTTTCAGTGCAGGTTCCGGGATGAACACCAGCACATTTTTCCCAAAGGAATGGAGCATAAAGTACTATATTAAGCTGTTCCAGCCAGATACTGTATCCCAGTTTCCACAGTGGTTTATTAACACGTTTGTCGTTGCATGTGCAACGTGTTTGATTTCAACGATGTTTGTGCTGATGGTAGCGTATGCGACTTCCATTATGCGTTTCCCAATGCGCAAGCCGTTAATGAATATGGCTGTAATCTTGAACTTGTTTCCAGGTATGCTTGCGATGATTGCAGTGTATTTTGTATTGAAGACATTTAGCCTGACAAACAGCTATGCTGGTTTGATTATGGTATATTCGGCGTCTTCTGGTTTGGGATATCTGATTGCGAAAGGTTTCTTTGATACGGTGCCAAGGGCATTGTGTGAGGCGGCACGTATTGATGGGTGCAGTGAGGCCAGGATTTTTTTCCAGATGGTAATCCCTATGAGCCGTCCAATTGTAGTTTATACAGTTATTAGCAGTTTCCTGGTACCTTGGATGGATTTTGTATATGCCAAGATGATACTGAATGCAGGTGTGTCTGCTAAATTTACAGTTGCTATTGGTTTATATAAGATGTTAGACAAAATGTTGATTAATGATTACTTTACACAGTTTTGTGCTGGTGGTGTTTTGGTTTCTATCCCGATTTCTATATTATTTATGATAATGCAGAAATTCTATGTAGAAGGCATTACTGGTGGGGCTGTAAAGGGATAAGTTTTGGGATGGTTTTAGCATAACAGAACTTCTGTTAATTGGTCCGCAGTTTGAGGAAAATATTTTTCAGGCTGCGGACTTTTATTCTTGGTGGTTCCGCGGAAAGTGGCATGGGGGCGAAAGAGGAAAATGAAAGGAGTAAACAGGGATGCAGATAACAGGGAGGCGTGGTGTTACATGGAGAGTGCCAAGTATTACAGCGGATGGGTTAAAAAAATTCGCATGTGTTATTGTCCTGCTTCAGACATTTGGCGCTACAGTGATTGAAAAGGGGCTGATAAACATTGATCAGTACACAAAAGCAGGTTTATCAGAGGCTCTGGCGGAGGATTCACAGCTTATGATATATGCAGGGCTGGGGTCTGTCTTGCAGCTTCTTGGGGGGCTTGCTGTCCCATTTTTTGCCTATTTATTGGTGGAAGGGTTTTACCATACATCCAGTTATAAAAAATATTTATCGGCAATTGCTTTTTTTGCATTTTTAAGTGAGATTCCATATGATTTTGCATATAGTGGGAAATTAATAGACTGGTCCAGCCAGAATGCAATGGTTGCTTTGTGCATCAGCCTTCTTATGTTATATTTTATAAAAATGTTCCAAGAAAAAGGAGGGGTTCTCTGCCAAGCAGGGGAATTGCTTGTTGTTATATGTGCAGTGGGATGGGTAACGATTTTCCGTTCGCAATACGGGCTTTGCACGGTGCTGTTAGCAGCAATTTTTTATTTTTTCCGTTCCAGGGGAGTGCTCCGTACCGTTCTTGGGATTATTGTCAGCCTGTTATATATTACTGGGCCTATTGCATTTTATTTTATTTGGCTTTATAGTGGGGAAAGGAGAGATAAATTGCCGAAATATGCATATTATATCTTGTATCCGGCACAGCTTTTGGTCTTTGGGGTGATTACAAAATTATTATAATAACCAGGGAGGTTTGCTATGATTGTTCCAAAATATTTTGAAGATTTAAAAGTACTGCATAAAAGTACAATGCCAAACAGGGCTTATTATATCCCTGCTTCAGAAAAACTTGCAGGGGATGAAAGAGACAGGGAAAATTCTGATAGGCTTATCTTGCTTTCTGGCCAGTGGAAGTTCCGCTATTTTGAGAGCATTTATGATGCCCAGGAAGAGTTTTATAAAGAAGGGTTTTCTGTGGAGGGGTTTGATACAGTAACCGTTCCAGGTGTGTGGCAAAATTATGGTTATGGGAATAACCAATATACGAACAGCCGATATCCTTTCCCAGTAGACCCGCCATATGTCCCACATGAAAATCCATGTGGTGAATATTTGCATACTTTTGAGTACCATAAAAAAGAAGAAGCCCCAAAGGTGTTTTTAAACTTTGAGGGGGTGGATTCGTGTTTTTATGTTTGGGTAAATGGGATTTTTATTGGCTATAGCCAGGTTTCCCATTCAACAAGTGAATTTGATGTGACAGAAAGTTTAAGGGAAGGGAAAAATACCCTGGCGGTGCTGGTACTTAAGTGGTGTGATGGAAGTTATCTGGAGGATCAGGATAAGTTCCGTATGAGCGGTATTTTCCGGGATGTCTATCTTCTAGAACGTACAGAAGAAGGGATTTCTGATTATTTTATAAAGACATGGCTGTCAGGCGATTATAAAGATGGGAATATGGAGATTATATTTCAATATAGAAATCAGCCAGTTCCTGTAACGGTCCAGATTTTGGACAAAGAGGGAGAGGAGATAGCAGATGGGCAGACAGAGGATGGCAGGCTTTTTTTTGGAATCAGGGATGCCGTCCTTTGGAATGCAGAAATGCCATATCTTTATACCATAGTGATAAGTACAGAAAATGAAGTGATTACAGATAAAATTGGATTTCGCGATATCAGTATCAGAGATGGTGTTTTATATGTAAATGGAAAAACGGTGAAATTTCACGGGACAAACCGCCATGACAGCGACCCGGCTACAGGTTTTTCTATTTCCTGCCAGCAAATTAAGAAGGATTTGGCATTGATGAAGGAGCATAATATCAATGCAATCCGGACGAGCCACTATCCAAACGCGCCATATTTTTATCAGTTATACGACCGTTTAGGGTTTTATGTTATAGATGAGGCGGACAATGAGAGCCATGGGACAGCAGAAATCTACCGCAAAGAACCAGATGAAGGATTGAAACACTGGAATGAGTTAATTGCTGACAATCCGGCATTTTCAGAGGCGACAGTGGATAGGGTACAGCGTTGCGTGGAACGGGATAAAAACCGCCCATGTGTTTTAATTTGGTCTATGGGAAATGAATGTGCTTACGGCTGTACGTTTGAAGAGGCGTTAAAGTGGACAAAGGAATTTGACCCTGGGCGCCTGACACATTATGAGAGCGCACGTTACCGTTCTGGAGAGAAGAAATATGATTATAGCAATTTAGATATGTATAGCCGGATGTATCCATCTATAGAAGAAATACATGATTATTTTAAAAAGGGTGGGAAAAAACCGTTTATATTATGTGAGTATTGCCATGCCATGGGGAATGGCCCAGGGGATTTGGAGGATTATTTTCAGGTACTCCACCAATATGACGGCGCATGCGGCGGTTTTGTCTGGGAGTGGTCCGACCATGCAGTTGACCTGGGGAAAACAGCGAAAGGGAAAAAGAAATATGCATATGGAGGATTTCATGGGGAATATCCGCATGATATGAATTTTTGCATGGATGGGCTTGTGTATCCTGACCGTACGCCGCATACAGGGCTTTTAGAGTTTAAAAATGTACACCGTCCGGCGCGTATTACAAGCTTTTGCCAAAAGAAAAAAGAGCTTGTAATCCATAATTATATGGACTTTGTTAACTTGAAGGATTATTTGGCGGCATATTATGAACTGCTATGTGATGGGGTTGTAGTAGAACAGGGGGAACTTGGTGAGTTAGATATCCTGCCACATGAAGAGAAAGTAGTTCCAATAGAATTTGAAATCCCAGAAAAAGGAAAGTGTTTTTTAAAGGTAAAATATCTGCAAAAATCAGCTACAGAAGCGCTTGCGGCAGGATTTGAACTGGGATTTGATGAAGTGGTGGTTGAGACGGGAGAAAATGAAAACCAGAAAGTAAAAGGATGGCTTACAAAGGAAAACCCGAAAACACAGTTTAACCTAGAAGAGGACGATTGCTGCCTGACAATATCTACTGCAGGATTTTGTTATGTATACCACAAGTTTACAGGCGTGTTTACTGGGCTTAACTTCCAGAACCAGGCGCTGCTAGGGCGGCCAATGGAATATAATATCTGGCGCGCCCCAACAGATAATGATAATGGAATCAGGGCAGAGTGGCAGAGGGCGCAATATGACAGGACAGTCGCAAGAGCCTATGGGACAAAGGCGAAGGTTTTGGAAAACAGGGTTGTGATAGAGACAGAACTTTCTGTTTCTGCTGTATTTATCCAACGGATTTTGGATATCCAGGCATGTTGGACTATATGGGCAAATGGCTTTATAGAAGCATCTTTTTCCGTTAAAAAAAATAAGGAATTTCCTTTTCTGCCAAGGTTTGGCTTGCGCATGTTCCTTCCAAAGGGCATGGAGAGCGTGACATATTGTGGGATTGGCCCAACAGAAAGTTATGTGGATAAAAAGCAGGCGGGATATCATGGGCTGTTTTGCACAGATGTGCGGTCTTTGCATGAAGATTATCTCCGCCCACAGGAAAATGGAAGCCACTATGGCTGTGACTATGTTACGGTAGAAAATAAATTGGCGGCCTTGACAATTGCAAGCATGGAAACTTTTTCATTTAATGCATCTGTTTTTACGCAGGAGGAGCTTTCAGAAAAGGCATATAATTATCAATTGGAGGAATCTCCCTATACAGTGCTTTGTGCAGATTACCGCCAGAGTGGCATTGGATCTAATAGCTGTGGGCCGCAATTAGCAGAAAAATATCAATTGAAGGAAAATGAATTTTGTTTCAGGATTTGGATCATTCCAGAAGGGAAATAGGGATTCTATGATTTCTCCTGGAAAAAAATGTAAATAATATACAATAACATAGTGATAAATTTGTAAAAATATGTGAATTGTATCTAATAATAGAAGGTGTTATACTAGTATTATGCAAACGGTTGCGCTGGCATGTGCCGGCGCATGGCCGTATGCGCGTGGAGGAGGGTGAATGGAAGGAAGGGAATTATGAGAAGAAGGAGAGTGCAGGAATATGGTGCAGGAAGAAAAAAATACGGCAGATTCTGCATTGGAAAATACGACAGTACATTTTCAGAAAGAGCAAAATAAGATTACGATTGATGACGTGGCAGGGGCGCTTGGGGTTTCCAAGACAACAGTGTCACGTGCGATTTCCGGCAAAGGCAGAATCAGTGAAGGAACTAGGCAGCGTGTATTAGAGTATATCAAAAAATACCATTACCGTCCCAATGTTGTTGCAAAGGGGCTTGCAAATTCTAAAACGTATAATATTGGATGGGTGATACCAGGGGAGTCCGGCGTAACGGATTTGCCTTTTTTTCAAAGGTGTATGATGGGGGTAAGTGAAGTAGCAGCAACACAGGATTATGATATCCTGATTTCAATTGTCTTTGAACATGATATCTCCCAGTTAAAAAGAGTGGTGAAAAACCGTAAGGTAGATGGTGTGATTGTAGGAAGGACTTTAGTGGAGGATAAAAGCATTGTTTTTTTGCGGGAAAGCGATATGCCATTTGTTGTAATTGGCAGTTCAATGGATACAGAAGTGATCCAGATAGATAATGACCATATCAATGCCTGCAGGGAACTGACGTCGATCCTGATGATGAAAGGGATGAAACGGTTTGCGTTGATTGGCGGTGATACAAACCATGTGGTAAACCAAACAAGGCGGAGAGGTTTTGAGATGGGGCTTAGGGAACAGGGGGTTGCTGTAGATCCAGGAATGGTTTATATGGATTGTGAGACAGAAAAAACAGTAGAACATGCAGCAGAGGAGTGCCTGGAAAAGCATGTAGAATGTATAATGTGTACAGACGATAGGATTTGCCAGACTGTCCTTAATAGTTTTTCGCGGAAAGGGGTTGATATTCCGGGGCAGATCAAGGTGGCATCGTTTTACAACAGTGATATCCTGGAAAATTATCAGCCATCCATTACGGCGCTGCAGTATGACCCTAAAGAGCTTGGGGTAGTGGCCTGCAAAACGCTGTTTGATTATATTTCTGGAAAAGAGGTACAAAAGAAGATGCTGCTTGGGTATGAAGTGGTTTTGAAAGGGTCGACACAATAGGTTAACCGTTACTTTCTCCATTTCCCGGTACAATATTGTATAGATGGAAAATCATGTGAAAAATGCATTGACAGGGAAGTCGTTCTTGATTATACTGTAAATGGAACAACCGCTTGCGCAAATTTATAAAGATTTTTCGTTTGGCGGAGATATCATATCAGAAAGGGGGATAGCAAAATGGAAGGGGGTACTACATGAAAAGGAAGGTATTTGCATTAGCAATGGCAGGAACGCTTGCCATAACTTGCTTTTCCGGCTGCAGCCTGTTGCCAGGACAGGAAGGGGAGAAAGAAAGTTCGTCGGAGAAGGGGGAAAAGCAGGATATTGCAATCACGCTCTGGGGTGCAGAAGACGACCAGGAGATGTTAAGCGAGATGGTAGAAAGCTTTAAGAAGGAATATAAAGAGGCGGCAGAATGGGATATCAGCCTTGGGATGGAATCTGAGAAGGATGCGAAGGATGATGTTTTGAACGACCCAGAATCAGCGGCGGATGTATTTGCTTTTGCAGATGACCAGTTCGATGATCTATTAAATGGGGGCACACTGCATGAAATTACATTGGACGTAGATGCTGTAATCGAGGAAAACGGCGGGCAGGAAAGTGCTGTTGTTACTGCTGCATCAAAAGATGGGAAGCTGTATGCCTATCCAATGACATCTGATAATGGGTATTTCATGTTTTACAATAAGAAATATTTTAAATCAGAGGAAGATGTGGCATCTTTTGATAATATGCTTAAAATTGCCGCATCCAAAAAGAAAAAAGTTACCATGACAATTGATGATGGATATTATATCCTCTCATTTTTTGCTGGGGCAGGCCTGGAGCTGACAAAAGGCGATGATGATGTAAATAGCTGCAATTGGAATGCAAAGGACGGTGATTATAAGGGAACTGACGTGGCAAAAGCGATTCTGGATATCACTTGCAATATAGGGTTTGAAAATGTCCAGGATGTTGAGTTTGTCAAAGGGGTAAAAGATGGCTCGGTTATTGCAGGCGTCAGTGGCACATGGAATGCTGCAGAAGTGAAAAAGGCATGGGGAGATAACTATGCAGCAACAAAGCTTCCTACTTTTACTTGTGCTGGGGAACAGGTTCAGATGGCCAGCTATGCAGGCTATAAGTTAGTTGGCGTAAATGCTTATTCACAAAATACCGAAGCGGCTATGCAACTTGCAAGGTATATCACCAATTATGACAACCAGGTGAAACGTTTTCAGGAAAGAGGGCTGGGGCCTTCTAATGTGATGGCAGCAGATTCAGAAGAGGTAAAAGCAAATCCTGCAATTGCAGCGCTTGCCCTTCAGTCCCAGTATGCAATCCTCCAAAGGGTTGGGGAGAATTTTTGGGATCCTGCCAGGACACTTGGTGCGATTTTAGTGGAAGGGAATTCTGGCAAGGCAGATCTTCAGAAGTTATTGGATACGGCTGTTGAAGGGATTACAGAACCCGTAAATAAAGAATGAAATAATATAAAAGGAGTAAACAGGAATGGAGAATACATTTGTTGTAAATATTATCCACCGACCGGAAATGGTTCCAGAATACGCGGAAAAGGTAACTGGGCAGGGAAAGGCAGAAGATATTGGAAGAAAGGCATTGCTCACAGAGTCTTTGGATATTTTTAAATTTCAGCAGGAAACTGCCCATAAGAATAACCTGAAGGTTACTATTCAGATGACATATGCAAGCCTGTTTAATGACGAGGCAGTAGCACTTGCAAAAGAACACCATGAGAAGTATGGTGACGAGATTGCGCTTTCACTTCTTGGGCTTCCATGTAAAGAGTTCCGTGAGAAATATAAAACAAAAGATTTCTGTATCTGGATGTTTTCGATGGAGGACAAAAAGAGTATTGTAGATGACGTTTTTGGGAAGTTTTATGACCGTTTTGGTTTTTATCCAGAATCTACTGGCTCTTATTATATGGATGCAGAACTGACAAACTATATTAAAGAGAAATATCCAATGGTAAAATGTGCAATAGCGACTTGCTGGGAGGAAGGCCCGAAGGCATACCATACCTGTAATAATTCATGGTATACACTGTTTGACGGCGGCCCTTGGAATCCTTGGATTCCATCTAAGCAGAATACACATGCTCCTGCTGCAAATAAAGAAGAGGACAGCGGAATTGTTGCAATCCCTCACCTGTCTCGTGACCTGCTGGCATGTTATGATGGAAATGGTTCTAATTTTGGCACGCATCCGCAGAATGTACTCCGTGGAATGATTTATGACAGCGAGAAATGGGAATATCCATATCTTTATAATTTGATTGACCAGTACCGCCATTTAGAAAAGTACAACAATGGTTATGCTTATAATATGATGTTTGTAGGACCTGGCTGGCTGAACAAGATGGGACGTTGGGAAGCGCCTTATGAACTGTTAGCAAAGTCATATGAGGATGGCATGGCATATTATGGGCAGCTCAAAAAAGAAGGCAAGCTTGTAGACATGACAATGGCAGAGTTTGCTGACTATTATCGTGAAAATAAGACATATACGGAACCGGAATGTGCACTTTGGAAAGATATTTTATATGGCTCTGACAAGCAGTTATTCTGGTATGCTGACCCTTATATGAGGGTTTGTGTAAATATGGACCAGGGTGGTGCGATTGTAGACCTCAGGCCATATGCTGCAAAGCTGAAATGGGAGGTTGGTATTGGGACGAAGCATGTACAGGATGCTTCTTATCCATTCTTGATTCAGGAAAAATACCGTGCTGGTTACTTTACACATTATGCAGGGGAAGGGACTGTAAGGAGCGCTAAGGTTTGCTATAACGGCGAAGAAGTGGATTTATGCCTGTGCCGTACACATGCAAGCTTTTCACAGGAAGGCAGCACAAGAATCCTTACATTAGACCCTGTGGAAATTGAATTTTATGATCTGACAGTAAAGATACAGACAAAGATTTATTTTGAAGAGGGTGCCTCTAATATTAAGATTGAAAGAAATATTTTGGAGATGAGCAACCCAGATGCGGATGTTACAATTAATGAATATATTGTTGCCTGCTATGGCACGACAGAATATCCAGAGGACATGAATGGAATTACTCTTTCACTTGATAAAGATGGGGAGGAAAAATCCCTAACTTATGAATATAAATGCCGTGAGGAATTTATGGCTGGGGCAAAATGTGCTTCTGCCATCATCCCTGCAATTGAGACAAAGGTAACTTTAAGTACTGATGCAGAAGATGGAGAAGGTTATATCAGGGAAGGCTATGCGTTCTCACCAATGTTTACTTTAGGGTATCAGAAGAAAATCAGTGATAAGGAGGTATTTGCAACATGGCTCAATCTGGAAAAGGCAAATTAAATTTTAGGTGTCCATCCTGCTTTATGCGTGATTTGGATATTGATATGTTTTATGATAAAGATAAAAAGGAATATTATTGTATGCGTTGTCAGTATACTGGCAGTGAAAAGGATGTTCTCGAGAAAAATGAAATGGTACGTTTTCGCTATCGTAAGATGTTAGAACGAATCACGGATTTTGGTTAAAAACATGGAGCTGGCGCATTTTATATTTTAGGATGTGCCTGCTCTTTTTCGGAATCGGCCATGAATAGTAATAAGTACTGTAATTATTGTGGCATATGGAGGAGAAATATGGCAGAATTTATAAAGGGGATGGATATTTCTACCCTGATTGAGCAGGAGGAATGCGGAGCCCGTTATTATGACAATGGAAAAGAAGGTGATTTATTAGAAATCCTAAAGTCATATGGTACAAATTATATCCGCTTGCGTCTTTGGAATGATCCCTATTCAGAGGATGGTATTCCTTATGGTGCTGGCACAAATGATTTGGAAAAGACGCTTATTATGGCAAAAAGGGCGCTAAAACTTAATATGGGGTTTTTGTTGGACTTCCATTATAGTGATTTTTGGGCAGACCCAGGGAAGCAGACAGTGCCAAAGGCATGGAAGTCTTATAATGAAGAAGAACTTGGGCAGGCAGTGTATGACTTTACGAAAGAAACAATGGAGGTTCTTTTAAAGAATGAAGCAGCGCCAACAATGGTACAGGTTGGGAATGAATTGACAAATGGACTGTTGTGGCCGACTGGCAAAAAACCAGAGTTTGATGCAATTGCCCGTTATATTAATTCAGGAATCCGTGCTGTCCGGGAAGTTGATAAAAATATTCCGATTATGATTCATCTGGACAATGGCGGGAATAATGAGATGTACCGTGAATGGTTTGACCATTTTATGGAGCGGGGAGAAGATTTTGAATTTATCGGTCTTTCTTATTATCCATTTTGGCATGGCACGCTGGAAGAACTGGAGTATAATATGCGGGATATGGCAAAGCGGTATCAGAAGGAGCTTATTGTCGCAGAGGTTTCTATGGGATTTACAATGGAGAGCTATGCGGAGTATGAGAAGCTGGGGCCGGAAGAGAGGAAAGGGATGGCGACAAGCCCAGAACTTGTAAAGGATTTGCAGTATCCTATGACAAAGGAAGGGCAGGCAGGCTTTATGAAGGATGTAATGGGAAGGATTGCTTCTGTTCCGGGAGGATGCGGTTTCTTTTACTGGGAGCCTGGCTGGATTCCGGTACCAGGCTGCGGCTGGGCAAATGATGCCGCCCTTGCTTATACAGGGGAAGCAGGTCCGGGAGGCAATGAATGGGCTAACCAGGCGTTGTTTGACTATGAGGGAAATTCCCTGCCGGCTTTGGCAGCAATCCGTGATTTTAAACGGTAGGCAGGCTTATGGTGTGTGAAGGAGGATATGTGATGGGGAAACTAGATGAATACATTGCAAAATTAGTTCAGTATGGTTTGGAGACGGAACTGATTACAAAAGATGAAACGATTTATGTAACAAATCTTTTATTGGATTTGTTTGGGGAAAGAGAATATGAAGCGCCTGATAATGTGCCGTCAGGCATTAACCTGGAAGAGACACTGGCAGGGCTTTTAGGGATTGCGGTAGAGAAGGGATTAGTGGAAGATAGCATTGTATACCGTGATTTGTTTGATACAAAGATTATGAATACGCTGACGCCGAGGCCGACACAGGTGATTCAGGCATTTTGGGAGAAGTATAAGGAATCGCCAGAAGCGGCAACAGATTATTTTTATAAATTCAGCCAGGATACAGATTACATCCGCAGATACCGCCTTTGCAAAGATATTCGCTGGACGGCAGACAGCTCTTATGGGGTGATTGACTTATCCATTAACCTTTCCAAACCAGAAAAAGACCCAAAGGCAATTGCTGCCGCAAAAAATGCGAAGCAGAGTGGTTACCCAAAGTGCCTGTTATGTATAGAAAATGTAGGATATGCGGGGCATGTCAGCCATCCGGCGCGTGAGACGCATCGCATTATCCCTCTGACGATTAATGATACAGATTGGGGATTGCAGTATTCCCCATATGGATATTATAATGAGCACTGCATTTTATTTAATGGGCAGCATGTCCCTATGAAAATAGAACGCGCTACTTTTGTAAAGCTGTTTGATTTTGTAAAACAATTTCCGCATTATTTTATGGGTTCTAATGCAGACCTTCCAATTGTAGGGGGTTCTATTTTGAGCCATGACCATTATCAAGGCGGCCATTATGAATTTGCAATGGCAAAGGCTGATTTTGAAAAGAAATTTACGGTTCCAGGGTATGATGATGTAACGGCTGGCATTGTGAAATGGCCGTTGTCTGTCATAAGAATCCAGTCAAAAGATGCCGGACGCCTGATTGATTTAGCGACTTATATTACAGACTGTTGGAGAGGTTACACGGATGAAGAAGCGTTTGTTTATGCAGAAACAGATGGGGAGCCGCATAATACAGTGACGCCGATTGCACGTATGAAAGGTGATTTATTTGAATTGGATTTGACTTTGCGGAATAATATAACAACAGAGGAATGTCCGCTGGGGGTTTACCATCCGCATAGTGAATACCATCACATTAAAAAGGAAAATATCGGACTGATTGAGGTAATGGGGCTTGCCGTGCTTCCCGCCAGGTTAAAGCAGGAGCTTTCGGATCTTGCAGAGGCCATACTTGAAAAGAAGGATATCCGTGCAGATGAGGTGTTGGAAAAGCATGCAGACTGGGTAGAAGGGTTCCTTCCAAAATATGATTCTGTTACATCGGAGAATATTATGGACATATTAAAAGCAGAAGTAGGCGAAGTGTTTGTTCATGTGCTGGAAAATGCAGGTGTCTATAAGTGTACTCCAGAGGGAAGGGAAGCATTTGGACGTTTTATTGGGACGCTGTAGGCAGATTAACATAGAAATGGAGATTACGATGAAAAAAGAAGTATTGGAGAAATTTTCAGAGGTTTTTGGGGGAACAGACGGCGCAAAAGTATATTTTGCCCCAGGACGTGTTAACTTAATTGGTGAGCATACCGATTACAATGGCGGCCATGTATTTCCATGTGCTTTGACAATTGGGACATATGGGGCAGCAAGGAAAAGAGAAGATAAGTTGCTGCGTTTTTATTCCATGAATTTTGAAGAGCTTGGGGTGCTGGAATCTTCCATAGAAGGATTAAAGCCGGAAAAAGAAGCAGATTGGACAAATTACCCAAAAGGTGTAATATGGGCGTTTCAGGAAAAGGGTTATGCTGTGGATTGCGGGATGGACTTGCTTTTATTTGGGAATATTCCAAATGGTTCCGGGCTGTCTTCGTCTGCTTCCGTTGAAGTTCTGACGGGGCATATCCTGCGTGATTTCTATGGTTTTGATATCAGTAACCAGGATTTGGCTCTGATTGGACAGTATTCAGAAAATAAATTCAATGGCGTAAACTGCGGCATTATGGATCAGTTCGCGATTGCAATGGGGAAAGAAGACCATGCGATTTTCCTTGATACAGCAGATTTGTCTTACCAATATGCCCCGGTAAAATTAGAGGGTGCAAAAATTGTGATTGGCTGTACTAATAAAAAACGCGGCCTTGGTGATTCTAAATATAATGAACGCCGCAGTGAGTGTGAGACAGCTCTTGCGGAACTCCAGAAAGTGGTAGATATCAAGAGCCTTGGCGAATTGTCTGAAGAACAGTTTGAACAATATAAATCAGCGATTCAGGATGAGGTAAGGGTGCGCCGTGCAAAGCATGCTGTTTACGAAAACCAGAGGACAGTAAAGGCTGTTGAAGCACTGAATAATAATGATATCGAACTGTTTGGAAAGCTGATGAATGCCTCACATGTGTCGCTTAGCAAAGATTATGAAGTGACAGGGGCAGAACTTGATACAATGGTTGAGGCGGCGTGGAAGCAGGAAGGCGTCATTGGTTCCCGAATGACAGGGGCTGGATTTGGTGGATGCACTGTAAGCATTGTAGAAGAAAGCAAGGTAGATAGCTTTATCCAGGAAGTAGGTAAAGAGTATAAAGAGAAAATTGGTTATGCGGCAGATTTTTATGTAGTAGAAATCGGGGATGGCCCAGTAACATTATAAGAGGAATATCAGGAATGGAGGTAGGAAGATGAAGGTGTTAGTTCTTGGCGGAGCGGGTTATATTGGCTCCCATACAGTAAGCGAATTAATTGATGCAGGAGAAGAGGTTGTAATTGTTGACAATCTTGAAACGGGGCATATTGAAGCGGTTCATCCAAAGGCTGCTTTTTATCAGGGGGATATCCGTGACCGTGCATTTGTAGACAGTGTTTTTGAAAAGGAAAAGATTGACGGAGTGATTCATTTTGCTGCAAATTCCCTGGTTGGGGAAAGCATGACTGACCCGTTAAAATATTATGACAATAACTTAAATGGGACAAAGGTCTTGTTGCAGAGCATGGTTGCGCATGGTGTTGATAAAATTGTATTTTCTTCTACCGCAGCGACATATGGTGAACCGGAAAGCATCCCGATTTTAGAATCCGACCGTACAGAGCCGACAAACCCATATGGTGAGACAAAGCTTTCAATGGAAAAAATGATGAAATGGACAGGGGTTGCACATGGTTTGCGGTATGTAGCGCTTCGTTATTTCAATGCATGCGGGGCACATGTTGATGGGCATATTGGCGAGGCGCACAGTCCGGAAAGCCATTTGATTCCATTGATTCTCCAGGTGCCGAATGGACAGCGCGAGGCGATTAATATTTTTGGTGATGATTATGATACAAAGGATGGTACTTGCGTACGTGATTATATCCATGTAACAGATCTTGCACAGGCCCATATCCTTGCGATGAAATATCTGATGGAAGGAAAAGAAAGCAATGTATTTAACCTTGGAAATGGCGTAGGTTTTACTGTGAAAGAGGTTATTGAGGCTGCCCGTAAAGTGACAGGGCACCCAATCCCTGCAGTAGTTGCCCCACGCCGCGGCGGCGATCCGGCAAATCTGATTGCCTCCAGTGCAAAAGCAAAAGAGGTACTTGGATGGAAGCCAGAACATGCCGATTTGGAAGAGATTATTGAGACTGCATGGAACTGGCATAAAAACCATCCAAATGGTTTTGCAGAGTAATGGGTAATCGGTAGTATCCATTGGGGGCAAATATCTTTTGTTCCCAACACCATATAAAAAAGAGAATGCGGATGTTGCTATCCACAGTTATTACCTGGAATAACGCGAAATCTTATGTGTAAGCATTATGGTTTCGGCTTTTTCAGGAATCAGCTGTGAGCAGTAACATACAGGTGCATTCTCTTTTTTGTTATCCAGAGATTGTTTCGCAGGGATTTATGTGCTATTATATTGTAAGGGAAGTTTTTGCTGCTATTTTATGTCATAGGAAATTGTGCTGTAATGTAGTAGTTGTCAACAAGAATTGCGAAGCGATTCTTGCCGGCGCTGATGTGTTTGTATATAACGGATAAAACTATTGTTTTTGGCAGACAGGATTATATTTCCATAGGGATTTAATATAGAAAAAGAATCGGAAAAGGGGGTGTAACTATGGAAAGGAAAGGCAGTACAAAAGGGCTTGCAAAAAAGGAACTGGAACGGTTGATGGATTTGTCGGAGTGCGCTATGTTCACGGCAAAAAAAGGACCAGACATTGACGTATGTTATGCCAATAAAAAATTTTATTCACTTTTGCAGTATACGCAGCAGGAGTTTGAGGAAAAATATGGAAAGCGGTTAATGGATGTCATTGTTCCAGAAGAAAAACAGAAAATCCGAAACTTGATCGCACGGCAGGCGGCTGCTGGCGGGTTACTGCATCTGGAAGTCCGTGTACAGAGAAAGGATGGGCAGGCACGGTGGATATCAATGACAGCCCAGACAGTAACAACAGAAGATGGGATTATGTACTATTGTTCTGCACTTGATATTACAAAGCAGAAACATGCCTTGGATGAGATTTATAATGCAAAAAGGGAGGCAGAATTAGTTACGAATAGTGTCCCGGGAGGCGTTGTAAAAATTTGTGCTACAGATTATACGCTTTTATATGCAAATGATGGGTTCTACCGTTTGTCTGGTTATAGCAGGGTAGAATATTTTTCCTTGTTTGGGAACCGTTGCAATGTGGTGCTCTATGAGGAGGATGCGCCGATGGTGGCCCGTATGGTTCGTTCTGCAGTAGAAAACAGGGGGGCATTAAGTTTTGAGTACCGGATTGTTGCTAAAAATGGCGATATACGGTGGTCGTATATAAATGGCTGCCGGGTGGATGACCATAATGGAGAGCCAGTATATCTATGTATTATTATGGATATAACATCAAGGAAAAAACTAGAGCAGAAGATGGAAGACAGTGTACGCCGCTCCAAACATCTTTTGGAATTTATGAAGGAAACAGAATGGACTTACCAGATACCAGAGCAGAAGCTGTACCGCAGCGGTTACCTGAAAGGGACATATTCCCCGGAAGAGGAGATGGATGTTACCTTTAGCACGGATTATCTAAAGACCTTTATCCATCCGGAAGATGCAGAGAATTTCTCAAGGGATATTGTAGGGCGTATCAGGGAACTTGGCCATGTAAAAGGCGTCTACCGTATGAGGGATGGCATGGGCAATTACCATCCATGTTCGGTTAGCATGATATCAGTAGATTCCCATGGTGGGAAAACACCGGATATTATCTATGGGGAAACAAACTTACTGGAAGATAATTCCTATATGCCGGAACAGAAAAAAACTATGGCAACATTGCCAGAGGATGATGTTGCGGGCAGAATCCTCAATATTGCCAAGACGGCAAAAGCGAGGTTTCAGGATGATGTCACATTAATGATGTCTTACGAGGCTTTTGTGGATGAAGTGCAGGAACAGCTGAAAAACAGGAAAGCAGATGAACGCTATGGGCTTCTCTGCTGTGATGTAAATGGTTTTCAAAAGCTTACATACCATTATGGTATTTCAATTGGTGATGAGGTGCTGAAAGATTTAGCAAAGGTATTGCAGGCACATATGGCATATGAAAATATATGTTCCCGTGTCAGTGGTGATTATTTTATTGTATTTTTTGTTTATCAAAGCCATGGGGAGCTGCTTAAAAAAATATCAAATATGCTCCAAACACAGACGTCAATTGAAGAAAAAAGGAATTATGCAACCAGTGGGACAACCAGCGGCATTTATTTGATTCAGCCAGAGGATTCAGATGTAATGGATATGCTGGGGAAGGCGGATCTTGCCAGAAGAAGCATTAAAGGGACCAGGGGAAATCATTATGCAATCTATACGGATGCTTTGAAGAACAGCCGTTCACAGGAGCAGGAAATTATAGAAGGGATCGAACGGTCAATTGAAGACCATTCCGTTGAAATCTGTTATCTTCCACGTATCTGTGGGGACAAAGAAAATGTCATTGGCTGTAAGGCAGTCCCTAGGGTTCCTTTGCCAGGCGGGAATTACCTCCCTTTGGAAGAACTAAGCCGTTATGTGGAAAGAAGCCGTGCAGTCCAGCAGCTGGTGTTTTATGTGCTGTCTAATGTCTGCAATAATCTTGGGGCATGGAAAGCAGGCGGTAAAAAAATCCTTCCTGTGTCTCTTGATGTCACAACAGGGCAGCTTTGTATGCAGAATGCAGTAAATAAAATTGATGAGATTGTTACATCAAATAAGCTGGAGCCAAAGGATATTATGTTTGAAATACAGGAACATTATTTTTCGGATCTAACAACAAATTTTGAGATGGCATTGAGGGCATTAAGCCAGAAGGGATACCGGATTATAATCAGCCGTTTTTCATCAGACCATACTGCTGTACATTCCTTGCGCCGCCTGCCGGTTGCCGGGATAAAGTTCCACGGGGAATATTTCCGGCAGAATGCCAGACGCGAGACAGAACGGATCATATTTTCCAAAATTGTGGAAATGGTACATGAGCTTGGTCTGGAAGTTGCCTGCGGCGGAATCCAGACTAAGCTGCAGGAAGAGATTGCTCGCTCTATTGGGTGTAATATATTTGAGGGGGATATTTATTACGGGGTAGTGCGAAGCGATGTTTATGAAAGGTGTTTTCTAAAGGAATAAGGCATGTTAGGGAATTTTTGAAATCTATACAGAAAGGAATGGGGGATGTTCAAAATTTGCTTTTGGACATCCCCCGGCAAAGAGGGAATTATGGAATTAAGGAAAAAAATAATAGGGCGCCGCAGTATTTTGGCATTGCTTCTTACAGCAATCTGCATTGGGCTGTTTGCGCCGTCAGGGACAGAGGCAGCAGCGCTTCCAAAACCGGTTTTTACAGTGACAAAGCGTTCAAAAACGACTGCGACGATTAAAATCCAGAAAAAGGGGACTGTAACAGGTTACCAGGTATGGACCTCAACTTCTAAAAATGGAAAATATAAGCAGGTAGATGGTATCAGGACACAGACATGTAAGCTGAAAAAATTAAAGCCCAATAAGGCATATTATGTAAAAATCCGTGCATTTCGGACAACGAAGAATTTCCATATAACATATGGTAAGTTTTCCGCTATTGTGAAAATTGGGAAATACCAGAAGCCGAAACCGGAACCAAAGCCAACAGAAAAACCAGAAGATACTTCTGAAAAATATGCAGAAGAGGTTCTCCGCCTGGTGAATAAAGAGAGGAAAGCAGCAGGGCTTGAGGCGCTTGAATTAGACGAGACGCTTACAGAGGCTGCAAATGTAAGGGCAGAGGAGATTACAAAGCAGTTTTCCCATACCAGGCCAGACGGGTCCTCTGCATTTACTGTGTTACAGGAATATGAGTATTCCTATATGGCAGCTGGGGAAAATATTGCAGCAGGCCAGCCGGATCCGGAAAGCGTGGTAGAATCCTGGATGAATTCAGAAGGGCATCGGGCAAACATCCTGTCAGGCCAGTTTAAAAAGCTGGGCGTTGGATATTGTAAAATTGCAAATGAGTATCAGCACTATTGGGTGCAGTTGTTTAGTGATTAAAGGAGAGAAGACATGTTAGATATTAAATTTCTTAGGGAAAACCCAGATATAGTAAAAGAGAATATACGGAATAAGTTCCAAGAGGATAAGCTTCCTTTGGTGGATAAAGTAATTGAGCTTGATGCTATGGCGCGCAAAGCGCAGCAGGAAGCAGATGGGCTCCGTGCATCTCGCAAAAAGGTTTCTAAAGAAATCGGCGCTCTGATGGGGCAGGGGAAAAAGGAAGAGGCAGAAGCAAAAAAGGCTGAGGTGGCGCAGAATGCACAGCGTTTGGAGGAACTTTCTGCCCAAGAAAAGGATTTGCAGGAAAAAGTCAGGGAAATTATGATGGTAATCCCCAATATTATCGACCCTAGCGTTCCAATTGGCAAAGATGACAGTGAAAATGTTGAGATTGAAAAGTTTGGCGAACCGGTTGTGCCAGATTTTGAAATCCCTTACCATGCAGAGATTATGGAAAGCTTTAAGGGGCTTGATATTGATGCGGCAGGGAAGGTAGCAGGGAACGGCTTTTATTATCTGATGGGGGATATGGCAAGGCTTCATTCTGCAGTGATTACCTATGCAAGGGATTTTATGATTGACAGGGGGTTTACCTATTGCATTCCACCGTATATGATACGCAGCAATGTTGTGACAGGCGTTATGAGCTTTGCAGAAATGGATGCGATGATGTATAAGATAGAGGGCGAAGACCTCTATCTGATTGGTACAAGCGAGCATTCTATGATTGGGAAATTTATAGACACGATTACAGAAGAAAAAGAGCTTCCAAAGACGTTGACTTCTTATTCCCCATGCTTCCGCAAAGAAAAGGGTGCGCATGGGATTGAGGAACGTGGTGTTTACCGAATCCATCAGTTTGAAAAGCAGGAAATGATTGTAGTATGTAAGCCAGAAGAAAGCATGGAATGGTTCAATAAACTGTGGCAGAACACGGTTGATTTATTCTGTACGCTGGATATCCCGGTGCGTACGCTGGAATGCTGTTCTGGCGACCTGGCCGACTTAAAAGTAAAGTCAATTGATGTAGAGGCGTGGTCTCCACGCCAGCAGAAGTATTTTGAAGTTGGCAGCTGTTCCAACCTAAGCGACGCCCAGGCGCGCCGCCTGCAAATCCGTATCAGGAAAGAGGATGGAAGTAAATATTTTGCACATACTCTGAATAATACTGTTGTGGCGCCGCCGCGTATGTTAATTGCATTTCTTGAAAATAACTTACAGGCTGATGGCACAGTTTGCATACCAAAGGCATTACGTCCATATATGGGCGGCAAGGAGAAGCTGATACCAGAAAAATAGTTTATATGGCAAAAGCGGCAGCTTGTTTCTGTAATCAGGAACAGGTTACCGCTTTTTCAGCGTCTTCGATGTATTTTGCCAGTTTTGAAAAATTGCCAGAATAAATCAGGCTCAGAAGGTGGTTAGTACGGCGCAGCGCTTCAATGCTAAGGGCGTCAGATAATATTTTTTGCTCCATCATATCTGCAAATTCATCTAAATCTAATACTTCTACATGCCCATCAGGGTAAATCAGAATGTCAATCAGCAGATCAGTAAAAATATACATACCTGTTTCTGTATCAATCTGCGGTTCCACAATGTCACAATACCAGTATACAAGTTCCTGGCTGGCATTATATATCTTGCTTACTTTGACCCCTGTATCGAAAAAATAGGCAGAAAACCCATTAGAGATATCACTGCGTGGTTTAAGTACGTCCCATTTTGTGATTAACATATGTTCTGAAAGTGAAAGGATGGTATCATCTTTTAATTCAATGGTTTCATCAGGCAGGTAGCGTTTCCGGAATAGTCGTATTTGTTTCATAATCAGCCTCCAATCATTAAGTCTGTTTAGCAATGCTGATGTGGCCCAACAACCTTGCTGCAAGCAATTGGACAATTGGGCTACGCGCAGCCGCCAAGTGCAATTGGGTTTGCGTCAGGCTCGTTGCGTATGCGGGAATAAATAACAGGGTATTAGGAATATTATAATCTGCAAATATAGTATTGTAAAGTAAAAAATGGTGCAGATATGGCGGAAAAAACTGTATAAAAATTATTCCATATTATGGACTTTTCTTAAGCAATAATTTATAATGGTAAAGGTATGGGCTTATGCTTGGCGCAAAACAGGCGTGCTGGGGATAGGCGGCAACCAAATATAAATAAATTGTACTTTGCAGGAATGGGGATAATAATGAAGGATAAGAAGGTTTTGCGGAGTTTTGCTATGATTTCGCAAATTGGGATTAGCATGATGGTTCCTGTTTTTTTGTGCGGTGCGATTGGATATTGGCTGAATAACTGGCTGCATCAGGAATTGCTGTTTTTATTCATGCTTTTTCTTGGGATTGGAGCCGCTTTCCGTAACCTGTATCTTCTGACGCGTTCTTTCTATGCCGAGGATTTAAAAAAGGAACAGGAGAAGGCAGAATATATGAAGAATTTAAAAGAATACCATAAAAACCATCCAGACGAGGATTTTTCAGATGTTATGGAGGGAAAGAAAAAGAGATATCCAGAAAACAGGGGTACAGATTTATGAGACAGGCAAAACAGGTTTGTAAGGAGATGCTGCTTGGGTTGGGAATATGGGTGGCTGCCATTGGGATTATCTTGACAGTCATTGCAACACACCGGCTTGCGGCGTTTTTTGGGGCGCTTGCAGGGGGGATTGTGGCAGCGGGGATTATACTGCATATGTACCGCCATTTAGATATTGCGCTTGACTTAGATGCAAAGCATGCACAAAGGCATGTACAGATGGCGGCGTTCCAAAGGCTGTTTTTTATGGGGGCGGCAACGGCAGTTTCTTTTGTATTGTCAGAATATCTTCATCCAGCTGGCGTGATTTTAAGCCTGTTTGGGATAAAAGTGACAGCATTGCTGAATCCGGTGCTTCATAAATATTTGACATAAGCTATTGTTTGTTATGGCAAAGGGATGGTTGCCCTTCCCGGCGCTGTTTCAATAAATCTGCAGTTTTGCAGGAATAGTGCGGTTTTACAGAGGAATCTGTGGCTTCACGGAAATTTTAAGAAAAGGAAGGTGAGAATGTGGGAAATGGCATTTTAGGAATGTCAATGGGATTGAATGGTGGAAATCTGCTTCATGCTGACAGCGGCGGGCAAGTAGATTTCTTTATCCATGGGTATTCGGATACAAAGTTTTCTTTCTTTGGATGGGACGTCTATCTTACCACAACGCATATTTCTATGATTATTGTAATTGTTACGATACTCATTTTTGCAATTTTTGCGAACCGTGCGATTAAGAAGGCAGATCCGAATAAAGTACCGGGACCATTTCTGAATGTGGTAGAACTTATTGTCGAGTCGTTAAATGGCATGGTAACAAGTTCTATGGGTGCGCAAAAAGCGCTGAAGTTCCGGAATTATGTCAGCGCCCTGTTTATGTTTATACTGGTGTGTAACTTATCTGGGCTGCTTGGGTTACGGCCGCCGACAGCGGATTATGGGGTAACATTTCCGTTAGCAATTATGACGTGGTTCCTGATTCAGTTCAATGGGTTTAAGTATCAAAAGTTTGGGAAAATCAAAGGGTTATTTGAGCCAATCTTTTTATTTTTCCCAATGAACCTGATTAGTGAGTTTTCAACTCCGATTTCCATGTCATTGCGTCTATTTGGTAATATTTTATCCGGTACGGTTATGATGGGGCTTTTGTATGGGCTTTTGCCAAGGGTGCTTACACTGGTTTGGCCTGCGGCGCTTCATATTTATCTGGATGTATTTTCTGGTGCAATACAGACATATGTATTCTGTATGCTTACAATGTGCTTTGTGTCAGATGCAATTGGGGACGAAAAGGTGTGAAGTTTTACTAAGCTCGGCAAGGCTCGCTAAGTAAAATCTATGCACATCTGTAAAAATGCAAAAACAGCATTTTTCGTCTTAAATTATGTTAAAGGTAAAGTAATATTTTTAAAGGAGGATTTAAAAATGAATATATCAAATGAAGGTTTAGTATTAATGGGGTCTGCAATTGGTGCTGGGCTTGCTGTTATCGCAGGTATTGGCCCTGGTGTTGGTCAGGGTATCGCAGCCGGTTATGGCGCTTCAGCAGTAGGGCGTAACCCTGGTGCAAAGGGGGATGTAATGTCTACCATGCTTTTGGGCCAGGCCGTTGCCGAGACAACAGGTCTTTATGGATTGGTCGTTGCCCTGATTCTGTTATTTGCTAACCCTCTGATTGGTAAACTGTAATCAGCGTATTCTGTTTGCTGTAATATGCTGCCATATGCAGGTGTATTTTGTAAAAGGGCAGCAGGCGGCGAAGAAAAGGCTAATTGCAGAAAGGAGGCTATTAAGTGAATGTAATGAAAGTTGCTTTGGCTGGTGACGCGCTGGGCGATTATATTTTTGGGTTAGACCCACAGCTCCTGGTCGATGCTGTAATTACAATGGTTGCGATGTTTGCATTATTTGTGCTGTTATCCTATCTGCTGTTTAATCCTGCAAGGGAGCTCCTTCAGAAGAGGCAGGATGGCATACAGGAAAAAATGGAAACAGCGGCAAAGGAGAAAGAGCAGGCAATCCAGTTTAAAGAGGAATATGATGCCAAACTAAAGGGCGTTGGAAAAGAAGCAGAGGAAATTCTGGCACAAACCCGGAAAAAGGCACAGAAAAAGGAAAATGAGATTGTAAACGAAGCCAAAGAGGAAGCGGCCAGGGTACTTGAGCGGGCAAACCGTGAAGTGGAACTGGAAAAGAATAAGGTGAAAGATGAAGTGAAACAGGAGATGATATCCGTTGCGGCAGTTATGGCGGGTAAAATCGTTGCAGCTTCTTTAGATGAGAAAAAGCAGTCACAGTTAATCGCAGACACATTGGAAGAAATGGGTGATGAGACATGGCTAAGTTAATTTCAAAGACATATGGCGAAGCTCTGTTTGAGGTTGCCGTCGAGGAAGGCATAGTTGAATCCCTGTTCCAGGAGGTTGAGGCTGTGCATGCTGTTTTGCAGGAAAATAATGAATATGTCAGGCTTTTAAACCATCCGAAACTGCCAGTAGAACAAAAGGTTTCGATGCTTGAAGAAGTATTTCGCGGCAAGGCTTCAAAAGAACTGACAGGGCTTTTGGTTACCGTTGCAGAAAAGGGCAGGTTTTCAGAGATAGAGGGAATCCTTGCTTATTTTGAGGAACGGGTGCGGGAATACAAAAAAATAGGGACTGCATATGTGACGTCAGCTACAGAGCTTACCAAGAAACAAAAAGCAAGCCTTGAAAAGCGTTTGCTGGAGACAACATCCTATCAGTCGTTTTGTATTAACTACAGTGTGGATACAGGGCTGATTGGGGGCATGGTCATCCGTATCGGAGACCGGGTCGTTGACAGCAGTATCCGTACAAAGCTTGGGAATATGGCAAGGGACTTGTCTAAAATCCAGCTTGCAAAGTAAAAAAATAGAGAAAGAAGGTGCAGGAGTATCATGAATTTGAAACCTGAAGAAATCAGTTCTGTAATCAAGGAACAGATTAAGAACTATAGTACCAAATTCGAGGTATCGGACACAGGTACTGTAATCCAGGTTGCCGATGGTATCGCCCGTATCCATGGTCTGGAAAAGGCGATGCAGGGTGAACTTCTTGAATTTCCAAATGAGATTTACGGCATGGTATTAAACCTTGAGGAAGATAATGTCGGTGCTGTACTCTTAGGTGATCATAAAAGTATCAATGAGGGAGATATTGTTAAAACAACAGGACGTGTGGTAGAGGTTCCGGTTGGGGATGCTTTGCTTGGACGTGTAGTAAATGCGTTAGGGCAGCCGATTGATGGGAAAGGGCCAATTGAAACAACAAAGCATCGTGAAATTGAAAGGGTGGCGTCTGGTGTTATTTCCAGAAAATCAGTAGATACACCATTACAGACAGGTATTAAGGCAATTGACTCCATGATTCCGATTGGAAGGGGACAGCGTGAGCTGATTATCGGAGACCGCCAGACTGGTAAAACGGCGATTGCGATTGATACAATCATTAACCAGAAAGGGCAAAATGTGAAGTGTATTTATGTCGCAATTGGCCAAAAGGCTTCAACAGTAGCTTCAATTGTTTCAAAATTGGAAGAATTTGGTGCAATGGATTATACGACAATTGTTGCATCAACTGCCAGTGAGCTTGCTCCGTTGCAGTATATTGCCCCATATTCTGGATGTGCAATTGGTGAAGAGTGGATGGAAAATGGGCAGGATGTGCTTATTATTTATGATGATTTGACAAAGCATGCGGCAGCTTACCGTACGCTTGCTTTGCTCTTAAAGCGTCCGCCAGGGCGTGAAGCATATCCAGGTGATGTATTTTATCTGCATTCAAGGCTTTTGGAGCGTGCGGCAAGGCTTTCCGACGCGTTGGGTGGGGGCTCTTTGACAGCGCTTCCAATTATTGAAACACAGGCAGGCGACGTGTCTGCATATATTCCTACAAATGTCATTTCTATTACAGATGGACAGATTTATCTGGAAACAGAAATGTTCAATGCTGGTTTCCGTCCAGCTGTAAATGCTGGGCTTTCCGTATCGCGTGTAGGCGGCGCGGCGCAGATTAAGGCAATGAAGAAAATTTCAGGCCCAATCCGTATTGAACTTGCCCAGTACCGTGAGCTTGCTGCATTTTCTCAGTTTAGTTCTGACCTTGATCCTGAGACAAAAGCACAGCTTGCCCAGGGGGAACGAATCCGTGAAATTTTAAAACAGGATCAGTATAACCCGATGCCGGTAGAAAATGAGGTTATCATTATTTATGCGGCAACGAAAAAATATCTGATTGATGTGGAACTGGAAGACATTCTTGACTTTGAAAAAGGGTTATTTGAATATATTGATACAAAATATCCGGAAATCCCTGAAAGCATCCGTACGGTAGGCGAAATTAAGGAGGATGTTGAAAAGAAACTGATTCAGGCAATTGAAGGGTTCAAAGCCGGTTTTGCACATAAGTAATAATGTGTACCCACAGGAGGCTGCCATATATATATATATGTGTCATATGGTATGCGCTGTTGTGCTTGTGGGAATAAATGGATTGCGAGGGAAATGATATGGCTTCAATGAGAGATATTAAGAGGCGTAAGGAAAGTGTGCAGAGCACTGGACAGATTACGAAAGCAATGAAGCTGGTGTCTTCTGTAAAGTTACAGAAAGCAAAGGTTGGCGCAGAAGTATCAAAGCCATATTTTGATACTATGTACAATACAGTAGCCGGCATGATTGCAAAATCAGGCCAGATGTCACATCCATTTCTTCAAAAAAGCCAGTCAGAAAAGAAAGCAGTAATCCTCATCAGTTCTAATAGAGGGCTGGCAGGCGGTTATAATTCCAATGTAGTTAAGCTGGTTACGAAAGACGGGCGTTTTACAAAGGAGAATACGATTATATTTGCTGTAGGGACAAAAGGCAGGGACGCATTGGACCGCCAAGGGTTTGAGCGTGCCGGCGACTATTCCGATGCAATGAATGAGCCGCTTTACAGCGATGCTACGCAAATTGGAAAAGAAGTATTAAGCCGTTTTGTACAGGGGGAAATCGGAGAAATCTATCTGGCATATACCATATTTAAGAATACGGTTGTGCAGATTCCGACATTGATTAAGCTTTTGCCTATTGATGCAGAAGATATTATTTCGGAAGCGGAAGATATTTCAGAAGACCCAGTTGACAGGATTACGCTGATGAATTATGAGCCTGAGCCAGAAGAGGCGTTGGATGCAATTATACCAAAGTATATCAACAGTTTGATTTATGGCGGTCTGGTTGAATCCCATGCCAGTGAGAACGGCGCACGTATGCAGGCGATGGATTCTGCTACCAGTAATGCAGAAGAAATGATAAGTGATTTGTCCCTGAAATATAATAGGGCCAGACAGGCTTCTATTACACAGGAACTTACAGAGATTATAGCGGGGGCGTCCGCAATCTCATAGTAAAACAATTAGCAAAGGAGTGAATGTATAAAAATGGCAGATTTAAATACAGGTAAACTCACTCAGATTATTGGCGCCGTCCTGGATATTAAGTTTCCAGAAGGCAAGCTTCCAGAGATTAATGATGCAATTAATGTACCGTTAAAGAATGGGAAAAAGCTTGTCGTAGAGGTGTCACAGCATCTGGGTGACGATACTGTCCGTTGTATTGCCATGGGACCTACGGACGGGCTTGTCCGTGGCATGGAAGCACAGGCAACAGGCGGGCCAATTAGTGTTCCTGTTGGTGAGGCGACACTTGGCCGTATGTTTAACGTTCTTGGCGAGCCAATTGATGAAAAGCCGGCTCCAAAGGGAGTGCAGTATGACCCGATTCACAGGAAAGCGCCTGCATTTGAGGAACAGTCAACAGAGACAGAAATCCTTGAGACAGGGATTAAGGTCGTTGACTTGCTTTGCCCATATCAAAAGGGGGGTAAGATTGGCCTGTTTGGTGGCGCTGGCGTAGGTAAAACAGTATTGATTCAGGAGCTGATTACCAATATTGCGCAGGAGCATGGTGGATATTCTGTATTTACCGGCGTAGGGGAGCGTACCCGCGAAGGAAATGACCTTTATTATGAAATGATAGAATCTGGTGTTATTGATAAAACGACAATGGTATTCGGCCAGATGAATGAGCCGCCTGGGGCGCGTATGAGAGTTGGGCTTACAGGGCTTACGATGGCAGAAAATTTCCGTGACCGTTCTGGAAAGGATGTCCTTCTTTTTATTGACAATATATTCCGTTTTACCCAGGCTGGTTCTGAAGTGTCAGCGCTTCTTGGGCGTATGCCGAGTGCCGTAGGGTATCAGCCAACCCTTCAGACAGAGATGGGTGCGCTGCAGGAACGTATTACCTCTACAAAGAAAGGTTCCATTACGTCAGTACAGGCCGTTTATGTGCCTGCCGATGACTTGACAGACCCTGCTCCGGCAAATACATTTGCGCATCTGGATGCGACGACAGTACTTTCCCGTTCTATTTCAGAGCTTGGTATTTATCCGGCAGTAGACCCATTAGAGTCTACTTCAAGAATCCTTGATCCTCACATTGTAGGCGAGGACCATTATAAAGTAGCCCGTGGCGTGCAGGAAATCCTACAGAGGTATAAAGAGTTGCAGGATATTATTGCTATTCTTGGTATGGATGAGCTTTCAGAAGATGATAAGGTTGTCGTTAACCGTGCAAGAAAGATTCAGAGATTCCTTTCCCAGCCGTTCCATGTAGCGGAACAGTTTACTGGGCTTCCAGGGCAGTATGTGCCGCTGACAGAAACAATCCGCGGTTTCCAGGAAATCCTTGAAGGGAAACATGATGATATTCCAGAGAATCATTTCTTAAATGCAGGAAATATTGATGATGTAGTAGCCAGGATGAAATCAAAATAACAGTATTTGATATGGGGGATGAATATGGCTGACAAAACATTCAAACTGCAGATTATCTCTCCAACCCGCATCTTTTTTAATGAAGATGTTGAAATGGTAGAAATGAAAACATCAGAGGGTGAGATTGGCGTGCTTGCTGGTCACATTCCTCTTACTGCCATTCTGGAACCAGGTGTTTTAAAAATCAGGCAGGGAACAGGCGTAAAAGAAGCGGCTCTTCATGACGGCTTTGTTGAAATCCGCAAGGATAAGGTAACAGTGCTTGCAGAGTCCTGTGAGTGGCCGGATGAAATCGACCTTGGACGTGCCAACGAGGCGAGGGAACGTGCGGAAAACCGTATTAAGAGCGGGCGCAAGGATGTAGATATGCTTCGTGCGGAACTTGCATTGAAAAAAGCACTTACAAGAATTGATCTTGCAGGCAGAAAATAATAAAAATTGTGACAGGGGTTCTGTGTAAAAGCAGGGCTCCTTTTACGTGCAGGCACAATGATTTCAGCTTCTGATTAGCGCGCTTACTCCCAAAACTCACCGAAAACAACGATTC
>CAJUJR010000025.1 GCA_910586605.1 uncultured Lachnospiraceae bacterium | reverse complement strand
TATAACAAAAAAACTCAAAAAATGTATGTTTTTTTCATTCATGCGTTTATTCTGGCTTTAACAATAGAATTTGCCAACAGCACCATTTTTATTTATAATAGAAATTATCTATTCACAGCCAATTTCCAGAAATTAACCGTAAAGGCTGTTCAATATTTGGAAAAGACTTACAAAGAAATGAGGATACTTATGAATCAATATGAACTGATTAGCCCCTGCCACTTTGGGTTAGAGGCGGTTTTGAAAAAAGAAATCCAGCGTCTTGGATATCAGATTTTAAAAACAGAGGATGGAAAAATCACTTTTTCCGGCGGCAGCGACGCAATCTGCCGTTCCAATATTTTCCTTCGGACAACAGAGCGCATCCTGCTCAAAACAGGCAGTTTCCATGCTGCAACCTTCGATGAACTTTTTGAAGGCACAAAAGCGATTCCCTGGGAACAATATATCCCCAAAAATGGAAAGTTTTGGGTTACAAAAGCGACCTCTATAAAAAGTAAGCTTTTCAGCCCTTCTGATATCCAGTCCATTATGAAAAAAGCAATGGTAGAACGTTTAAAGGAGCACTACAATGTAAACTGGTTTCCAGAGGATGGCGCTGATTTCCCAGTACGCGTGACCATTATGAAAGATGAAGTTGTAGTTGGGCTGGACACCTCTGGTGATTCCCTCCATAAGCGCGGATACCGGCAGGCAACCGTAAAAGCACCAATTACAGAAACACTTGCCGCCGCATTAATTTTACTGACGCCATGGAACCGCAACCGGATTCTGGTCGACCCATTTTGCGGAAGCGGCACTTTCCCGATTGAAGCCGCCATGATTGGGGCTAATATTGCTCCTGGCATGAACCGGTCTTTTACAGCCGAAAAATGGACACACCTGATTCCGAAAAAACAGTGGTATGATGCTGCCAATGAAGCAGAGTCAGCAATTTTGAAAGACTGCGAAATGGATATCCAGGGCTATGACATCAGCCATAATGCTATAAAAGCCGCTATGGAAAATGCACGGCGGGCCAACGTGGAACATCTTATCCACTTTCAGCAGCGCCCTTTAAAAGATTTAAGCCACCGAAAGAAATATGGTTTTCTTATTACAAACCCGCCTTATGGAGAAAGGCTTGAGAATGCCTCTGATATGCCAGCGCTCTACCAAGAAATCGGTGAAGCTTGGAGAAGGCTTGACGACTGGTCGATGTATTTAATCACCGCTTATGAAGATGCGCAAAGGTATATTGGGAAAAAAGCAGATAAGAACCGAAAAATTTATAATGGAATGATGAAAACTTATTTTTATCAATATATGGGCGCAAAACCACCAAAAAGAAAAGATACTGCCTAGAACATGTTTGAAAATTTCTGATTACAAGATGTATTTCAACACTTTGTGGGAGATTTGTTCCAAATTTAGCAGATGTAGCGCAGGCTATATCAACTAAATTTGGGGCAAAACAAACAGTAACCCTTAAACATCTGACATAGCATATAAAAATTCTACAATCTGCCTAATATTTTCCAATGTATCCCGCTGATAAACAGTTTCCTTCTCCAGTTCATGGGATACATTATTGACAGAAAATGCAGTAGCTAAGAGAGCATCAAGCAGTTTCCTAATTCTTTCTAAAATCCGTTCCCTTTCTGTATCCTGGCAATTTGCCAATTCATCTGTACATTGCATAATCTCATCAATGCCATTCACTAACGTATCCGTAATATTAATGGCATCAAAAGACATCTGCTCTAAGGAACCCAAAGAATTCTCCATACGTTCAAGTACTATTTCTGTTGTTTCTTCCGTACCTCGTAATTCCAATTACAACACCCCCAATACTTCATGCACCGTATGGATGCCTGTTAACTGCATCCCATTCAATAACCCCTTCGGTATCTCAAGCTGCTTTTTATTGACTTCTGGCATAATGCACTGCCGGAAACCAAGCTTTGCCGCTTCCAGAACCCTTTGCTCTGCCATATTTACTGCACGCACTTCGCCAACCAGCCCAACTTCACCAAAGCAGACAGTTCCACTATCCAAAGCCTGGTTGCGGTAACTGGACAATAACGCTGCCACAATCCCCAAGTCAAGCGCTGGTTCATTAATGCGCATCCCCCCAGCAACATTAAGATAAGCATCACAATCCCCAAGGCGAAGCCCCAGACGCTTTTCAAGCACTGCCATCAGCAGGTTTACACGGTTATAATCTGTGCCCGCGGCTGTACGGCGCGGCATATTAAAATTTGTCTGGCAGACAAGCGCTTGCACCTCTATTAAAATAGGCCTTGTACCCTCCATAGAACATGCCACTACAGATCCAGGTTCATTTTCCGGCTTTCCCTGTAGCATATATTCCGAAGGGTTCACAACTTCAGCCAGGCCACTTCCCCTCATTTCAAAAACACCAATTTCATTTGTAGAGCCAAAACGGTTTTTGACACCCCTTAAAAAACGGTATGGGGCGCTTCCATCCCCCTCAAAGTAGAGAACGGTGTCTACCATATGTTCCAATACACGCGGTCCAGCAACAACTCCCTCTTTTGTTACATGGCCAACCACAAATATTGAAACTGCCATTTCTTTTGCCAACCGCATCAAAACACTGGTGGTCTCCCGGACTTGGCCAACACTCCCCGGTGCAGAACCAAGTTCTTCCCTATACATTGTCTGTATGGAATCAATCACCACCACATCTGGTTTCAAGCCGGACACTGTTTCCACAACTAAATCCAAATCTGTCTCACTTAAAAGCAAAAGCTCCTGTTCAAATGCCCCCAGCCTGTCAGCCCGCATTTTAATCTGCTTTACTGACTCCTCGCCAGAAACATAGAGCACTGTTTTCCCAATTGCCACAAGCCTCTGGCAGGTCTGCAGAAGGAGCGTTGATTTCCCAATCCCTGGGTCTCCCCCTACCAGCACAAGGGAACCTGCTACAATCCCGCCGCCAAGCACCCTGTCAAGCTCTCCAATCCCTGTCAGCAGCCTTTCTTCTTCCGACGCAGAAACTTCTGATAATTTCAACGGCTTTTTTCTCTCTGCGGCTGTATGCTGCCCTTTCCCAGAAGCAGCTTTTAGGACTGGTTCCTCTACAAAAGTATTCCATTCTTTGCATCCTGGGCACTGTCCCAGCCACTTGGGGCTTTCAAAACCACATTCCCCACAGAAAAAAGCCGTTTTATTCTTCCCTCTTGCCATATATTACAGCTTTACAACGCGGATTCTATACGACTGTTCTTGATCAATTTCAATACTAAGAACAAGCTTCCCGCCAAGATTTGTCTTCATCTTCCCTGCATTTGTACTGTCAACATAAACTTCATACTCCGTTTCCGGTTCAAGCTCTAATGTAATGGAAGCATCCTCCCAGCCCTCTACGGAAAATACGATTTCCTGCTCTGTCACCTTTAATCCGGTAACAACTGTCCCTGGCACAGATTCGTATACAAATAGTCCATTTTTTTCCAGCTTTGTAATCTCTTTAAATGTCTTAACTTTATAAAGGTCACCTTCAAATTCAAAATCAGATAACTTCTGCTTTGTGTCAAATTCATAGTTACCAAAACTTAATGTACCATCACTTTCCTTACGAATTAATTCTTTCACTACTGCCATGAGCATTATCCTCCTATGTTTTTCGATTTTCCGCTATTCCTTTGCAAAAAGAATTACCTTGTATGCCCTAGGGGCTATTAAAAAGCCTTTACATACTATTCCGTCTGCTAATACAGCCATTATACCATATCTGCGCCTTGTTTTCCAGAGGCTGTTTGAAAGATAAGTGTTTCTTCTTCTCCTTCTGGCGTATTACAATCGGCAAATACTTTATCCCCTGGCATAATTTCACCAGAAAGTACCTTATCTGCCAGCACATCTTCGATTTTTGACTGGATGCTGCGTCGGATTGGGCGCGCCCCATAATTTTTATCAAAACCGCTCTTTGCAATATATTCCACAACCTTTTTAGAAACCTCAAGCGTAATGCCCATCTGTGCCTCGAGGCGTTTATTCAGTGAAGCAAGCATCAGGCGGACAATTTCCTGTATATTTTCCTGTGTAAGTGTGTGGAATACAAGCATTTCATCAATCCTGTTGATAAATTCCGGCTTGAAAATTTTCTTTACTTCCTCTAAAACACTTTCCCTCATCTTTTTATAATCTGCCTCTGCATTATCCTGCAGCCCAAAGCCCAAATGCTTTGGGGCGATAATCTGCTGTGCGCCTGCATTGGAGGTCATAATAATGATCGTATTTTTAAAGCTAATCCGGCGCCCCTGGGCATCTGTCACATGCCCATCCTCTAAAATCTGCAACAGGATATTAAATACGTCTAGATGTGCCTTTTCAATCTCATCAAATAAAATAACAGAATATGGATGGCGGCGAACCTTTTCACTAAGCTGCCCACCATCCTCATAGCCTACATATCCTGGCGGTGAGCCAATCATCTTTGATACACTGTGCTTTTCCATATATTCCGACATATCTACCCGGATAATTTCATTTTCCTGCCCAAATACTGCCTCGGCAAGTGCTTTAGACAGTTCTGTCTTGCCAACCCCAGTCGGCCCTAGGAATAAGAAAGAGCCAATGGGGCGGTTTGGATCTTTTAAGCCTACCCTGCCCCTGCGTACCGCCTTTGCAACTGCAGTAACCGCTTCATCCTGCCCAATTACACGTCTATGCAGCTCTTCCTCCAAATGGCGCAAGCGTTCTGTCTCTTCTTCCTGAAGCTTCTGCACTGGGATTTTCGTCCAATCCCCAATTACGTTTGCCACATCTGATTCTGTTACAACTAGCCTTTTTCCCTGGCGTTTCTTTTCCAGCTCCTGTTTCAGCCGCTCCATCTTCTCTTTACATTTTTCCTGCCGTTTTTTCATTTCATTTGCAGCTGCAAAATCTTCCTGGCAGATTGCATCTTCCTTTTTCCTTTCACACTCTGTATACTCCTCTTCTAAAAATCGCAGTTCTGGCGACGGAAGATATTGGCTGATACACGCCCTTGCCGCCGCCTCATCCACTACGTCAATCGCCTTATCTGGAAGGAACCGGTCATTAATATAACGTTCTGCCATCTTTACCGCAGCCAAAAGCGCACTATCCATAATCTTAACATGATGGTGCTCCTCATAACGCTCCCGAAGGCCTTTTAATATTTCCAATGTCTGCCCCTCGTCCGGCTCTTCCACCAAAACCGGCTGGAAACGCCGCTCCAACGCAGCATCTTTTTCAATATATTTCCGGTATTCCTCCCTTGTCGTAGCCCCGATAATCTGGATTTCCCCTCTTGCCAAAGCAGGTTTTAGGATGTTTGCAGCATCAATTGCCCCCTCCGCGCCTCCTGCTCCAATAATTGTATGGATTTCGTCTATAAATAACAGGATATTGCCAGACTGGCTCACTTCGCGGAGAGCCCTTTTAATACGCTCTTCAAACTCACCACGGTACTTAGAGCCTGCTACCATCCCAGACAAATCTAACACCAGCACCCGTCTTTCTTGTAAAATCTCAGGAATATCCCCCTGTACAATTTTTTGTGCAAGTCCTTCCACAACTGCCGTTTTCCCAACTCCTGGCTCGCCAATCAAGCAAGGGTTATTTTTCGTACGCCTGCTTAAAATCTGTATCAGCCGCCTTGTTTCTATTTCCCTTCCAACCACAGGGTCTAGCTTCCCTTCCTTCGCATAAGAAGTCAGATCACGGCTATATTGGTCTAATATAGGCGTCGCAGATTTCCCCCTGCGCCCTTTCTGCATCATATACTCATTTTTTGCACTTGTCATATCCTGGCCAGTTGCTGTCAGGACGTCAATATACAATTTCTGTACATTAATCCCTTTTGTATTTAGCAAACGCATTGCTATACAGTCCGTTTCTTTTAAAATAGCAATTAAAATATGCTCTGTCCCAGCATTTGGCGCATTCAGGCGTTCCGCTTCCGCAAGGCTGTTATTGACGATTTTCTGTGCGCGGGGCGTCATTTCCAAATTCCCCGTTGTCATCACATCAGAATCTACCGTAAGGTTATCCTCTACCAGTTCTGCAATCTTATCAAATAATACGCCATTTTCCTTTAATACCTCACTGGCTACCCCTTTTGTACGCAAAAGGGCAAGTAACAGGTGTTCTGTCCCTATAAAACTATGTCCTAAAGAGACTGCCTGCCTCTTGGCATTTTCCAATACCCGCCGGGCGCTTTTTGTAAAACGTTTCTGCATATATTCCTCCATTCCTATTCCAAATCCAATACTCTTTTTTCGGCACGTCATACCTGTGTAGACACAACAGCTCTGCACCCAGATAATTGTTGGTTTCCAGTATATGCTTTGGCTTACTTTTACCTGCGTGGGCGCAACAATGCTGCAACTGCAAAAAGTGCCATCAGCCCGCAAAACGCTGCCATAATCCCCACCACATATTTCATGCTTTGCACCGTTTTTTCCTGTGCCGTCAATTCAAAGACGGCCTTCCCATCCATGCTTCTGTACCATGACTTCACCTTTTCATATGGCATCAGTATATTTTCTTTTTTATCATAAAGGTATAATTGCTTCTTACTCCCTTTTCCATAAACCAGCACAAAACTGCTGTCTTTGCTGCCCTCCAGGGCATATGCCGTAATATTTTTCCCATCCAGTTCAATCTCTATCTCTGCAAAGCCAGATGGTATAGTCCCTTTCCCAGGTTCTAAAAGCTGCACCGTTGTGCTCCCTGTCAGATAAGTTTTCCCGCCTTTTTCCAATACTGCGAGCCTATTGGCGCTGTTTTTACTGTTAGAGCCAGTAATCCTCTGAATTGTAACTGAAATATTGTAAACTCTTTTTTTCCCATTTGTGCCTGTGACTGCTATTTTAATCGTATTCTTCCCTTCCGTCAACTTTTTATTGCCTTTTACCCTAACTTCCGCCTGGCTGTCTTCTGCCTCATACGCAACCGGAAGTTTTGTGTCGTCTGTTGTGGCAATCGCGCTGTAATTTTTTATCTTTGGCGAAAAATCAGGCGCAAGCAAAACCCCATCCCCTATAGAAAGCTTCCTAAGCTTATTAGAGCCGGCAATATCATTTTTCCCAGGCGTGGGCTTTGGGGAAGATGATACAGGGGGTTCAGATGGGGAAGGTGAGTCCGTTGCCTCTGGCACTTCTGTTTCCCTTGGCGCTTCTGTCCTATTTGGTTTTGGTGTATTTGAAGCCTCCTTCTTATTAACAACTATATTTAATGGGCTGTAAGAAATTGACATCTTAGAAGAATCCTCATTATCCGCAGTTACTTCAACCCCCTTTTTTAGAGTAATCGAAGTGCTCCCCTTGCCACGGGCAAGAAATTTAACAGAATACGTGATTTTTGTCGCGCTTACTGTCCGTTTTGTATCGTCTATCTGAAATTCATCATCATTGCCATGGATAACACTCCCCCCTGTTACAAATTGCAGGACTCTGTTATCATAAGAAAAATAACCCTCAAAGCCTTTTATTAGCTCAGAGGATTTTACTGTAATCACAACATATACTTCATCCCCAACTGTTGGCGCCGGGTTCTTGGTTGTAATAGAAATCGCAGCGCCTGCTGCTTCTGCCTTTTTTACATCCGCCCCTATAAAAAGCAGGCAGAAAAAGACAGGCAGAACCCCAAAAAACAACCTGCCAATCCTGCCAAAACCGGCAATCCCTGTATTGTTTCGAGCTATTCCACCTGCCATCATTTTGTTTCCTCCCTGTTAAATAACTACATTTATATTTTAACTTGCTTTACGCGTTACTTTTATCTTATATTTACGGACGCTTCCACTTTCAGAAGTTACTTTTACCGTATATGTTGTCGTACCGACAGGAACAGTTTTTGTGCCCTTGCCGCTAACCGTTGCACTAGATGCCACCGCTGCTGCATTAATCTTGATTGTATCCACATTGGCAGCAACTGTTACTTTATAAATTTTGCTCCCATCATCCCCCAAAACAAACTTATCCGTAAACGCATGTCCTGTAATAGAAAGGGATTTCAGATAGTTATTGGGATTTTCCCCACCAGATGGCACACTGCATGGCTTCTCTGGCATACTATTGTAAACCGGGATTGAAAATACCATCGGCATCTCCGCTTTATCTGTCCCATATGCTGTATTTGTCTTTGTCGCCTCACTGTTCGGTGCCTCAATATTTGCCATATACTGATGGGTATAACGGTTTTTTGAGGTAACATTAAACTTCTGTAGGTACAATGTATTCTGCCCGGCATTAATATAATTTTTCCCAATATAGGAGGCGCCGCCAACAATTGATTTATACGGCGAATTCCACGGTCTTTCATATGTCGAACCTGAACTTGCCCATTTCAGGCCATTGGCAATCGCACCGCCCGCTGCCGTACTATGGTAAGCGCCAATATTATAAAAGTTATAGATACCTTCATATCCTGCCACTTTACCAGAAACGGAACTGCTCATCATCGTCGCGCTAATTACAACCTCCTGCTTTACACGGGAAGCAAGATGATATGGGCTCACCTTAGATTCTGATGCGGCGCTCATAAACGCCTTGGAATATTTCATGGACTTTGATTTGCCGGAATCTGATTTATAAGTAAATGTCTTATTGGCCATTGGCGTATTTTGTAAAATCTTTTCTACGCCTTCCTGGGTATGGGATTCTTTCTGGTATTCCAGGCTTTCAAACTGGAATATGCCGCGTTCATCCAGGAAATTACGTGGATCCATATAATATTTTACCGCCTGTTCTGATACAGCAACCCAGGTAGAGCCGTCAAACGGGATAAACTTATCTGTTTTCCAGTCATATGCCCCTTCTTCTGTGGATTTCCATGCATAAGACTTACTATTGCTAATCAGGTTCAGGCCTATCTTGCTTTCTGCCTTAATCACATCATTCCATTTAAGGCCTGTCTTATACGGCTTAAATGTCCAGTTCGGATATTTATTATGTAAATCCACCAAAGCAGATACATAAGATTCCGGGAAACCATCCTCTTTCAGTTTTTCCCCATATTCCGAATCTGTCATTGCCGGAGATTCCGTTGGCTTTGCGCTCGGCTTTGCCGTTGGCTTTGCGCTCGGTTTTGCCGTCGGCTTTGCGCTCGGTTTTGCCGTCGGCTTTGCTGTTGGCTTTGCAGACGGTTTTGCCGTCGGCTTTGCTGTTGGCTTTGGAGTTGCAGCCGCTTTTTCCTCTGTTACAATCTGCAAAAAACCAACTTCATCCGGAATATACCCTTTTACTGTGGCGCCATTGTAACTGAATTTTATATTAAGGTATTTTACGCCCGAAACATCTGCCTGGCTTAAAATAGTAATCTGTTTCCCTTCTTTGACAGTAACCTTCTGGTTTGCTACTGTTACAGCCGTCTTTTTCCCGGCTTCCTTTAACACAGTAACTGCAGAAGCAGACTCAATCACGCCAGGCAGCCCTTTTTCGCACAAAAGGGTTACATCTTTAGAAAGAAGATATCCCTTTTGCTTTTTAGAATTATAGGTTACAGAAATCTTATACCATTTCTGTTTTTTTACAATCGTTTCAGATAAAATCCTTACTTTTTTCCCTTTTGCCAAGGAAATATTTTTAGAACCTGTTTTTATGGATGCAGCGCTTGATGATGCCTCCTGCTTTAAATTAACTGATTTTGCAGAAATATTCCCATATACCTTTGTACATACGCTGCCAGTCTGTACTTGAATATATTTGGATAAGACATAACCTTTTACTGTTTTACTGTTCTGCTTAAATTTCACCAGATACCAGTCGCCATTTTTTTTAGTAATTGTAACTTTTGCGCCATCTGAAAGCGTAACGTTTGTCCCTCCAGACTTTACAAGGGAGTAGCCAGTCCCTGGTCCGGTACGCACATTTAAATAACCAGCCACCTTCACTGTCCCAATTGCTGTTGCTTTGACATTTTTTTCCTCTGCATTCCTCAATCCAAAGAAAAAAGATACTGTACATACTAATAAAAGAACGATGCATAGTACTGCTTTTTTCTTTCCTCTCATCTTAACACGCTCCTTACTTTAAAAATTTCTGTAGTTCCCCGGTGGTAAAATAATAGTGTGAACCGCAAAAATGGCAGTTTACCTCCACCGTTTCCCCTGTATCTATCATTTCCTGTAAGTCCTTCCTTCCAATACTTGCCACAGCAGATGCAACGCGTTCTTTGGAACAGTTACATGCATACTGTGTGGGAATCCTGTCTAATATTTCCACATCCAGCGACCCCATCAGATGGCGTATCATATCCTCTGGCATCATGCCCTGCCCTAACAAATCTGTAACGGAATGGACATGCTTCACAGAATCCTCAACAATATCAACCACCGAATCTTCGGCATATGGCATCACCTGGATAATAAAACCACCTGCCTGTTTCACATGGTTTTCCTTATCCAATAGCACGCCAAGCCCAACGGAGGAAGGTACCTGTTCAGATATAGCAAAATAATATGTCAAATCCTCGGCAATCTCCCCTGAGACTAAATGTGTCTGCCCATTATATGGTTCTTTCATCCCAATATCCCTGATAACATTTAAAAAACCCGGCCCTAATGCGCCTGCCACATCTAGCTTCCCTTTACTGTTTGGAGGCAGCAGTACCTCAGGCTGTTTCACATAACATTTCACATTTGCACTGGAATCGGCTGTAACTGTCAGGCCCCCAATTGGCCCGCCACACTGGATTTGCAGGGTTAATATATCATTTTCCCCTTTCATCATACTTCCCATCATACTTCCGGCGGTCAAAAGCCTACCTGCCGCAGCCGTTGCAACCGGGCTTGTATTATGGATCTCTCTCGCTTTTTCCACTAATTCCCTTGATGTTACAGCAAACACACGAAGCTGGTTGTTGGCTGCTGTTGCCCTAATAATATAGTCCTGACTCATAATTTTCACCCTTTCCCTCATTTCCTCACCACAAAATACACCCGTTCACTTTCCTGTGTCGGCGCATCCCTGGTAAATGCATCATATATTTTTATACAGGAAAGCCCTTCTTTCCCAAGGCATTCCCTGACTTCCCCTAATCCATAAGCACGCTGCCTGTGAAGCTCGTCCGTCCTTACAAACAAATCGCCTTCTGCTTCAGCAGCTTCATATACAGTCAGAAGATATTCATTTATCTTTTCCTTTTCATAATAAACGTTTTCCCATATATAACTGGCATTTTCACGGTTATCGGCAAGTATCCTGCTGCCCAGGACCTCCCTGTAAAAATAATCCGTTTTCATATCAAAAATAAAAATGCCATCATCTTCAAGATATAGTGATACTTGATGGAATACTTCTCTCAAGCCCTCTTTGCTGCAAATATAATTCATCCCATCACAAATGCAATACATTGCTGCAACCTGGGTGTGCAGTTCAAATCCCCTCATATCCTGATGAAGGAGCAATACCTCCTCTGTACACTTCTCCCTCGCAACCATTAACATTTCTTCAGACAAGTCTAGCCCAATCATCTTATAGCCTGCTTCGCTGAACCGCCTAGCCATCTCCCCAGTCCCACATGCCAGTTCTGTAACAATTCCACTCTCTATCCCATACTCCTTAAAAAGCCCTTGCAAATACCCAAACCATTCATCATATGGTATATCATCCATAAATAAATCATATACCCTGGCAAATCCACCATATATTTGTGGCTCTTCCTCTAACATATTCCCATCATCCCCTGCCAGCTCCTGCATCCTTTTCTCCTTTTCACAATTTCTAAGAACGTATTTAAAAAACTGTTCCGCACAAACGGATATTACATTAATTACGATTCTTTATGGTAACATAAAATCTGTCCGAAAACAATATGGCTGTGCCAAGATAGATATCTCTTTCAGCACAGCCAACCATTCCATTTTTCACTTTTTCAGCTTTTCATTAAAATGCTGCATTTTTTATACCTGGAATTTCCCGATTTCTTTCATTAAATCATCATTTAATGTAACCAATTCTGTCAAGTTATCCACGCTTCCATCAATGTTCGCATTCAGCATATTCATATTTGCACTTGTTTCCTGTGCGCCTGCAGCACTTTGCTCAATTACGCTCGCAAGACTGTTCACACTGTCAGAAACTGCTTTCTTTAAGTCCTCCAGCTTATTTGTCTGTATATCAATATTCCCGGAAACTTCTTCCACTGACTTAATTTCCTCATAAAGGCTTTCAAAAGCAGTCTTTGTTTCTTTTAAACGGTTCATCTGTTCCTGGACATTAGATGAGACATCCTGCATCCTGTCGACAGACAAATCAGAATTAGAAATTAAAAGGGAAACCACTTCCCCTATTTCTGAAGCGCTCTTATTGCTTTCATCTGCAAGCTTTCTAATTTCTTCTGCTACAACAGCAAAACCTTTTCCCTGTTCCCCTGCCCTTGCTGCCTCAATGCTTGCATTTAGTGACAGCAAGCTTGTTTGCTCTGCGATACTAGTAATCACGGCAATTGCCTGCTGGATATTCCCTACTGATTCATTTGTCTTTTGGGTCTGCTCATTGACAAATGTAACTGCATTGTTTGTCTTTTCCGAAATGGAAGAAAGCAGTTCAATATTTTTCACTGCATTGTCAGAATAATCCATCATGGAAGTAATTGCTGCCTCCAGCCGTGACACGGCTTCCTTTTCCATGTCAATTACGCGCTCGAGGTCTTTTACCCGGTTGCTGACAACCTCTGTATCAGATGCTTGGCTTGTCGCACCTTCTGCAATCTCCCCAACTGCCCTATTCACACTACCTATATTCTGGGCAACATTTTCAAAATGATCGCTAAAGCTCTGGCTATCCGCTTGAAGCTTTTGGGCCAGGGAGCTGATACCGCCAACTAATGTACTCAGGGAAGCACGCACTGTCTCCATAGAAGCCGCCATTTTGCCGATTTCATCTTTCCGTTTTATATATCGTGGATTTACTTTAAAGCGCAAATCCCCCTTTGCTATTTGCCATAAATCCCGTTCCATTGCCACAATCGGAAGCGCAATCCTGTTGCCCACCAATATAGCAATCACAATTGCCACAACTAAAATAGCAACCGAAAGAACTACAAGATTTATAATCATAGAATGAAATGTACTCTGGATATCTTTGCCTGTTTCATCAATTTCCTGTTGCATGTCATCTATGTAATTACCTGTTGCAACCGCCCAGCCCCACGGCTCAAACTCTTCTGAATAAGCAAGCTTTGGCGCAACCGTTTTGCCGTCCGATTTTGTAAAATAAAATTGGTTGTAACCGCCGCCGCTTTCCGCTGCTTTCACAATTTCCTGCGTAATCATGACACCATTCTGGTCTTCCATATCCTTCCGGTTTGTCCCCTCTTGTTCCGGCAGAATCGGATGCATCACCAATACACAGTCCATCCCGTCAATCCACACATATCCACTGTCATCGTCACGGTAACGCATAGAACGGATAGCTTCCTTTGCCGCATTCTTTGCCTCTTCCTCAGTAGCAAACGTCCCTTTCTGAAGCTGGTCATAATATCCCTGGACTATGGCAATTGCTGCCTGCACCTGAGACTTGATTTCCAGCTCATATCCATTGTACATTGCTTCCTCATATTTTCCCGTGCTTGTTTCTGCAAGCTTAAGTGTCTGCTCTCCAGAAAACACCAAATATACTGAAGCAATCACAATGACAATCGCTGCAATGCACCCTATTACCATAAGCCTCAGCCCATGGACGCTTTTTTTTGCTTTTTTATCCATTTTTCATCCCTTCTTCTACTTTTGCATTTCTTTTAACAACCTGTAAATAACGCCTACCCTCCTTTCTTAAAACATGTTAAAGAATCGTTATTATTCATAACATGAATAGTAACAAAAAATAAAATATATATTTTTATACCTGTCTTTAACAGTCTTTATCTTCTCCTTGAATGGTACCGGACTTTATCTTCATACATCCTTTCATCCGCCATTTTTATAAATTCATCCAATGTTAACTTTGCATCAGGAACTGCTGATACACAGCCTATGCTTGCGCCTACCTGATATGGTTTTTCTGAATGGGCATTAAAATCCGAAAGATATCTGGCAATCCCCTGCCGGAATCTTTCTGTCTCTTCCTCTGTCCCAACCTGCCCTGCAACAACAAATTCATCCCCGCCAAAGCGCGCGCAAGTATACTTGCCGCCAGAAACTTCATTTAAAGCCCTGCCAACTGCCGAAATGGCCAAATCCCCATCAGCATGCCCATATGTATCATTAATAGGCTTTAACCCATTCAAATCGACAGAGGCAACCATTAACAAACTGCCTTTTTCAACGCATTCTTCATATACGCTTCCCAGCCTTTGGTAAAACCCACGCCTGTTATAAAGCCCCGTCATCGGGTCATGGACATATTTATTTTCCAGGCTGTTAATAATTGCCTGCTGCTTTTGATGTATCCTTGTTGTCTCCAAAGCATTGCTGATATTCATAAAAAACTGGTAAGTATATGTCATCCGCATCTTTTCCGGTCGGTACACAAGCGCTACATAGCCAATTGTCTGTTCCAGGACATGCAGCGGTAAAAACATTACATTATTTTCTATATCCAGTATTTCATCTAATTTCGGAACAAGGCTCCCAGTCGGGAAATCAGTAATGCCAATCCATTCCCCGTCAATCTGCGCCAACATCACATCCATTGTATCGGAATACTTAGTTCTCTTATATCCAGATTCCTCAATAATATCAGCCAGGGCTTCCTTCTGCGTCAGGAAATCGTCAATAATGCAGAGCCAGAATGTATCTGCACAAAAATTCCCAGCATATTTTTTCAGATTATCAAAAAACCCTTGAAAAGAATCATTATCTATTAAATCAGCCGTCATATCAATCTGGTCGCGGTTAAACTGGCTGTAATCATCCATTTTCTCATACAATTTCTGGATTAAAGAACTATACATCCTTGCGCCATCCCATTCACAGCCGCAGGAACGCCCTGAAATAAATATGGAATCCACCCACGACTGCTTTTCCACATCTTCCCCGCAAAAACACCTTTGCAAAATCTGGAACGCAAGCAGCGCAGCCTTTGGATAATCATGTTTTGCCGTTGTAATCCTTGGCAAATGCTCTAACGCTTCCGGAATCCCATCAAACCCGGTTACCGCCACGTCCTCCGGCACCCTGTATCCTGCTTTTGCCAGATACCTGCAGGCAGCAACTGCCATAGAATCATTTGCACAGACAATCGCCTCTGGGAATGGAAGGTCGCTTTCCAAAAATGCATCAATTACCAGCTTTGTAGGCACAGACCAAAAGCCGCCATACCCAATACGCCCTTCCTCAACCGGAATCCCATGGCGCTCCAAGACAGCTTTATACGCTTCTAAACGTTCATCCGAAAACCTGTTCCCTTGAAGCCCGGCAATAAAATTAATCCGCTTGTAATGATGTTCCTCTATCAGATGTGTTACAATCTGCTCCATCGCACTTTCGTATTGGAAATTGATGTTGTAACAACCTTCTATATAGTGGTCAATCGTTACGACCGGAAGATGGAGCGCCATTGCTTTTTTTACGATTTCATTACGCACCCCTTCATTCTTTACTGTCTCCGAAAGCAAAACTATACCATCCAGCAATTCATAATTCATCAGATGGAATATATTGCTCTCCCCAATGTCATGTTTTTCATAGTAATAAAGCGAACTGAAAGAATTAAAAAACAGAAGCTTAAACCCAAAGGTATCGGCCAAAGAATGAAATGCTTCCAGAAGTGTGTCATTATAATCTTCATCAATCCCTGCTGAACAAATTGCCACATATTTTACGTCTGCATCCATCCATTCCTTCTCCTTTGCTCTTTTTGTGACTGCAGCTTTTGTCCGTCCAACCAAATTTATTAATAATAGTATACTTTATATCCGCATCATCTTCAAGAAAAACTTTTCCGAACGTATATTCTTGCTTTATTTATCAAATCATGTTACTATTAAGGACAAATCAGAAAACAGGAAAGGATTGGTGATGATCTTGCACAAGCATGAAGAAGCCAGAAAATATATCCGCATCCGTGGTGCGCAGGAACACAACTTAAAAAACATTAACATTGATATCCCACGCGATTCTTTCGTGGTACTCACAGGCTTAAGCGGCTCTGGGAAATCCTCGCTCGCCTTTGATACCATTTATGCGGAAGGCCAGCGTCGTTATATGGAATCCCTGTCCTCCTATGCCCGGATGTTTTTAGGGCAGATGGAAAAGCCAAATGTAGAAAGCATAGAAGGGCTCTCGCCTGCAATTTCCATTGACCAAAAATCAACAAACCGTAATCCCCGCTCTACGGTAGGGACAGTTACAGAAATTTATGATTACTACCGCCTTCTATTTGCCCGGGTTGGCATCCCACACTGCCCAAAGTGCGGCAAGGAGATAAAACGCCAAACCGTTGACCAGATGGTGGATGAAATTATGACTTATGAAACTGGGACAAAGCTCCAGCTTCTTGCCCCGGTCGTCCGTGGACGGAAAGGCACCCATGTAAAAGTCTTTGAATCCGCCCGGAAAAGCGGATACGTCCGCGTAGTCGTAGACGGGCACCTCTATGAACTTACCGAGGAAATCAGCCTCGAAAAAAACAAAAAGCACAATATTGAAATAATGGTTGACCGCCTTGTTGTTCGGGACGGCATCCAAAAAAGGCTGGCAGACTCCATTGAAAATGTGCTGCGCCTTTCCGATGGGCTGCTTGTACTTGACATTCCGCAAAAAGGACAGGTAAACTTCAGCCAAAGCTTTTCCTGCCCTGACTGCAATATCAGCATTGAAGAGATAGAACCGCGCAATTTTTCTTTTAACAACCCATTTGGCGCCTGCGAAGCCTGCCATGGCCTTGGCTTTAGCATGGAATTTTCCGAAGACCTGATTATACCAGACCCTTCTTTAAGCATACCGGAAGGCGCCCTTGCCGTTCCCGGCTGGCAGTCCGCATCTAACCCGGGAAGCTATGGCCGCTCCATTTTAGATGCGATGGCACAGGAATACGGCTTCGACTTAAATGTCCCTTACCAGGATTTGCCAGAAGAAACCCAGAAACTGATTATGCATGGCACCGACGGCAAAACAGTACGCGTCAAATATACCGGGCAGCATGGGACAGGCGTTTATGACATTGCCTTCGAGGGAATCATCCGCAACCTGGAACGCCGTTACCGTGAAACTTCATCGGACAGCAGCCGGAAAGAATATGAAAGCTATATGGAAATCATCCCATGCAGTTCTTGTAAGGGAAAACGACTAAAACCCGGCGCGCTTGCTGTTACTGTCGGCAGTAAAAATATATCCGACATAACTGAACTTTCCATCAGTGATTTAGTGGAATACATGAACCGGCTTGAACTGTCAGAACGCCAGTTTGCCATTGGCGAACTGGTATTGCGCGAAATCAATGCACGCTTGAGTTTCCTTATGGATGTAGGGCTTGGCTACCTTTCCCTTGCACGGAATGCCGGCTCCCTGTCCGGCGGCGAAGCCCAGCGCATCCGCCTGGCAACGCAGATTGGTTCAGGGCTTGTCGGCGTTGCCTATATTCTGGACGAGCCAAGCATCGGCCTCCACCAGCGTGACAACGATAAACTGCTGAAAACCTTAATCCGCCTGAAAGACCTTGGAAACACCTTGCTTGTCGTAGAGCATGACGAAGATACCATGCTTGCAGCAGACCATATTGTCGATATCGGCCCAGGCGCCGGAATCCATGGAGGGGAAGTTATTGCAGAAGGCACCGCAAAAGAGATTATGGCAAATGAAAATTCCATTACCGGAGCTTACTTAAGCGGCAGGATAAAAATCCCGGTTCCTGAAACAAGGCGTAAACCAACTGGATATATTACCGTAAAGGGCGCCCAGGAAAATAACCTGAAAAAAATTAACGTTGCTTTCCCTCTCGGGGTAATGACTTGCGTAACCGGCGTATCCGGTTCCGGCAAAAGCTCGCTTGTCAATGAAATCCTATACAAAAGCCTTGCCCGGAACTTAAACCGGGCACGCTGTATCCCCGGAAAACACAAATGCATTACCGGGCTGGAACAGCTTGACAAAGTAATTGCTATCGACCAGTCCCCAATCGGAAGGACACCGCGTTCCAACCCTGCCACTTATACAGGTGTATTTGATTTAATCCGCGACTTATTTGCCGCCACACCAGATGCGAAGGCAAAAGGCTACAAAAAAGGCCGTTTTAGCTTTAATGCCAAAGGCGGCCGCTGCGAAGCATGCAGCGGGGACGGCATTAATAAAATCGAAATGAACTTCCTGCCAGACATCTATATCCCCTGTGAGGTCTGCCACGGGAAACGCTACAACAGGGAAACACTGGAAGTAAAGTATAAAGGGAAAACGATTGCAGATGTATTGGATATGACTGTGGAAGAAGCGCTGCACTTCTTTGATCCGCTTCCTCGCATCCGCCGTAAAATCGAGACACTTTATGATGTCGGCCTTTCGTATATCAAGCTTGGGCAGCCTTCCACCACCTTATCCGGAGGCGAAGCACAGCGTATCAAGCTTGCGACGGAACTTAGCAAACGAAGCACTGGAAAGACTGTCTATATTTTGGACGAGCCGACGACAGGGCTTCACTTCGCCGACGTCCACAAGCTGATTGACATCCTGCACCGGCTTGCCGAAAACGGCAATACGGTAATCGTAATTGAACACAACCTGGATGTTATTAAAACAGCCGATTATATTATTGATATCGGGCCAGAAGGCGGCGATAAAGGCGGCACTGTCGTTACCTGCGGGACGCCGGAAGAAGTTGTAAAATGCAAAGAATCTTACACTGGCCACTATATAAAAAAAATGCTGTCCCAAGCAAACACGCTCTAGAAACAGGAGAAAACAATGGAACAGAAAAAAAATTCTTTTTTCGCCATGCTTGCACGCATGAAATATATTGAGCGCTGGGCGCTAATGAGAAATTCTGCCAAAGAAAATATCAGTGAACATTCTTTAGAAGTTGCAATGATTGCCCATGCGCTTGCCATACTTGGCAATAAACGGCTGCAGAAAAGCTATAATGCAGAACATGCCGCCATGCTTGGCCTTTACCATGACTGCACAGAGATCATCACCGGAGATATGCCAACTCCGGTGAAATATGAAAACAGCGAAATCCAGTCAGCCTATAAGCAAATCGAAAAAGCGGCAGCTTTCCGCCTGCTAAACATGCTCCCATCCGACCTCCGGGAAGAATATGAAGGCTACTTTATCGAATCCACGGAAGATAAAGAACTTCGGCTTCTGGTCAAGGCAGCAGACAAGATTTCTGCGTTGGTTAAATGCGCCGAAGAAATAAAAGCTGGCAACCGCGAATTCTGCAGCGCAGAAAACACTTTGCAGGAAGCCGTTAATAAACTGCACTGCCCAGAAGCCGACCTTTTTATGGATGAATTTTTTCCCATGTACCGGCTTACGCTGGATGAATTATACTCAAGGCCTCCAGAATTTACCGACCCGTCCAATGCAAGAAATATAGCCGGCGGTCTTTCGTTATAGTTGATAACTGCAAATCTATCCGACGTGCAGTATAAATTAAGGGGCTGAAACCAACAGCCCCTTAACCAAATAAAATACTTAACCAAATAAAATACTTACCCCAATAACGCTTTATCATTTGCAAATTCTTCACCACTGACCTCTTCAAATTTCTTTAAAAGGTCTTCCACAGTGAGTTTTTTCTTCTCCTCACCACGGATGTCCAGAATCACACGCCCTTCATTCATCATAATCAAACGGTTCCCATGTACAATTGCATCACGCATGTTGTGTGTTACCATCATTGCCGTCAAATTATGCTCTGTAATCATTTGTTCCGACAGTTCAAGAACTTTCGCCGCCGTCTTAGGGTCCAATGCCGCAGTATGCTCATCTAGCAGAAGCAGCTTTGGCTTTTTCAAAGTTGCCATCAAAAGGGTAAGCGCCTGCCTCTGCCCGCCAGAAAGCAACCCGACTTTGGAAGTCATCCTATCCTCCAGCCCAAGGTCCAATGTGGCTAAAAGTTCTTTATATTCCTTTCTTTCTTTTTTTGTTATCCCCCAGCTAAGACCGCGGCGTTTCCCCCTTCTTGCTGCCAGCGCAAGGTTTTCCTGGATTTCCATAGTCGCAGTTGTCCCAGTCATAGGGTCCTGGAACACCCGCCCCAAGACAGCCGCCCTTTTATGCTCTGGAAATCCGGTTACATCCTCCGCATCAATTAAAATCCTTCCGGAGTCAATTGGCCAAACACCTGCAATCGCATTTAATACAGTTGATTTGCCGGCTCCATTCCCGCCAATCACCGTTACAAAATCGCCTTCCTCCAATTGGAGGTCAACGCCATTTAACGCTTTTTTCTCATTAATTGTACCAAGGTTAAATGTCTTATGGACATCAATTAATTCTAACATTATCTTGCACCTCCTTTTGCTGCCCTTCGGTAGGAATTCTTTGATTTTCCTTTCAGATATGGCACTGCAAGGAAGACTGCAACAACAATTGCTGAGAACAGCTTCAAATCAATAGAAGGCAGGCCCAGCCAGCATACAAAGCTAATTACAATATAATAAATAATGCTCCCTATAGATACGAAAAGAAGCCTTGCTGCAAAGTTCAGCTTATTTCCAAAAATTGCCTCTCCAATCACCTCTCCTATAATGACAGAAGCAAGCCCGATTACAATCGCACCCCTTCCCATATTCACATCGCAATTCCCCTGATACTGCGCCAGGATTCCCCCTGCAAACCCAACCAGCCCATTGGAAAAAATAAGCGCGATTACCTTTGCACGGGAAGTATTAATCCCCTGGGCACGGGACATATTGGGGTTACATCCTGTCGCACGGATTGTAAAGCCCATCTCCGTCCCAAAAAACCAGTACAACACTGCGATAACTGCGGCTGTAATCAGCCCAGTAACAAGAATCGTCTTTGAAATATAACGGAGTGAAACAAACAAATTAAACTGGTCTACGCTAACTGCCTGGTTTGCTCTCCCCCCAGTTATATTCAAATTTATAGAATACAAAGCAATCTGCGTTAAGATGCCGGCCAGAATATCCGGTATGCCGAATACTGTATGTAATACGCCGGTGATAAAACCGGCCGTCATCCCCGCAAGAAACGCCATAAAGACTGCAACTACCGGCGGATAGCCTGCAAGAATCAGCATTACCGTAACTGCGCCGCCAGTGGCAAGCGTACCATCTACTGTCAAATCTGCAAAATTCAAAATTTTATAAGTAATATATACACCAATCGACATAAGGCCCCAAATCAGCCCCTGCGAAACGTTCCCTGGTAAAGCTCTTACCAGGGCGGTTGCATCCAACGCTCCCAAAACGGGAATTAAACTTAACATAATCTCCTCCTCCGAATACTAAAATCCATTCCTTATTTCCTCTGCCAACGCTTCAATATCTGTTTCATCCTTATGTTCTGCCCACTTAATATGGACATTATCCCCATCATAGCGCGGAATCAAATGGACATGCAGATGGAACACCGTCTGGCCTGCCGCTTCCCCATTGTTCTGCAATACATTAACCCCATCGCAGTGCAGCACCTCCATCAAAACTTTACAGCACTTTTTAGCCACCGGCAGAAGTTTTTCACAATATTCCTCAGGCAGTTCCAATAAATTTTTTGCATGCGTCTTTGGCAAAATAATGCAGTGACCTTTTGATGCAGGGCTTGCGTCCATAATTACCTTAAAATCTTCATCCTCATAAACCGCATTGGTTGGAATCTTGCCATTTGCCAGCTTACAGAAAATACAATCATCATTTACTAATTTTTCCATCACTTTACCTCTTTCTGCGCTGCTTCCAAAACTACATTACTAAGATAGGATACCAAGCAGCGCTAAAGTATCTACCAACAATATATTCCGTCGCTTAATTTTTACTAAAACGGAATAATGTATCAAATGTATGGAGTACGCGGAAGTTCCCCTTAGCCGTAAGCTCCCCTGACATAAAAGCAGTTTGGAGAGGCGACTCACCATACACAATATTTTCCAGGACCTTTTTAGAAGACTTAATTGCCACATCTACGGAATCCCTCTTGCCATAATAGCAGTTCAGGCTTCCATTTTCAATCTCCAATACAAGCAACCGCTGGAATTCCTTAATTTCCCAGGAAAAAGTTACTGAAACATCAGGAATTGGGCTGAACGCCCTTTTAAACTCTTCCACATAAGGTTCCTCTGCCTCAAACATATCAGGGCTTTCACCGCTGTCCCCCATCATCTGTTTAAACATCTGTGTCAGTTCCTGGAGATCCTCTTTCTGCTTCTTTACGTAAGAATCATTTGACACATACATGGAAAGCTGTTCACTCTCCTGCGGCGTCAGGCGGATTGTCTTTGGCTTCAATACATTTTCACGCACCACCAGGTTACTTGACGGCAGGGAGCTTAATTTTTTAGAAAACGTCCGGTAAAAACTTTCTGTTTTCTTTTCAATCAGATAGGCATATTCTGTGCTTGTTTCAAAGGTAACTGTATCGCTGACATAAGCACAGATTCCATCGCAAGGAATCCCGCCAAGCATTTCCCATGCCTTTACCATGGTAAACTGTGCATCCTTTTCCCCATAAGTGGTTGCAAGCACAACTGGCATCATATATAAGGATTTGAATTTTTCCTTATCTCCATACAGCCAGCAGGCATCCAAAAATTGCCATAACAGCCCGCCGATTCCCATCCACTCTACAGATGCTGCCAGGATAACGGCATCTGCGTCCTTCAAAGTCTTCGGCAAAACGGCAATTCCCCGCTTATCTTCATAAAGGTTATATCTTTTCACCTTTATATTCAACTCATCCAGGACACCCATTATTTTATTCATCACAAAAATCGCCGGGTCATCAATCAACCCTCTTCCGCCGTAATAAATATTTACCTTCATCAATCAATCTCCATTTCTATGCGAAATCATGTTGTTCCCTCCCTGTCCTTCCCCAGGTAAGAAGGGCAGCCAGTAAAAAACCAGCTATAAAGCCCCCGACATGGGCAGCGTTATCCACCCCCTGGCTTGTAAAACCTCCATACAGGCTTAAAAAAGCCATCCATGCAATCTGCCGCGCACTATACTGTGCATTCCTCCCTTTCTGGAAAAGAACCAGATACAATACAGCGCCAACTATCCCAAAAACGGCACCAGACGCACCAATGGAAACGATATAATCATCCCGCAGCATATTATAAACCATCGAGGCACACCCTGCAAGGATTCCTGAAGCAAGATACAAAATTCCATACTTCCACGCACCAATTTCTTTTTCCAGCACAGAGCCAATAAATGCCAGCACCAGCATGTTATTAAATATATGTCCTATATTACTGTGCAAAAAAACAGAAGTCAATAAGCGGTACCACTGGCCTTGTGAAATCACCTCATACCATCCAAGCGCCCCTGCCTCAATCCAGCTGCCAGAAAAAACATTGAAAAAATCAGTATACAGAAAAACCAATATATTTATGCCAATTATCAGCATATTACATATTGGAAGCCTCCCTGCCTTTACAGCATTGCAAAAACTCTGCCATCTGCCCTGCCCAGTACTGCCATTTATACCGCTTCCATGCAATACAGGACCTGGCTGCCACGCAAACATTCCTTCCAACGGCTGGCGCAGCGCCATAAAACCTTCCTCTGCTGCCTCGTATACCATAACCTGTCCCCTGCCCGGCACAATCCGCCAAAAACATTCATAATTCTGGAAGAGCCTTCCTGCGCTGCTGTCGTTATCACTCACAAGAAGATACAAAAAATGGCAGTAATGGCATCCTCTTTGCTGTATAAAAGCCCGTATCTGTTCTGACACATGATAAAACTGGCCTGTTTCCAGATACCTTCCTGACGTTTCATCTAATGTAACGACAGCATATCCTTCTCCCTGCTCCTGGCGCAGCGCCAGATGGATATCCGGTGTGTTTATGGAAATCATTTCATATCCATATTGCAATAAAATACGTTCAATCTGCCTGTACATTATTCCCTCCAAATCTGCTGCTTTCCTCTTTTTCGCGCTCTCTTTCCCAAATACGCCCTGCTATATAATAGCAGACAAATGAAGATTTATCTACTAATTCTCCCTATTTTGTCGAAGAAGAACTAATTATGGCATTCGATACCTTCTTTACGTTTCCCCTGAAAAAAGATTATCATAAACCCAGAGTTACTATTCATGTCCGTGAATAGCAACCATCCAGAACACGAAGAAATAACACAAGAACCACAGGGGGAATTACCATGAAAGACTTTTTAGAAAACTACAACTTATTATTTGCCATGACAATCCTAACTGCTTTCACGATTGCATTCAAGTGTATGTGCGCAATTATTTACCAGGTTCTCCTGCGGGACTCTGAACAAGTCCCAAGCACAAAGAATAAATGGATACGCGCCATGTACACCAAATTTGAAGCTTGTTATAAGCTGAAAATCCCAATCCACAATCCTGGCTGCTTTATAGAAAACCATATGGCACAGTACCATTTCCTTGGTATTTCCATGAAGACACTAGAAAATACAGATATTTTCTGTGGGCTTATCGTAACAGCCTCAACACTGCTTAGCATTATGTGTGGAATCTATTATGAATTTCCTATGCGGTGGACGCTAATCCACAGCATGACACTTGTTTTTTTCCTTTTATTCCTTGCTGCCAGCGAACTTCTGTTCCAGGTCCGCCATAAAAGGAGCCTGCTACGCTTGCAGCTTTTAAACTATTTTGAAAACACCCTGCAGGCAAAACTTGAAAACCAATATCTTCACCCTGAAGAACGGAGAGCTTATGAAAACGCTTATTTTGACCAAGAAGAAGAACCAGGCAAAAAGGCAGAAGGGCAAAAAGAGGAAAATATTGCTGCAGCAGCGGAGCGCCTCCCTTCCTCTGTAGCGCCTGATATGCAAGAACTTATTGATTCCCTGCTGGAAGAGTCAAAAATTACCGAAGAAATAAACGAGCAGCAAGAAAAGCTCCACGCTGCCGCTACCAATGAAAAATATCGTCTTGTAGAAGAAATCATCAAGGAATATTTCTAATAATATAAAAGAAAGGCATGGTATCAAAATGGAAACACGATATAGTATATCTGACACGGCAAAACAACTGGAGGTAGAAGCACATGTCCTCCGTTATTGGGAAGTAGAGCTTGGGCTGCACATTGAAAGGAATGCACAAGGGCACCGCTTTTATACCCCAGACGATGTTAAGCTGCTTTTACATATTAAAGATTTAAAAGAACAGGGATTCCAGCTAAAATCTATCAAACTGATTCTCCCAGATATCCACAATGTATGCCAGATGGATACACAGAAATTATACCGCCTACGTGAAGAATTAAACCAGCAAGTTATGGATGAAAACAGCCATGGGGCGGCACACCATATGGCTCAGGTTATGCCGCTCCATCCAGAACGGACAGATGCTGCAGCACAGAAACAGGCCGTTAAACCTATGAACCCTGAAGAAAAACTACGCCACTTTGAAGCAATGATGCGTAAAATGATACGCAATACTGTTGCTGAAATGGACAGGGAATCCGAAGAAAGGATTTGTGAAAAAATCACAACAAAGCTGCTAAAAGAAATGGATTATCTGACAAGGCAGAAAGAAGAACTACAGGAGCGGCAAATCACCCTGCTAAACCAGATTCTTGCCGAAGTGCGCCATGACCTACCAGAGAGCGCGGCAAGTGATGAAGAGACGCTGCCACAGCTCCAGTCCAGAAATAAGGAAAGACAAAAAAAGAAAAAATTATTTGCTAAGTCCAACTAATGATGCTACAATAATGGGAAAAAGGTTGTTATTCACATTATAAAACTCAGAGAGGATATGGCAAATGGGAAATTTTCGATTTGATAAATGCGATGATATTGAAGGGCTTTATTTAATACAGCCAGAAGTCCGCGGCGATGCAAGAGGCTATTTTATGGAAAGCTATAACTACCAGGATTTCCAAAAAGCAGGCCTTGACATGGTTTTTGTCCAGGACAACCAGTCTAATTCTTCCAAAGGCGTCCTGCGCGGCCTCCATTTCCAGAAAGAACATACACAAGGCAAGCTAGTGCGCGTCTTAAACGGAGAAGTGTTTGATGTTGTCGTAGACATACGGAAAGGCTCTAAAACATTTGGGAAATGGCACGGCGTCATTTTAAGCGCAGAAAAGAAAAATATGTTTTATGTGCCTGAGGGCTTTGCACACGGTTTTTATGTATTATCTGATACCGCAGAATTTTTTTATAAATGCACAGATTTTTATGACCCGTCTTCTGAAGCAGGTATCCCTTGGGATGATAAATCAATCGGAATCCATTGGCCAATACCAGAAGGGGAGGTTCCGCTCCTGGCAGAAAAAGATAAAAAATACCCTCCTTTTTCAGAGGATATCGCCCTTAGCTTTTAAAAACAGATTTGGAGGATTGTTATGGAAAAGGTGCTGATTACCGGCTGTAACGGCCAGCTTGGCCGGGCTTTAAATTCCCTTTTAGAAGGGACAGATACTAAAATCATCAATACAGATGTTGATACGCTTGATATCTGCGATGAAAACCAGGTGCTTAGCCTTGTTAAAAAAGAGCAGCCAGATACCATTATTAACTGTGCGGCGCATACTGCCGTTGATAAATGTGAAACCGAGAAAGAAAATGCACATAGGATAAATGCCATTGGTCCAGAAAACCTTGCAAAAGCAGCAAAAGAAACTGGTGCGCAGATTGTACAAGTCTCTACGGATTATGTATTTGACGGCAATACTGATACACCATATGTTGAAACCGATGTTCCCTGCCCGCAGAGCGTTTATGGCTCTACAAAACTAGCTGGTGAAAAAGCAGTTACCGCCCTGACGGAAAAATGCTATATTGTGCGGACTGCCTGGCTATATGGCGATGGGAATAATTTTGTAAAAACCATGCTGCGCCTTGCAAAAGAGCGGGACACAATTACTGTTGTAAACGACCAGTTCGGTTCGCCGACCTCTGCTGATGAACTTGGGCGTATGATACTTCATATCGTGGATTCTGAAAAGTACGGGATTTACCATGCTACCTGTGAAGGGTTTACAAGCTGGTATGAATTTGCAAAATCTATATTTTCGCTTGCAAATATCAATGTTAACCTTGTACCTGTCAGCACAGAAGAATATACTGCGGCAATCGCAAAGCGCCCAGCATTTTCCGTTTTGGAAAACCATAGATTAAATTCCCAGGGAGCTTACCGTATGAAAAACTGGCAGAATGCATTAGAAGAATATATGGGGAAATTGCCTTGAAAATACTATTTTATAAATGGAATGCCTATAATTTATATGATACCCGCACCACATTTGAAGCGCTTGGGCATACTGTAACCATGCTTGACAAGCCAATCCATAACCCGGAAGAAGATTCTGGTTATGTGGATTGGCTTTGTTGCAAGTTAAAAAAAGAACCTTATAGTTTTCTTTTTTCCATAAATTATTTTCCAGTACTTGCAGAAGCATGCCATATCTCTAAACTGCCCTATGCCTGTTGGAATTGTGACAGCCCTTTGCTCGCCATGTACCATAAATCTGTCTTTTATCCAACCAACATTATCTTCTGTTTTGACCGTTCCAATTGTGAAGAGTTCCGCATTCTTGGCGTCAAAAATATTTTCCACCTTCCCCTGGCGGTTCACACGGAACGCCTTTCCAGGCAGATTTCTATAGATACTTCTAACAAATACCCAGTTTCTTTTGTCGGAAGCCTCTATGGGAAAAACTCTTTTGACCGCATTGCAGGCAAGCTTCCGCCTTACCTCTGTGGATATCTGGAAGGGGCAATGAACGCACAGCTTTTGGTTTCGGGCGGTAATCTGCTGGAACTTCTGCTTACGGATGATATATGCCTGATGATTGAAGAGCTTATGGATTACCACCAATCTGCACATTCCTTCGCCAGTACACGCAACTTGTTTGCCAGCACTGTCCTCGGCTTTAAAACAGCCTCCCTGGAACGGTATCAGAATTTGAATGCCCTGTCGCTTTCTGTGCCTGTACATCTTTTTACAGACAGTTTCACAGATAACCTTCCACTTGTCCATATACATGGTCCTGTCGATTACCTGTCTGAAATGCCTCAAGTGTTCTATGACAGCAAAATCAACTTGAATATGACAATCCCCAATATTAAAACAGGAATCCCGCTACGTATCTGGGATATCCTGGGAAGCGGCGGTTTTGCCCTGACAAACTACCAGGCAGAATTTGACGGAATCTTCCAGGCTGGCGGTACCCTCGATATTTTTGAAGATCAGGAAGAACTTATTGACAAAGCTGCATTTTATTTAAACCATGACAGCATACGGAATAAAATCGCCAGACAGGGATTAGAGCTTGTCACAAAAGAGCATAATTATACTGTCCGCATAACCCAGATGTTCCAGCAAATAGCACACTGTATCTGACAGCTTTGCGATTAGGACAGGAATAATAATTAGTAATATCAACCGAATTAAAAGAAAGGAAAGAAAAATGAAATTATCAGATAAAATTGCAGGAGAAAAAAAACAATATTCTGAACGGTTTGAATTTGCCTTAGAGCGCATCCGCTCCATCCAGAAAGAAGCCCAACAGGAAGATTGCCCTGTTAATGTCCATGGAAAAGCCTTTGGGGAATATTTTTACCGCACTGCTTCTTTTTTACTGCTAATTGCAGATTTATACCAGAAAAAAGAAACCAAACGGCTATCTGGGCGCTCCCTAGATGAACTAAAGGTCCTAAATACTGCGTTATACCAAGATGTGCTTCCTCAAAACTATGAAAAGAGTTTTGCAAATCCAGCTTATGCAAACGCTATGCTAGGCAATGGATTTTCTGCTGTATTATGTACCCTGTATACGGAACTGCGCAGCAATATTGCCTTTGCTTTTGAAAACCGCCTCTTTTACCTTACAATCAGCTTTGAACTTTTTATAGAAATCTACAATATCATAGAACAGCCTGACGCAGACGCCAAAGAAGCTAAATCCGCAATTTACTACTATTTCTTTGATTATGCAGATCTGATGGCAGAAGACGGGCTGCATGATTCCTTTGACCCAGAATACAATTTCGCAACGGAAATTATCTGTAACTGCAATTTACAGGATTTGCGGTATCTGTATTATTTCGGAGAATATATTTCAGAAAATGAATGGAAAACCGCAGCTTATTTCAATACATTAACAGAACAGGAAATCCAGGATATGGCCTTCACCTTTACAGACGGATTCCGGCGCGGTTTTGAACTATACCAAATTGATTTGTCACAGAAAAAAACAGTTAATATCCGTTACCACCTCGGCATGGAACGGATGATACGGGCCATGATAACCCAGTTTAAAGAACTTGGCCTAAACCCTTGCATTTACCGTGCTGGAACCAGCATCCGGAAAAGGAATCCCAGAGGAAAAGTCGGCTATACTGGGACTTCCCCAAATAAACAATATGATTATGACCACCGTATGGATGACTCCCTGTTTTTTGACAAAGCATATGCCGACCGCCTTCTGCAAGTACAGAAACAGGCTTTGGAGTCCATGAAAGAACTCTGTGCCGATTTTGCTGGTCCTGCCGTCGTTGAAACATTTGGGGAAGAACCTTTTAATCCTGCTGAAAAAAAGGAAAACCTGAAATATACTGAAAAACAGCAAAAATGGAAAGTAGAATTCCAGTCAGAAAATGGCCTTTTAACAAATAAATATATCCCTGGAGACCAGACCAGCTTTTCCATTATCTCCTATCCCCTTCCAGAAATCGGGGAAAAATACGAAGAAATATTCCGGGAAACCATCCGTGTCAATACCCTGGACCAGGCAGCATACCTTGATATCCAGACAAAACTTATACAGGCGCTTGACCGTGGTAAATTTGTAACCATTACCGGACGCAATGGGAATAAGACCAACCTCGCCGTTTCCCTTACACCTATGGGGCAGCCGGAAAAAGAAACCCGCTTTGAAAATTGCCTCGCAGACGTCAATATCCCTCTGGGGGAAGTCTTTACCTCACCACAGCTGAACGGGACGAATGGCGTTCTGCACGTGACAAAAGTATTTTTGAATGGTTTAGAATACCATAACCTTTCCCTAACCTTCAAAGATGGCATAATAACAGACTATAACTGCAGTAATTTTGATACCCTGGAAAAAAACAAAAATTATATCCGCGCCAATGTTTTATATCATCATGATACGCTGCCAATGGGAGAATTCGCAATTGGGACAAACACGACCGCTTATGCAATGGGGAAAAAATATAATATCTCACATTTGCTCCCAATCCTGATAGCAGAAAAAACAGGGCCTCATTTTGCAGTAGGCGATACCTGCTTTTCCCATGAGGAAGAGCTTGCCACCTATAATCCGGATGGGAAAAAGATGATTGCAAAAGAAAATGACTACTCCAAGCTGCGCCATACAGACAGCCAAAAAGCATATTTTAACTGCCATACTGATATCACTGTCCCATATGACGAATTAGGCGATATCTGCGTACACGCAAAAGATGGGGAAAGCATACCAATAATCCACCAGGGCCGCTTCGTCCTCCCAGGGACAGAACAGCTCAATATAGCACTATAACCAACCTATTAACAACTTACCCTTCTAGTACAATAACTGTGGAAGATTTGAAAATCAATCTTCAAATCTTCCACAGTTATTTCCCATTAATATGCTCGTCCAGTTTCTGAATCATCTCCTCCAAATCGCACTGATGCGTTTGGCACGCCTGTTCCAATGTCTCCCGTGGGGACAAATGGCAGGAAACACAATGCATCGACATTTAACCGCCAGAGTAATAGCAACACTATTTCAGCTTTATTATTTTAATTTTAGAATCCTGTATAAAGAAATAATAATTTTTTTTATCACTTGGAAAAAAGTAACTGATTTTACTTGTCAGGTTTTTTGAAAATTTCTTAATACCATTAATACGGTATACTGCACACCATTCTGCAGAGTGGAATAAAATCTCATCCCCACTGATTTGAACATGGGTGAATGCCGCATCTACGTTAATTGAAAGAGTATTATTTCCACTTGTATCATACAGTTTCATATTACATTTCAAATCATCCCTTTTTAACAGGACTCCCACATGCCCTTCATCAATAAAAGCGCTTTGGATTGCCTCTTCAAATTCTTTTTCAGCCACAGCTTCTGGCTGACGCATATTTGTCCAAAGATAAAACCCTTTTTCACCAAAAAGGCAGACATCAGAATTTCCCATAAACTGGACTTCTGAAATCAGGGTTTCCTTATAGTTATGTGCGCCTACTAGACAATTTGCATTCTTCCCTACCTCGGTAAAATTATAAAACGCTACATGGCTTTGTGCCGCCCCTGTCGTTACATTAAGATAGGATGCTACCACACTGCTTCCATCTGGCGATAAATCCAAGGCAACCGGGTAACCATCTTCAACGTTTGTAGGAATCTCTGCTAAAAGAGTTTCTGCTTTATCAAAAGGATTATACAGCGCAATTGTATTTGAAGAACTGTCTTCCACTAATACAGCAATCACTCCCTGATTAGAAATACATGCCTGTACAATAGGGAAGTCAACCGTAAATTCTGTGCCAGTTCCCCCGTCTTTATAAACATAAAGGGATTCTCCGCCAATATCAGCAATTACCACGCTTGAACCACAAGTATCCGCTTTTGGGTTTGCCATGTCATAGCTTCCACTCCAAATAGAATTCCCTTTCCTGTCCACAGCAGTGACACCATCGCGCCCGTATCGGATAATCCCATCCTGATAAGATTTATAGGACATTGAATTACCATTTTTCACATATACCGAACGTTCCACCTGATAAGAATCATATTGCCGGTTTAAAAACCAACGGAACCCCAAATAAAAAATTGCCGCACAGACTAGTATACATGCTATTGACAAAATAACAAACCGCGTTCTTTTTTTCTTCCGCTCATTCAACATCGTAACATCAAAAGACCGCCCAACCAAACTTTTCATCCTATTTCCTCTTTTACACGAATTCTATGTAATCTAAATTATTATAACGTATCAGAGAAAACAACGCAACATGGCAAAACAAATCTTTCACTTTTAACATAACAAACGGTTACTATTCACAGCCAATCGTAGCCGGACTTAAGGAAATAAAAAATATCTTCC